>CAZFAL010000001.1:0-61853 GCA_964516945.1 uncultured Ignavibacteriales bacterium
GTTGTTGGATGTCAGGGTTATGTCGGTGAAACTTGCATCCCCGACACTTATTTTGAACGTTCCTGTGCCGAGAATATTCGCATTCTGATCATCAAAGCCCTGTGAGGCGAGCTGATTATTACGCGCCAATTGTGTGACACGCACATCAAATGTACCGGGGATGGCGTTGTCCAACCCGCTGACTTCAACGCTGTCAGTATCCGACGACGTGATATTCATCTTGTCGAATGTCGCCGACTTGCCCAGGAGCCCGAGTTGTGACTGAATAGCGAGAAACTTGGCTTCGATGGCCTTATAGGCCGAAACCATGTTTGTTTTCTCGGCCTGACGCACCTCAAGCAGACGGGCTGTGCCACGCTCGGCGTTGATAATCGCCTTAACAATGGCATTGGTATCCAATCCCGACGAGATACCGGTAATACTATTTGCGCCTACTCCTTGCATAACTCACCTCAGGTGAACCCTTGTTTGCATATACGTTTCAACAACTTAGGACGAATCGCCTCTCAGCGACCCGACCGGGAAGCGCAACTTTTGCACAGTCCCTCATTTCTTGTATCGGCGGCGGGCAAGATATGTTTAGTGTCAAAATTGAGTCCTAATCCGGCCTTGTTCGAATCTGCTTGAACAGAAAAGGGAGCCCTCAAATGAGGGCTCCCTTCCGTTGATATCCATTCTTACCGCTTGCGCGGTTAAATGATTATCCGAACCGGTACTATCTGAACAACGACAGCACTGCCTGTGGAATCTGGTTGGCCTGGGCAAGCATCGCGGTGCCGGCCTGGACCAGAATCTGGTTCTTGGTGAACTCAGACATTTCCTTGGCGATATCCGTGTCACGGATATTCGACTCGGCGGCGGTCAGATTCTGTGAGGCAATACGCAGGTTACGCAGGTTGGATTCCAGAGTGTTCTTCTGGAAGCTACCAAGTGTACCACGTGTTTCGGACACCTCGTTAATCGCGGCGTCAATGACGGCCTGCGCATCCTGAGCGCCTGCGGCGGTTGTCACGTCGATAGCCGAGAGACTCGAGAACATATTACCGGCAAGGTTCTTGCCAAGTGACTTCGCGGCCATGCCACGCAGACCGATTGTGGCAGTCTGACCGACAGAGCCACCAATCTGGAAGACAAGTGACTGGTCAGTATTAAAGATGGTCTCGGTGCCACCGGTGGAGTTCAACGCATACTTCACCTTGACAGACTGGGTGCGGTCGGCGCTGAAGATGTCAGCTTCCTTACCGGCTGTGACGGCTGTCGCCGGGCCGGCGTTCAAACGCACGTCAAACTTGGCGGCTTTAGCGTCAAGCAAAAGATTGCCGACATTGATACCCGTCTGGGCGCTGGCAATATTCATCTTGATTGTGCCAACGTTCGTCGAGCCGGTGGCCTTGTTCTGCAATGTGACCGCAGTGTTCGTCCCGGCATACTTCACCGAGCTGATAGTATTGGTGAAGTTATCAAAACTGACCAATGCATCGACACCGGCATTAGCAGTTGTGTCATTAGTCAAATTCAGGACATTCTCCAGATCGCCCTTGTCGCCATTGATGGCATTGTGTTTGATCTTGAACGCTGAACCTTCGTCACGAGTCGCAAACTCAATCTGGTCACTCGATGCGCCAACGACTGTCGCTACGATATCATTGGCAGTGTTGTCACCCTGGACCTTGGCAAACGCTGTGCCCAATGCGGTATTGATAGCAGTGTTCAAGGCTGCGACCGATGTGTATGTGTTTGCTGCGACAGTAACTGCGGCGGTTGTACCTGCGTTTGACGCTGTCGTGGCGGTAAAGTTCAACACATTGTCTGAAACACCACGGTCAGAGGCGCCGGCCGTGAAGGTGAAGTAATTCGCAGTCGCGTCGTTGGATGCCGACGAAACTTTGAATGAATAGTTGGCGCCGATATTCTGTGCTTCAAAGCGCAGACTATTGGCATTGATTGAGGCGTTTACCTTACCGGTCAATGCGGCGTTCGCATTAATGGCGGTCTGGAACTTCGAGGCGACCTGAGCGGATGTGTCACCTGCGGCGAGCGCGACTGTCAAAGTCTGATCGCCTGTGGTGGCTTCGCCATTTTCCTGATAGTTGATGACGACGGTGTAGTTTCCGGCAGTTGAGGCATCCACGGTAGCGGCGCCGACTGTTGCGGCGGAATCCACATTGGCTTTGTCCGCTGCTGTGGCCAAAACGAGTGAATTCGCAAATGCGTCAGTGATATTGATTTTGCCGGAAGTCTTCTTGGCAACGTCGGAAGCCTGAAGAACATCGATATTGTGAATCTTCTCTTCAAGGTTCGTCGGTGTGCCATTACCAACCAAAGACAGACCAAGCGACGTGGTGTTCAGAGTCGCGGTGGCGTCAGCGGTTTTTGTAGCTGTGATTGAATGTGTGCCGGATTTCAAGTTTGATTGCTCAATCGAAACACCGGACGTGTTGGAGCTTGTGATGGTCGCGATGTTGTCTTTCGAACCGTCAAGCAGTTTCTTGGTGCCAAACTCGGTGTTGGCGGCGATACGGTCGATCGTCTTCAGAGCGTTTCCAATTTCAGCCTGGTCAGCGGCGAGCTGATTGACATCGTTGAAACCCTCGTTGGCGGCGTGAATCGACAGCTCTCTCATGGAGACGAGCAATGAGTTGATTTCGGTTAACGCGCCTTCAGCGGTCTGGATCATGTTGATTGATCCTTCCGAGTTGTCAATCGCACGGTTAAGACCGGCAATCTGAGCGCGGAACTGTTCTGAAATTACGAGACCGGCCGGGTTATCGGCGGCTCTGTTGATCCGGAAACCTGAGGACAGCTTCTCCATTGACTTGGAGAGCATGTTCGATGAATTGATCAGGTTTCTATTCGCGTTTAACGCGGTTACGTTGTGGTTAATACGAAGCGCCATTTCTGACTTCCTCCTTGAATGACTCGCTAATTGCTTTAGTTTCTTGATTCAGTGCGAGCGCGCAGACGGTGTTACTTCCGGGTTGCTTACTTCTTCAAAAAGTCTACGCAGGAACATCCATGTTCACTTCGGTCCTATCGTGTGACAATGGGCTTATTGCCCTCTTGAGTGCGTTTTCTGACGGTTTCAAGTGTGACGCAGCCACAAGCGTCACTATAATCCCCTCTCCTCCTATACTTTACCGGTTTCCAATCTTTCTGATTTCTTTAGTCATATTTATCTTGATAGCTCTGCCTACTCATTGCGCTTACAAACATAAATACATGTTACTTTGTATAGCTTTCTCCTGTACAAACTTGCTAAACGGCCCTCCGGAATTAACCGAAGGTTGCCATGTATGTATCATTTTTTTCGGCCAATTGGACAAAACCTTCACTGTTTTCACAAGGAAAGTATATGAACCCGTTTGTTTACGAATCGAATAGATAATTATTGCCGCAAATGCGCAAATTTGTTCCAGAGTGGAACTCATTGGCCGTCACACCTTATACCAACGCTTGAATTCTGAAGCGACTACGCTACAGTCTGGTCCTGGGGCTTTTCGTGAGTTTCAAGAGATTTGAGACGCTCATTGGCTATCCGGTGATTTGGATTCGCCGCGAGGAGACGCCGGTAACCAACCTTCGCGGCTTCGTCGCCACCGAGAGAGAGGTAACAATCAGACAATGCCAGCAGCGCCTCCTCATCGTCGGGAGACTCACGCAGCATTTGCTCATACACTTCCAGCGCCTCTCCCCCCCGGTTCAGCCGCAGGAGCAAAGCCCCGAGAATCAGGCGTGACTCACGATCATCCGGCGCAACCGGAGCATACTCCAATAGTCTGTCAACCGCCTCCGCATGAAGCCCGTTTCGCGCCAGCGCTATCGCGTAGTTGCGCATCAAATGCGCCGAGTGAGGATCTTCGGCAAGCGCTTTTACATACCATTCGCAGGCCTCAGCGTTGTTCTCAAGCATCAGATTTGCATCAGCCAGACCGGCCAACGTGCGACTATCAGTTGACGATAATTCCACGGCTTTCATAAACGAGTCCCGCGCCTGCTCTATTTGTCCCAGAGACAGCTCAACACGCCCACACGCGCCACACAAAAATGCGTTTTCAGAGTCAAAGCCGCCGTTATCCTTCAGCAGTTGCAAGGCCTCTTTCGGGCGTGACAAATCAACGAGCAGATCACTATATCGCGCCAGAATCGCTTCGGAACCCGCTGTGGCCAGCAAGCCGTTGCGCAATGTGGCTTCAGCCGCATCATATTCGCCACTATCAGCATAGGTTTCAACCAGACCAAGATATGCGGAATCCCGCTGCGGATATGCTTCAATGTCTTTTCTGAAACACTCCTGCGCTGTTTCCCTGCGAGAGAGACGGTAATACATCCAACCGGCGCGCGTATTGGCGTCGAGGTAATCGCTCTCTTCAGCAAGGGCCTGACGATAACGCTCAAGCGCCTCCTGATAGTTGGCCGACTGTTCGGCTATCAGACCCAGATTGTAATTGGCATTGGCGCGAGAGTTAAGATGTACAATAATCAACGTGTTGGTTTGCTGATGCTCGGAATATGCCTCCTGCAATTCCAGATATTTCTGATAGTAGCTGACAGCTTCAGCATAGCGCTCCTGCAAGCGATAGACATGCGCCAGCATGATAACGCAATCGAGATATGTCTCATCAATCCGCAACGCATGCAGACACGCCTCTTCGGCCTGCTGATAGTCGGCAAGGGCATAGAACGCTGTGGCAAGCTGGTGATGCGCCATCAGATGAATACTGCCGAACTCCGGTGACTCCGGCTCAGTAAGTTCGATAACCTGCCCGGCGTGTTCAATTACTTTCTGACAATCACTCTCGCTCTCGAGATTACCGCGCGCTCGAATCAGTTGCGCCAGATTGAAATGCGCAAAAGCATTCTTTGGGTCTTCTGCGAGTTGTTTTTCCAGCAGAGCCAATGAACGCTCATGTTTTTGTTTCATTTTTTCAGGCGACAGATCGTAGCCATGATGAAGTAAACCGACCGGGCAACGTAATTCTTTCATGTCCGGTTTGTAGTTCAGACGATTGTGCACAATCCCCTCGTATTGAAGCCCGAGATCACTCCGGAATATGCGGACTGAAGGCAGGAACGTTGCGCTTTTACCTGATCGTTCTGCGACATTGTAAACCGTCAAAGACAGCAAATCGAATTCTGTCCTTTGCAGATACTCCTTCAGCTTCGGCGCATCCTCTTCGACAAGCCGTTCGTCGGCGTCAATGATGAACACCCAGTCGGAAGTCGCCTGTGCAATTGAATAGTTGCGATGTTTGGAGAAATTACCTTCCCAGGGTTGATGAAATATCTTGCAGCCGAATGATGCGGCAATTTCCACAGTTCTGTCATCAGAGCCGGTATCTACGAGAATAATCTCATCGGCTATATCGCGCACAGACAGCAGACAGTCCTCAAGGAACTCTTCCTCGTTTTTCACTATCATACACACTGAGACGGTCGGACGGTTTGTCACACCCTGTTGCATCATGCGCAACTCCGGTGAGCCGGGGACCATTTTCAGACCGGCGGAAACAATTCGAGAGGACAGTGAGCGCATGCCGAGACGGTGCGCCAGCTCGGCCCAGTGAATGTACGCGTCCTGAATCTGCGGATTGAGCTCAATGGCGGTCTCAAAACACAGCGCCGCGCGTTGAGATTTTTCGAGCTGGAGATAGCCCTGTCCCACAATATCAATGACAAAACCTGCATTGACACGACAGCGCTCTCTTTGCTTGAGCGAAGTCGACTTCTCCTGCGCCTCATCAATAGCAGAAAGAAAAGATTCACCCGCCCGACACACATCATCCCAGCGCGCAAGTTTTTGAAAGAGCAGTGTTGTCAAGAGAGCCGCTTCGCAGAGGTGTAATTTGCCAAACTCCGCTTCGGCTCCATTTTCGCGCCATTCACATAACTCATCGAAATGAGCGCGGCACAGACGCGCGTAATGCTCTTGCGCTTCCTTACTGTCAAAGTAAGGTGGTCGTTTTGAAAGACGGTTTTTTTTCGACATTTCTATTCGTTGCGTTCTTCTTTGATGTTTTTCTCAACAATCCACACCGCCGGGGGCCTCATGTACCGAGACGCCGCCAGCTCAGGCCATCGCCGGTTGGCGCGTTGTTCCGGTGAGAACGCTTTTCTGCGGATTATTGACGCCATACTCCTCAATCATCCAGTCGATGGTTTTCGGCACACCTTCCTCAAGTGAGATATTCAGTTGATGGTCGAATTCATCCTGCGCCAGAGCGATTGCCGGGCGTTTGTTGACGATATTGTGTTTGTCCTCCGGCAAATATGTCACCAATGACGGATCAGCCCCGGTGTAATCGAGAATGATATCAGAAAGTTCTTTGACTGAGCGATATTCCGAGCCGCCGATATTGTAGACCCGTCCGGGCGTGAAACGCTCGCAGACATTAGCCAATGTCGGGATGAAATCATCAATGTACATGAACACACGGTGATAACCTTCGAAAACTTCATACGGAATACCCATCAAGGCGCGATAACAAAAGAGACATACGACTGAGCGATACCGATGGTAGTGTTCCCCGGGACCGTAGGCGTTGAAGAACCTCAGACGCACTATCGGTGACTCAAAACGCTTTTCGAAGTTCATTATCTGCACTTCATTGACCCATTTGGTTACCGCATAATCATTATGCTGAAGAATCGGTTTGTGCAACGGCAAATCTTCTGAAAGAATCTTCTCTTCAGACTCACCGTAGATTTCAGATGACGACGAAAAGATGAGCTTGAACCCCTTGCGTTTCTGCCATTCAAGAATGTTTCGCGTGCCGATTACATTCGTCGCCCAGAGCGTGTCATAGTATTCCTCGCCATTGATGCGGCCAAACTCCGCCGCGAGATGATACACATAGTCATAGTTCTGCTCGAACACACGCTCAAGCTGGCGATAGTTGCTGACATCAGCGCGGATATAGTTTTCCATCGCGTGATGTTGCAAATCACAACCCCAGACTTCATGTCCACGGTTCTGCAGTTCACGCACGAGCGGCTTCCCTAAGGTGCCCATGCATCCGGTTACGAGAATCTTTGCCATTGTTTTACACTCCTTGTATGATTCTTGTTCTTCTTATTCTACTATGGTTCATAATCTGCGAACCGCTACTATTGCACGTGAGTCACAGTCCGGTTTATCATCGAAGAAACCGTCTATTACTACCGTTGCGAATCCTAAGTTTTCAAACTCTTCCGGCTCCCATGAGCTCCGATGCAACTGATATTCCTCTCCGCCGAGGCCGAACGCATCGCCTTCCTGCGGATGATTCCCTGCGGGGCAGTGCACAAAAATGGTTTTCCTGCAAATACGTTCGACATCTTCAAGTAGCTTCAACGCTACAGGCTTACTGAGGTGTTCGATAAAATCAATCAACATCACTCCATCAAAGCTGTCCTGCGAGAACAGCTCCGCCGCCTTTGTGGCGTCATAGCGAATCGCCACAACCGAAGTGTCGCAGATCCTTCGTTCAATGTAGGGCGCATGGACTTCAACCCCGACACGCACTGCGGCGTTTACCGCATCAATCATTTCAAAATGCCCGGCTCCGAGTTCAAGCACAGACTTGCAGTCTTTCAGTTGCTCGCAAATAACCTGGATTATTTGACCACGTTTTGATTCCGGTGTGGCATGTGAGGCCACAACGGGTTTCGGTTGTGCTATTACAGTCGGCATCAAGCGCTCTCTCCCAGAATTGCATCAGTTAAGTAGTGAACCAGTTGTGCGGGATGCCAGTATTCTCTCATCCATGTGTATGTTTCCCGCTGGAGTTGCAGTAATCTGTCCGGCGCTTTCAACAACGCTTCAATTCCGGCGCTTAGTTCGGATTCATTTTTAACTATGAGCCAGGGTAATGTGTCAGTCTGCAGAGTTTCGGCTATCATATTTCTGCCGAACTTATCGACATAGACAAAATTGACGAGTCCCAGCGCTGAGTTTTCCAAGGAGGACATACAGTAATAGCCGTCATTGACTTGCATTTGATCTAAAGCAATCTGCCCCTGCCGCTTCAACGCCAGCGATTCCGCATACGAAAGCCCGGTTTTGATAGCCAGCGCGACGTGCGGATATTTCGGAGCCAGCTCTTTGACTACCCGTTCCAATTCCGCCGAATTTTTGATTGGCGGGTCTGTCGGGGTTTGCACAATCAGCGCCTTCTCTGATGGTTTGATATCACGCTGATAACGCTCTGCGTCAATGTCCAGCCACGTGGGCACATACAGCGCGTCCTGCCAGCGGCGCTTCAAATCCAGTTGCCCGGTGGCAACGCGCCACTTCTTTTCTTTGGCGTAATGGTCCCAGTACCAATTGGAGTTTTTGCGCGTGGATGTCGCTCCGAAAAAGAATGCGACACATGGTTTACGTTTGCTATAATCCGCCCAGTCCAGCTTGCCCCAGAGCAGACCGTCAGTGTCATCCAGTCTTTGGTCGCCCAGATTCATTTTCGGATAGGTGCAGGCTGAAAATACCAGCACATCGGCTTTCTCGGCGAGGTAACGAAGCCGCTCTTCTTCGGAAATAGTCAGTTCATTGATTGGAGCGTCATCACCGGCCCAACCCTGGCGGCGCAGGACAATGTCACTGTCGAAGCCCCGTGTTTCCTTAAATGTTACAACCCGACAGAGATGCTCAGTGTGACGATTGATAGCCCGCGCATACATCGCCGCATTTCCGCAGGGGTCCGCTGTTCCAATCCAGAGTATTCGTTTGCCGCCGCTTTTTTCCTCGGGAAAGTCCGGATCCACTCCATATCCCAGCCGCGACTCGGTAGGTATTCCGGCAGACATCGCAGTTGAGCGAGGCCCCGGCGCGTTGCTGATGACACCCCGCTCCCGTTTCATTTCCGCAAAGTAGGCCTCCATATAGGCGCGGTATTCTTTTTGTGATTTGGGAATATCCGCCTGATGTGTCACCTGCCCCGGGTGAAGACGATAATACACCAGCGCCTTGGGAATAAACTCGAACTTGTAGTGATACCCCATCTTGTGCCACAACGCGCCATCAGCGCCATAGCCGATTTTGCCGCCCAGCTCTTCGTCAAAGTAGCCGGTTCTTTCCAAAGCGCTCTTGCGGAACATTACCGAACAGCCATGGATAGGATTACCTTTGAACATCTCTTCAACGAATGTCGCGCCATCGAGCGCCTGCACATTCGCCCTACCTTGCAATTGCGACTGCGCAGACATATAGAAGAAATCACTATACACCCAGCCGACCTCCGGCTTTTCCGACAGCAGTGACACATTCTCCCAGACTTTATCGGGATGGTAGGCGTCATCTGAGGAGAGCCACGAAATAAACTTCCCCTTTGCCTGACGCATCGCGGCGTTCAAGGCCGCTGAAACACCCTTGTTCTCCTGTGTGATGACGGTAATCTTGTCGGGGTACTCCGCAGTGTACTGCGCGAGAATTTCCTGTGTGTTGTCAGTAGAGCCGTCATCGACCACCACAATTTCAATGTGTGGATACGTTTGTGATAGCGCCGAGGACAACGCTTCGGGCAAATAATCGGCGCGATTGTAGGTGGGTACCACGATTGACACCAGACCGAGGTCAACCGTTTTGTCGACTATCTTTTCCGGTGTGGCGCTGACTTGTTCTATCACGTCACTGACTTCTCTGACTTGCCGCTCCAGCCCAAAGTTCGCTTCAATATGTGAGCGGTACTCTTGCGCTAATTCAGCCCGGTCCTGATTCATCATCTTCTGCACAAGCTTCAGACAGTCAGCGGCGGTCAGGAAACGACAGGATTCAGGATACACATTGTCCGCACCAAACCAGTCATGCACCAACGGCAAGACCCCACTGGCCATGCCCTCCGCAATTGAGAGATGGAACGATTCGAACAGAGATGTAGAAATCACAAAGTCCATTCCACGATAAAACGCAGGCATATCATCTATCCAGCCGTGGTACTGTATTTCAATTCCCAGCTTGCGCGCCATATCCCGCATATACAGCTCAAGACGCGGGTCTTGTTGCTCACCTGCGATATGCAATTCAAACTCCGGGTCCCAATCATGGATGGCCTTGAAACAATACAGTAATAACTGCGGATTCTTCTTGTAATTAATATAGCCGACGGAAGCGATTCGCTTGCCGTACTTCTTCTTTGCCGGGACAGCAAACTTCTTCACATCAACGGCATTGTAAACTACATGCCGCTTCACTGATTTCGGGATTCTTTTCTCCATCAATGTCTGCACTGAATCATTGACAAACACAATGGCGTCAACCTTACTCCAGTCAATCTGCGCCGGCATATCAGTAAATGCCTCATAGCTGTGCAAACGGCAGATTATCGGACAACACTTCGGCAAATGATTTGTAACCTGAATCAACAACTGATCACACCAGTCAAACCAGGCGACATCACACCATTCAAGCGCCTGCTTCATTTCCATCAGGTTGCCCTGCTGAATCAAGCGTGTTTGGTTGTCGCCATCCAACGCGGTCATCAATTCTTTCAGGAATGACGGTTGTGACGCAAAGAATGCAATGTTCTTGCCGGTGATTGTGACAGGCGACTGCGCTGTTCGAACATTTGCTGAGCGCATCTTTGAAGCTCTGCTTTCGAGCGCAGCGCTAATCTCATCTGCAAGCGCTTCTGTTCCAGTGTCTTCGACAACAACACCGGCGCTACCGTTGTCAAATTTTTCTTCCCATGTGGTAAGCTCGACGTTTGGACACTTCTTGCGCCACAGATTCAAGTAGCGGCGTCCCCGCCGATAATCGCCGGCGCCCTCACACAAACCTAAGAGCCCGGCAAAACTCTCATCAGGATTCTCAGATTTCCGAATCGACTCTATGAAAGACTTCAAGGCCTCGTCAAACTTCGCCAGATGTGTATATGTAATTCCCAGGTCGCGCAGCATCGCCGCATCCGCAACTCCGGCGCTTTCGGCCTGAGAGAATATGTCCGCCGCTTTGGCGAATTCACCGGCTCTGAAATGAGTCAGAGCCAGATTGTGATACAGGTCGGGATTCGTAGAGTCAATTTTCAGTCCGCGTTCAAACCAGGAAACTGCGTCGCGGTCTTTCTGAAGCGTTGCCGCAAGGCAACCGGCCATCATCACCAAACTGGAATTAGCCGAATCCTTTCCGGCTATCTCGCAAACGAGCGGATAGGCCTCTGCAGTCGCCCCCTGAGCCAGAAACGTGTTTGCCCGCCTGATAAGATCATCAGCGACAGACTCCGCTACAGTAGCGCCGCCTGTTTCAGTATTGTGTCGTTCCTGATTTGAATAAGAAGAAGAAGATTCCATGTGCGGTCCAATCGCATGTATAGATTTCAGCTCTGTCCATAGAGCTAAACGCCAATAGTTTCCTTCCGGCGCTGTGTTTTTGAGAGCGATGTTTTTGAGAGCGATGTTTTTGAGCGCGGCTTTGAGGATGTCCTTGACGTATTGCGCTCAATGGTTTCCTCTGCAACCGATTCCTCTGCAATCAATGGCTCACACACTGAGTAGCGGGAATTAACCAGCGCCAATTGCTTTGATTGACGTGTGAAGGTGTTAATAACAACCGGACCCTGTAAATTGGCGGTCATCTCCCGCGGATTCCCCGGGGCCGTAACAATGACATAGGTCTCAACTTCAGAGCCGTCGACAACACCGATATCTTCAACCTCTTTGGGATTTACTTCAATGCTGTAATCCGGAAAAAACAATGTCGGGTTAATGAGCAGAAACGCCAGCTCCGGAGCTTCCATGGATTGCAACCAGATAAACGGCGCCATTTCTTCGCTCTCAACAAGAATGAAGAAACGATAATTCTCGAATCCCAGAATCGGTTTTTCCAGAGTTATACTCTTCCCGGCTGCGATATGCAACTCGCCAAATCTGGTAGTCTTGACCATTGTCTCAGTTGCCCGGGTAGTCGCTTCGATAGTTTTCTTTCGAGTATCACCCTCTTGAACAGCCCCTCGAACAACATTCTGTGTCATATCTCGCATAGTCATTTCCTATATGCCGTTTCTTATATACATGTTGTGCGCCATTGCTTCGACTGACGCTGAATTATTCCGCCCGCTATCTCAGGAAGTCGAGAAGTGACGGTTGAATTATCTTCGACGAGGCTATCAGCCCGGCGCGATAATTGTTTTCATGGGATGCGAGCTTTGTCACCAACTCAGTAATATCCGCATCCTCAACTTCACTGAGCTGCCTCACCGTTTCAAACTCATTATTACTTAATTGCCCTGCTGTGGCGTCCAGCCGGTTTTGCTTGGAGCCAACGCCGCCGCGCAGACTCAACAGTTGATCCATCCCCAACTTCAAAGTGGACATAATCTTGTTCATGTCATCTTTTGTGATGTCTTCGGCGCCGGGCTTTTCGAGTTCATGTTTCAACAGAATCATCGAGCCGACCAAATCACTTGACCCAAAGATTCCAAGCGCGCTGGCAGTTTTGGAGCTGTCTGCATTTTCTATCGTAAAGGAATCAGCCGGATTGTTAGAGACAATTTGAAATCCGCTGTTTGTGGCGTTTACTGAGGCAGTCACATTCAAGCCACTGGCGTTGATGACGTTCAGCATATCGCCAATAGTCACAATTGAGGGATCGGACAGGTCTATTACTCGCGATGTCATCCCTTGTGTCATTTTGATAGAGCCAAGCGACAAGCCGTTCGAATTGTTCAACCTCGACAATGGCGTGTTCGTTGTCAGATTCGCATTCACATCTGTACCAGCCAGATTGCCGACAAATGAACTGGATACGCCCAGGTCAGCAGCGGTCGTACCCGCTCCTTCTCCGATTGTAAAAGCCGCTCCGGGATTTAGCGCTCCACCATTCAAAACCGGCGCTACAAGGCCATTGATTCCAAGATTTGAAGCCGTCGTTGTGCCGGGATTGTCTTCAAACACCAAATCCAGCGGAGCCCCGTTGCTGTCGGTGATGTCGATTCCGGTTCCGGCGCCATTGAGCGCCGCTGTGACATTGCTGACACCATTGGCTGTCAACTGAGTATTGATAGCGTTGAGAACATCACCAACAGTGGAGGAGGCGCTCAAATCGAGCTGAAAATCTATCGCTCCTGACTGGCTCCTGACATGGACGCCGCCCTGCAAATCCACACCCGCCTCACCATTCAAATGCTGAATTCCGGTTGACGCAGACACCAGTCCATTGGACGTTGCTGCGAATGTAATATTATTACTTCCGCCTATGCTGGCAGTCAGATTTGTGATACCTCCGGCGGTCAATGCGTTATTTATCTGCGTGAGCGCATCGTCAATCGTGGTCGGCGGTGTCGGGACATTCAAGTCAATGACAACACTGGTCCCCAAATTGTCATCTGTGACGGTAAATGTGTTAATATCAATCCCGGAGCCACCCTGCAAATCCGCCAATAGTGTGGCGCCGTCAATCCCAACCTGCAAATCGGATGTCGCACCCTGAGCGCCTAATTGCTTCAGTAATGTTTCCTGCGCATTGAGGTTCAGTTGGATGGTGACACTGTCATCAATCTCAACTGACATTGCGCCGGTATCACCGACATAACTGATGCCATCCGGTGAACTGACTATCGGCGCGGTATCCGTCTTGTGGCCGGAAAAAATTCTCCTGCCGCTTTGTTCGGTGTTCACCAATTGCAACATGCGCTCAATGGCGGACTTTGCCTCGTTCAAGAATGCCGGACGGGCTTCCGGGGAGTCATTGCTTTCATTAGTCACCGCCAAAGCAATGTCCATCGTCTGCTTGGCGAGGTTGTTCATGTCCGTTAGTGTGCTTTCGTAACTACCGAGCAAGCTGGTTCCAAGACTGATATTCGTATTATATTGCTCAATGCGGGACAATTGGCTACGAAACTCTATTGTGCGTTGCAAAGCTAACGGATCATCGGAAGGTCGATTGACACGTTTGCCGGTGGTCATTTGCTCTTGCAGACTGAGGAAAGAGGATAGGGACCGCTGCAGATTCACCAGCGTCTGGTTTGCAATCATGTTATTTGTTACACGCATGATAATTGTAGCCGTTCGTTACAGGGGAACATTATTCACAGGAACAAGTTGTTCTCAGAAGCATATTTCTCTTAGTCCTCGTGATAGACAAATCCGCTGTCGTAGCCGTTTTCACGGAATCGATCCATCACATTCTCACGTTTCCGGCGGTTGTCTTTGTCTTCTTTCGTGCGCGAGCGGTCGCTCTTCTTACTCTCATCAACACTCGCTCTGTCGCTATCCAACTTATTCCTTCTGCCAAACATTCTCTCAGATCCTTCTTGAATGATTTATCTATTTCCCTCTGTTCTCACTGTCAGGATGGTTGCGCTTGCCCTTTTTTAAGGACACCTGCGTCTTTTTGTCCGGCGCCCCGGTTATCTTCCCTTTTAATGTAGATACAACATTGAGAATGTCATCCTTGAGCGTTGTCGACGCTTTGCGATTCTCCTCTTGTATCTTGACATATATTTCCTCACGGTGGACAATGACATCGATCGGCGCATCCACGCCGATACGAACCTGCCGTCCATATACGCCAAGCACGGTGACTTTTATATTGTCACCGATGGTGATTGACTCACCCAACTTCCTTGTTAAAATCAGCACCTCACCCTCCGTGGTGGTTTGCCGTTATTGTCAATATTGTCTCCGGACACTTACATCCGGGCAACGTTCACTTCAGAGCGTTATTTATCTGCCAACAACACCCATATTGTTTATCACTGTATTAAACGCCTGATCAACGGTTGTGATGACACGCGCAGCGGCGTCATAAGCATGTTGCGCGCGAATGAGATTCGTCATCTCTTCATCAAGCGACACACCCTGCACCGCTTCTTTACTTGCTGTTATCTGCTGCACAACCAGTTCAAAGTTCTTACGAAAGTTTTTTGACTGACTCGCCTCAACACCAACGCCCCCTACGATTGAGCCATAGAATTCGTTGAATGTTCTTGTGCCGCCGCTCATCAAACGCAGTGTCCGCATCTTCGACATATCAAGCGCGTTTGACGCATCGCCAATTTCACCCGATTTGGAGGCCGCTATCAATGAGACATCATTGAGAACTTTCGAATCTACCGCTATCGTTTGCGCATTCACCGTCGCTGGATCAAAAAAGTTGTTTCCTGTCGGAGCGCTCACTGCGCCGGCGGCTTTGATACCATATCCAGCAGAATGAATTTTGTTTACTTCAGTGACCAGTGAACGCGCGAGCTCGTCGAGTTGATTCAGGTATTTTGGGATAACCTCGTCACGAGTCTCCACCAGGCCACGTATTTCGCCGTTAAGATTCTTGATAACAGTGTCTGTGCCTTTCAGCACAATTGAGCTCTTTTGCTGCCCGTTAATTGTCTCAGTCTTTGTATCAATTTCATATTGCTGATTGCCGTCAACTATCGCCATACTCCCGATATACACTCGCGCGGCGCCGTTTGTATCCTCGACAACGTTGACATCCACGAGATCAGACATTTGATCTATCAGCAAGTCCCGCCTGTCCCGAACATCGTTGGCGCGGGCGCCGTCGAGCTCTGTACGGGCGACTTGTTGGTTGAGATCGGCAATCTCTCTGCTCAAGCGATTGACTTCTCCAACCCGATTACCCAAATCACGGTCTACCGAGTCACGGAGAGCATTCAACTGGCTACTGAGTTGGCGAAAATCACTTGTCAGGGTCACCGCTTTGGCGACAACATCATTGCGCGCTGTACTTGATTCCGGCGCGTTTTCCAATTGTGAGAATGAATTGAACAAATCATCCATGTGGGTGCGCAATGACGTGTCACCCGGTTCATTGAACATCGTTTCCAACTGGGAGACGATTTTCTCTTTGAAGCGCCATTTACCCAGCGATTTGTTCTCCTGACGCAATTGTGCGCCAAGGAACATGTCACGCACTTGACGCACACTTTCCACTTGCACACCGGAGCCGACAAGCCCCAAACCGGTTTTTAGCGGTTGTGACGCCGCCAGTCGCACACGTTGCCGTGAATAGCCGGGAGTGTTAACATTGGCGATGTTCTGCCCAATTGTCGTCAGAGACATTTGGTGGCTTAACAGAGCGCGTTTACCGGATTCTAATGTTTGAAAGAGTCCCATTTGTTTACACTCTCCTGTCAAGCGTCAGACTCAGACGCTGTGTATCAGCATCCGGTCGCACTTGCTTTGTTCGGCTGTCGACATATTCTGCGCCTTTGACTGAAGGCGAGCCCATACGGTTTATCATTTTGAGCGTTTCGGAAACCAGCTTGCGCGATTTATCTATCAAGAATGAGTTGCGCTGACGCTCCTCTTCGATTTTCTCGTTGAGCTCAAGTATTGTTTCGCGCATCGTCTTTAGTTGCGCGCCTTGTTCGGCTGTAACCGACTCCAGCAGTCTTGTCACTGTCACATCACCATCGATATCATTTTGACGCGCTATCTCTGCAATCAGATTGCGCCGGCGTATATCGAGCATGCGACTGCGCGCAAGTTTTTCCCGCTGGTCCCCTGTAACCTGGTTAAGACCGTCAATGTTATTTGTGACAATCATCTCTCGCTGACGGTCCAACAGATCAAGGAACGATGCGAACAACTCCGCCTCCTGATTCAACACTCCGATAAGTTCACTCACGTCTACCGCCATTATATTCCACTCCACTGTGCGCTCGTTCTTTCGAGAAGCGCCGGTATGGGATTTGCCCAATATGGGACAGTCCCCCTACTCTTGTTTCGGACTTTGTCTAA
This sequence comes from uncultured Ignavibacteriales bacterium, assembly GCA_964516945.1. Taxonomy (GTDB): domain Bacteria; phylum Zixibacteria; class MSB-5A5; order GN15; family JACZUZ01; genus JAJRPJ01. The sequence goes on from CAZFAL010000001.1 coordinate 16,669, forward strand.
CTTCCTTTAGGCCGGGTCGCCGCGTGGCCTCATCAACCGTCGCTGCCTGGGCTCTTGCTGTATCTGTTTTTGTGGCATATTTCGCTTCAATACGTTTGACCAGATTTTCATAGAGAATATCCCCCAGTCCTCCATGCGACCCCGTAGCCATTTTTTTCGATAACTCTTCATCAAACATTGATTGAAAAATATCTTTACCCAGACCTGAGCCTCCGACTGCCCCCTCCTGCTCATTTTTGGGGATTGTCTGACGCATTGATTTCAACATTGATGCAGTAAAGAACGACTCGAACTCCTGAGTCGCTTTCCTAAGTTTCAGTTTTTCTCTCTCAAGAGCGTCGAGCTTGTGGTTCTGCGGCCGAATCGGTTTCGGCTTCGCGTCATTGAGCGCTATCGGAGGTGTCGCCTTGATCTGACTCATCCGTTGCCTTTCATTTCCAGTGAGAAGCGTCCGTTAAAGGATAATCAGTTCCGCCCGCAGAGCGCCGGCTTGTTTGAGCGCCTGGAAAATGGCGATGATATCCCGGGGCGCCGCGCCGATTGTGTTCAGCGCCTGTGCGACATCCGCAATTGAAACCGCTTCGTCCATGTACATCACTCGCGCTGTTTCATCTTGAATCGAAATCTGCGATTCGGAGGTCACAACCGTTTCCCCCTGTGAAAACGGCTCAGGCTGAGAAATCACGGGTGACGCCTGGATGTTGACTGTGATGGTTCCATTGGCAATCGCCACCGGGGCGATTGAGACATGCTCGCCGGCGACAATCGTGCCGGTCTTTTCATTGATAACCACCCGGGCGGCAATATCCGGATTTACTTTTAGTTGCCCGATGGTCGAAATAAATTTGATGCGTTCATTCGGGGCCTTGAGTGAATCCGGCAGGTCGATGCGAATGTTTGCGTCATCCTGAGGGAATGCTATCCGGCCATAAATGAGATTGATTTTCTGCGCCACACGCGAGGAAGTGGTAAAATCCGGCGTTGATAGCACCAATCCGATTTCTTTTGTTGATTCCACACCGGCAATAGTTTGCGGCAGAGCATTCGTAATTCGCCCGCCATTCGGAACTCGCCCGACTAACGTATAATTGTTGATTATCCGATTTCCATCATCGACAGCAACGTTGAATCCACCAATAGAAACAGGTCCCTGTGCGATAGCATACGTAGCGCCGGTGACATCAGAGAGTGGTGTCAGAAGTAGTGTGCCGCCCTGCAGAGACGATGCGTCACCAATTGAGCTGACCGTGACATCAACAAGTGTCCCGGGTTTCGTCGTACTACTGACTCTGGCCGTGACTATCACCGAAGCCACATTTTTGACTTTGATGACGGTAGGATCGACGGTCAGCCCCATTCGCTCTATCATATTCGCGAGCGACTGGGCGGTGAACGTAGCGTTCTTACCATCACCGCTACCGTCCAGACCGATTATCAATCCATATCCAATGAGATCAACAGTCTGTTGATTCTTGATTGAGACGAGGTCTTTAATGCGAACAGACGCTCCTCCCATAGACTGCATAACTATCACAAGCAAGAGCGCCATGCGCGTCGCTCTTCCAATGCGTGAGCGCCGATGATAGCTTGTTGTCTCCCTGCGGTATTCTTGACATCCTGTCATATGTTGTATTCCAACTCTTTTGAGTTACTGATGTTGTTCTAAAACAGCCACCCTAACAATCGCGAGACAATGCCCGGCTTGGTAGAATTCTGGCTGGGTCCTTCACCGTCATATGTGATTGTCGCATCGGCTATCAAATATGAGTCGATAGTGTTGTCGGGCTTGACATCGCGGGAACGGACCACACCGGTGAGCGTCATAGTCTCTGTGTTAGGCCCCACGCCTACACTACGGCTTCCCTTAATTATCAAATCACCATTCTCTTTAACCCCGACAACAGTCACCGTCATTTTTGCCCGCAGAGATTGATTCTTACGCACCTCACCCTTGCCGTCATAGGAGTGTGCGTTATTTGTCTTGACACCAAACAAGGGAATAAAGTCAAGCGCACCGCTACCGGGGCCACCACTTGTCGATGCGTCAACTGTTTCTTCGTTTTTCGCCTCGGACTTGTTTGAAGCGTTCGTAAGCTCAAAGATAAGCACTGTCAAATTATCACCGACATTACGAGCCTTGATATTGGTAAATAGTGACTGACCACTGCCAAAATCATTACCAAAGACTTTCAATGTGAACGGCAACAATGTGAACAGCGCCGCCAACAGTATTATTCTGCCTAATTTCATGATGCCTGCCTTCCTCTCAGTCCTCTCTGTTGTTGCGCCCCAGGTGTAACAACTCCGGCTGCCGTGATTGTAGCCGTTATGACTCTGTGTGATGAAAGATTACGAACCCGAACTGTTTCGCCTATCACACCCCTACCGAGCGACTTCCCTGCGGCGCTCAGTGTCAATGCGCCGTTGCGGTAGTTAATTGTCACATTATCACCCGGTTCAATATCCGGAATCTTTTCTATCATCTCTGCTGTGACAATCGCTCCCGGGCGACCGTTTCTGCGAAACTGCCTGCCCCTCAGATCTGCGACTGACTTCAATGGTGTTTCGATAGTCTTCGTAATATCGCGGAACTCCACACTCACCTGTGCGTCTTCTGCGAACTCACCGCGTGTCGCAGTTCGCAGTAGCGTCACAACCGAGTCAAAGCGTTGCGCATAGAGGGTGAGCTGTCCATGAAGCTCGGAACCGTCGGCCTGATACAAATACGCGACAACCGGATACATCCCTTTCGGCTCCGTCGTCAGCAAGCGTCGCACTCTGATAGAATCCACCTGAATATCATCAAGTGCGCCCACGGCAAACGAATTACGTCGGACAGTCAGCAGATAATGCGCCTTATCAAGTTGCAAATCTTCATAGACGCGATTGATGATTCTGTCTTCTATGGTTGAAATCTTTTTGGGTTGTCCTGTGGTGTTTTCTGCTTGCGCCACAGAGCCAAGCAAAGACTCACTCATGATAACGAGCAACCCCGTTGCCAATAGAGTCATCAGCCGATTCGGCAGTTTCTGCAATACACGTGCGCTTGTCTTATTCATTGTGCTCAAATCAATTCATTTGTTTTTTCAATTGTCGTTCACCAAGCCCGCTACCGCTTGAGATTGTTCGCTATTTGCGTCATGTCTTCGCTGGTTTGAATCGCCTTGGAATTGATTTCATAGGCGCGTTGGGCAATAATCATATTGACCATTTCATCCACCACTTCGACGTTGGATACTTCCAATGTGCCTTGATCAATCCTTCCGAAGCCGTCCAATGTCGGCGTACCGGTTATCGCCGTACCCGACGCCGCGGTTGTTGTGAACAGATTATGTCCAACCGCACTTAATCCCGCAGGATTTACAAATCTTGCCAGTTCAATTTGACCCAATGATTGCGGGTCTTGATTGCCCGGGACCAGAACACTCACGTCACCGTCAAGTCCGACTGATATCGACGTAGCGTCTTGTGGTATAGTGATATCCGGTTGCAAAAAGAATCCGTCACTGGTGACAATTTGTCCGTCAGCGCTTAGTTTGAATGCGCCGTCACGGGTGTAACCGGTAGAGCCGTCCGGCATACGAACCTGGAAAAAACCATTGCCTGAAATTGCCAGATCAAGTGGATTGCCGGTCATATTCAAATCACCGGGAGAATAATCACGGACGGTTGCAACCGCGCGCGTCCCGTAGCCCACAGCAAGGTTTGTCGGCACTTGTGAGCCGACCGCTGACACGGTTCCTGCCTTTCGATAGTTCTGATACAGGACATCCTGGAATTCAACCTTGGAGCGCTTGAATCCGGTTGTGTTGACGTTCGCAAGATTGTTTGAAATGTTGTCGACATTCAACTGCTGGGCGACCATGCCGGACGCCGCTGTGCGCATTGCTTTAATCATATTCCTCTTTGCTCCTCTGACTTGTCAGACTCATTAATCCATCTGACTCACCTGAGCCCCTTCGCTCTACTGGTGTCGCTCTATTGGCGACTTGTTCTATAACTGAGTTCTGCCGACCTCACTAATAAGTCGGCCAAGTGATTCGTCTTGTGTTTGTAACGCCTTTGAGTCCGCTTCGTAATTCCGATAGCTGGAAATCATCTCTACCATCTGCATGACAACATCAACATTCGATGACTCCAGATACCCCTGCCTCACTGCAAAATTCGCCGCTGCGGTTAATGAGACACCGGGCGGGACCTGATATTTCCCGGGACGAATTTTTTCGAGTTGACTTGGGTCATCCACAGTCGCTACGCGAAGTCGATTGATTTCAGTTCCATCTACTGATACTACTCCGTCATCGGAAACACTGACGGCGCCATCGGGAAGTTGAACCGGCCCGCTGTCACTGAGAACTGTTTCACCGTCAGCCGTAACCAGAAAACCGAGGTTGTCACGGGTAAAAACTCCGTCACGTGTCAACGCTGTCTCACCGGCCGAGTCCTGAGTCACGAAGAACCCCGGACCATCAATAGCGATGTCGAGTTGATTGCCGGTCTGATCGAGCGCTCCCTGACCGTAGTCCGTGTAGACCTGGTCGAGCATCGGTCGTTCCCAGTCAGATTTGACCGGGAGATTTCTTGCCTGCGCTTTACTCAGCTCAGTGATGAACACCGAATCTTTCTTAAAGCCCGGTGTGGAAACATTGGCAATGTTATTCGCGATAACTTCCTGTTGGCGAATTCGTGGTATCATCGCCGATGCGCTGTTGTAAATTCCTTTTATCATATAAACACTCCTCCGACACCGTGTAATGCAAGCTAAGCGCCTACCTGAGATGCTCGCCTATAACACCCTGCCCTGCTTGCTGTTACACAGCTCAGCGCGGCTACCGCCGCACACATATCAGATGGAATGTGGAAAGATTTTCTCTACAGCAGAGAAATCTCTACCAGTTTGGGATGCCAGACTATCATAGTCGCCAGATGGAGACGGCAACACGATTGGGGTTGGAGATACGGTTGGGATTGGGGTTGAAGCGCTGGGACGCTGGACTATTTCAGGGCCAGATTCTGGTCTTTGGCGCGGACTTTGTCAATGAGTGTGTTCATTGCCAAATCGAAATCTTCACGGGAAAGAGTCTCACGGTTGGACCGCAAATAGAGCGCACAATCCGCCTTGAACCCATAGCAATTGAGAGCGTCCGCCAAATAGCAGCATCGGATATAGGCGCAGCGTTCGTGGCGCTTGGCAATTGTCGGGGCTATTTTTACTTGTTCCATACTATATTATATCGGCTCCAGACCGATTTGGTTGAACGTTTAGTCCGCCATTAACAATTCAAGACAAATCTGCAGAGCTTTGCAATTCCTCTTACTCCGAGTCCGGTGGATTTGCCATTCTCGCATCCCGAATCGCAAACCGCCATGAACCAAGCCACAATCGCTTCCGCCTAACTCTCTGTAGCGCTATTACTTATATTAAGCTCAAAAAATAATCCTTCATAGTACAGAAATTCCCGCCAAATAGCGCTATCTTTGCTCTTAGGGTCTCCGTAGTCTATCGCAGTCCTGGACTGCGCTGTCTCTATTTGTTGCAGTATAGCTTCTTTACGGATAGCGATGCGGGCTTATATTTTCGGGACGGCAAGTTCAAGCGGCGATTGGCGGAACAGTATAGGGATTGACGAGGATTTCGGAAAATGAAACGAGATATGACAGCAGTCATCGACGCAGACAAACTCAATCACGCTCTCAATCACATCCTGAAAGGCGTGGTAGCGATACTCATATTCGCTCTTGGGACATTTGTGTTCCCGGGCGAAGCCGAGGGCGCGAGCGTCGGTAGTAGCGGTGGCAATGGTATTGACCCGGGAGTTCGCGACACCCTCAAGATAGATTCTCTTGAAGGTCTGCGCGGCGGCTCAATAGTGGCGCCGGTGCGGATGTTTGCTGACGAAGCTCTTGGTGGTGTCACTCTGGTATTGACTTATGACCCAGTGGCTCTTGTGCTGGATTCTGTGTCATTTGTCGGGACACTCGGTGAGACGATGACTCACATCGTCACTATCGATTCATCCATCGGCCTTCTCAACTCCGCATCATTCGGATTCGATAACGCAAGTGTTATCCAACCCGGCTCCGGCGTAATCGCTAATTTGCATTTCACAATTACTGACACCGCTCTTCCCGGCGCCTACGTAATTGACACAACAACTATTGACCTTCCCGGTCCCGGTTTCGTGCAGACATCATTCAGCACAGTCCAGACCGATTCGATTGGAAACGAAACAGTTCTGCCCGAATTCAGCCCCGGCTCAATTACCGTCGCTGATCGCGCGGCGACCTTTGACTCTGTCTGGGTTGACACCGTTACTGCAGCTCAGGGCGAGACTGTCATCGTTGACGTCTTCTTACACAACGAGGAGCCATTGGCTGTCGTTAATATCCCCTTAAAGTATAACTCTCCGAATCTGCTCTTTGACACTGTCCTGTTCTCCGGCACACGTGGCATCCTTGCCGGTCAATTGCGTCAAAGTCAGGTCAATACTGATTCACAGGAGGTGTTAATTACGCTCCAATATCTGGAGAGTTCCCCGTTGACACCGGGTGACGGTCCTATCGCGCGCCTCCGTTTTACGATTGACAACAACGCTCCCAATGGCCCTGTCAGTATTGACAGCGCCGCATTCCTCGGAGCTATCCCGCTCGAACTGACAACAACCGTAGCTGACGGATCATTCAGATTCACACCCTTCTTCCACGCCGGGGCGGTGATTGTCGATTTCAGAACTGACGTTGGCGATGATGACCCGCTATTGCCGACCGAATTCAGTCTCGAACAAAACTATCCAAATCCGTTCAATCCAACCACCAAAATCCCGTATTCATTACCACGTGGCTCTGACGTGACACTCGAGGTTTACAACCTGCTCGGACAGCGCGTCCGTACGTTAATTGATGGCTACCGTCAGGCGGGAGCGCATATCGTGGAATTTGACGGAAACAATGACAACGGGGCTACGGTATCTTCAGGTGTGTATTTTTATCGCATTAAGGCCGGAACGTTTTCGGTCACGCGAAAAATGACGCTCCTAAAATAAGTCAATTGGACAAACAAGTGAAGCGCACAGATATCTGAGATTGCCACATATAGCCGGTCGTTGTATTACCGGCTTTCATGTGATTCTTTCTGCCGGGCGTGACGCACAAATTGTGTCGCGCCAAGTTCATCCAACTCCGCCTGCTCGGATTTCTCCAACTCCTGAATATAGCGCAGACGAAGTTTCTCCTTGTACCGCTCCAATGTCCGCTTTTCACGAGAAGACTCAACCATCTCTTCCCTCTTGTCTTCGGCTTTCTTCTCGAGCGAGCGTTTCACTTCGTGCGACAGCAGGAGCTGTCCCCGTAAATGATGGAAGTAGCGGGAGTATGTCTGCAGGCGCGAGACATTGAGTTTGTCGCCGGTCAAATGGCGCCGCTCATCGGTGGCAGTCGTAGATCGCTCCGCATGTAAAGCCAGGATTGCCTGTTCGCGCTCAGCCACACGTTGCACCGCAGCGCCGTATTCACCACGCTTCAGCGCTTCCATGCGTTCTTTCAAGGCCAGCAGCTTCTCAAGACGAAACGAAAACTTCTTCATCACGTTTCTCACTTATCGGCGCTTGTGACTGGGTATTGTTGCCGGAAGATTTATCCTCGCCTTGTGAGGTGGCAACGATTTCTTTGAGTTCACTGAGCGCTTGTTCATATGGGACTTGCTCTGCAATGCCCTGTTTGAAAAACGTATTGAGTTTGTCTACGACATTGATGGCTCTGTCGATTTGCGCCGAAGAACCCGCCGTATACGCGCCGACATTTATCAAATCCTCGGCCTCATTGTAGACAGCATAGATTTCGCGCACTTCGGCGGCAACCTCCTGAAGTTCAGGGTCGGACACGCGCTTCATCAAACGGCTGACAGACTGTAGAATATCTACCGCCGGATATTGATTTCTTGTCGCCAATCTTCGTGATAACGTCACATGCCCGTCAAGAATTGAGCGCGCCAAATCTGAAACCGGCTCGTTCATATCATCACCTTCGACAAGCACGGTATAGAACCCCGTGATGGCGCCCTTTCCGGTCTTACCGGCGCGTTCAAGCAAACGCGGCAACAGTGTATACACGGATGGTGTGTAGCCCTTGGTAGCCGGTGGCTCACCGATGGCCAGACCGATTTCGCGCTGCGCCATCGCCACCCGTGTGAGCGAATCCATCATCAGGAGAACACTCTTACCCTGATCGCGGAAATATTCGGCGATTGTCGTGGCGACCATCGCCCCTTTGAGACGCAGTAATGGCGCCTGGTCCGATGTGACAGCAACAACCACTGAGCGCTTCAGCCCCTCTTCACCGAGATCATCATAAATGAATTCCTGCACTTCACGGCCACGTTCACCAATCAGCGCAATGACATTGACATCCGCTGTAGAATTTCTTGCCATCATACCCAACGTTACTGATTTGCCGACACCTGAGCCGGCGAAAATCCCTACTCGCTGTCCTTCACCGCAGGCGCAGGTCATATCAATGCACTTAACACCTGTGTAGAGCGTTTTCTGAATTGGTGGCCGTGACAATGGCTGAGGCGCCCGGGCGCTGACACCTTTCTTGTGCATAGCTCCGATGGCGCCCTTGCTGTCGATTGGTCGTCCGAGACCGTCAACTACCCGACCAATCAATTCATCGCCAACATGCACACGCAACTGATCACCGGTGGACATGACCACCGCCCCCGCAGTTACTCCGTTCAATTCTCCGAGTGGCATCAGCAGCAGTCGACTTTCTTTGAAGCCCACGACTTCGGCTTCTGTCATTTCGCCGGTTTCCAGATTCTCAATCTGACACAGATCACCAATCGAAACAACCGGCCCTTCGGATTCCACAGTCAGTCCGATAACACGGCTTACCCGTCCGGTCTGCCGAATCGTGCGCGCGTTTTCAATACTGGCAATAATGTTCTGATAATTCATCATCTTGCGAAATGGCCCCGATCATTTTGGCCATCTATTTCATGCGGTTTCTTGAATCAAGTCAGGACGACTCTGTGCGAATCGCCTCCTCAACTATTCCAAGTTGTGATTCAAGGCGGGCGTCAATATCCCCGGAGGGCGTATGGATAAAGCATCCTCCATAGCCTATCCGCGGGTCCGGCTCGATGCTTAACTCTCTGACATCGGTGGAAAGTGATTTGAATTCATCCATGCGCAGTCGCAACTCTTCCAAATGATCAGGATTCACTTTTACATGGATCTTGCGTTTATCAGCAAGTTCGTTGATGGCGCCTTTTATGATTGCCGCGGTTACGTCCACGTCGATTTTGGCGGCGTCACACGTCACTTTATGGGCGATTTTGAGAATAACGTCCATAGCGCGTGACTCTGCGTCTCGCAAGAGCGTCTCCCGTTGAGCAAGCGCGTCATTGACAGCGCCACTGAAAGAATCAAATACTTTTTGCGCTTCGGAACGTCCCTCCTGCAATCCGGTGGTCTTTCCGTTAGTGAATCCTTCGCTTCGCGCCTGTTGTTCCCGCTGCTTGCAATGATCGACAATCTTAATGACTTCCTGGAGCGCTATAAACCGTGTCCCGTCAGGCGCCGTTTCACAGCAGACATCCGGGAACATCTCCGCCAGCAACTGCGCGCCACGGTCGCTTCTCTCAATGTCCTCTCTCCCCTCGCCAATCTTACGCGATCCGGTTGAGACTACTGTGCGAATTACTTTCAACGCGGAATTAGACAATGACATCATCCTTACCGCCTCCGCGGCCACTAATAACGATTTGTCCTTCTTCTTCAAGACGACGGACTGATTCAACCACCCGCTGCTGGGCGGCCTCAACATCAGAGAGTCGCATCGGACCCATAAACTCCATTTCTTCGCGAATCATAACCGCCACACGCTCAGAGACATTCGAGAATATCTTGGTTTTCACTTCATCGGTCGCGGCCTTCAATGCAATCGACAAGTCCTTCGTTTCAACTTCTTTGAGAACACGTTGGATTGAACGATCGTCAAGGAGGATGAGATCATCGAAGACAAACATCATATTCTTGATTTCACCGGCAAGGTCTGCGTCTTCAACTTCTATTGACTGAATAATATGCTTCTCAGCGCTGGTATCCATCAAATTGAGTATTTCAGCAATTGATTTCGCCCCACCTGAAACATCAAGAGAGCTGCCGAGGCCGGAAGAGAAATGATTCTGCAAGGTCATTTCGATTTCGCGGAGAACATCCGGAGAGATTTTCTCCATTGTCGCAATTCGGTATGACACCTCAGACTGCGCTTCCGGGCTTAACTCGGCCAAAACAGATGACGCCTGCTCCGGTCTGACTTGCGTCAGTATTAAAGCGATAGTTTGCGGATGTTCCTGCTGGATATAGCCGGCAAGTTGCTTGGGGTCAATTGTCTGGAGCAGATTAAAACCGGTCGTTCGTAACGAACCCTCAACACGGGACATAATCTCCCGCGCCCGGGCGCCTCCCACCACCTTCTGAAGCACGTCCATCGCGAAGTCAACACCGCCCTGCGAGACATATTGACGCGCCATGAAGATGTTGTAGCAATCCTCAATGACCGCCGTTTCAACTTCCGGTGACACATCGCGCAAATTCGCAATCTCGATTGTGAGCGCTTCGAGCTCATGCTCTTTCATGCCCTTGAGAACTTCGGCGGACACTTCCGGTCCAAAGGCAACAAGTGCTATCGCCGCTTTCTGCGTTGATGTCAGATCTTCTAATTTAGCGTTGTCTTCCATATCTGACTCTGTCACTATTCAGCGTTACCGACCATCATAGTCTTGATGACCTTCGCAAGCTCTTCGGGATTCTCTTTGGCAGTTTCCTGCATCTGGTCCAGAAGCTTCGGAGTGCGGCGCTCCATCTCATAGCTCACCGGCTCATCCACAATCGGACCTACTTTTTCAACTTCCGGTCGTGAAGGCGGAGGAGGCGGAACGATTTTTTTCAGGGACGCGAACAGTTTGCGCGCTTTCTTGCGGAAATACAGAACGAAGAACGCTATAAGTATCCAACCGCCGAAGCGTTTGACAAGATCGATATACATATACATACCTGGGCCGCTGTCTAACTCCTTTTGCAACTCAGTGAACGAGCTGTTGTCAAACGGCAGGTTATAGACATCTATCTGGTCATTTCTATCGGCGTCAAACCCAATCGACGACTTTACGATGCCTGCAAGGCGATCGATTTCTTCCTGCGGACGTGGCGTATAGCTGTCTACCAAATTGCCGGAGCCGTCATCAACTTGTTCGGTTTTCCCGTCCAGCATCACCGCTACCGAGAGACGCTTTATCACACCGACATGATTGATGATATGCTCGACTGTTTTTGGTATCTCGTAGTTTGTTATCGTAGACTCTACTTTGGAGTCATCAGAGCTTTCCGCTGTCTTTTCTTTGGTGTTGTCTTTTGAATTTGCAGACTCCTCATTGCGCTCTTCACTACGGACAACCGCTCCATTGGCGTCATAAAGCTCATTCGTTCTGTCAACTTGAGTAAAATCCAATTCCGCAGAGACTCGCACTACGGATTTCCCCATGCCCACCACATTGTCCAACATGCTTTGCGCTTTTTCTTCGAGATACCTCTCTACATCTTTGCGCACTTCCAGTTGGGTTGAAGACAGACCCGCCATCGTGTTTTGCGGTTTAGGATCGGACAACAGGTTACCGTTGTAATCTATAATCGAAATATTCTCCGGCTTGAGTCCTTCCACCGACGACGCTACCAGATGATTTATACCTGATATCTGACCCCGGGAGAGTCCTCCTCCGGAAAGCTTGAGCAGAATCGACGCAGTTGTTTCCTTCTTGTCCCGCGCAAACAACCGCTCTTTGGGCATTACAATATGCACCCGCGCCGACTTAACCTCATTGATTTCGAGGATTGTCTTAGTCAACTCTCCCTCAAGCGCCCGCCTGAAGTTTACTTTCTGCAAGAAATCAGTCATGCCGAAGTTTGTCTTGTCGAAAATTGCATATCCGATACTTCCACCGGCGGGAACACCCTGCGAAGCCATTTCCATGCGCACTTTGTGCACCTGGTCATCGGGCACAAGGATAGTCCGGCCACCGTCAGACACCTGATACGGGATCTTGTTGGCGTCGAGATACGACAGCGCCTCACCGGCCGAAGCGTCATCAAGATTGCGATAGAGCGCGGAATAATTTACGGATGTCACAAAGACAAAGAGCGCCACGATACCGGCAATAACACCGGCGCTGACACCGAGAAGCATTAGCGCCTGGCTGGCGGACATATGTTTGGCAAATGTGAGTAACGATGCAAAGGTTCGTTTGAGATCGTCCATGCTACTTCCTGTAATCAGACGTTGTATTGTTGTCGCGTTGTCGTTTCATATCCGCCTGCCTCGCTACTATGACTCTTCATCCAATGAGCTGTCACAGTCGCCGCGTCTATGAATCTGTCAGAATCATCATATAGGCATACGAATGAGGTCTTTGTATGCTTCAACCAGTTTGTTTCGGATTTCCAATAGTAAGTCAAAAGCAATCCCGGCTTCTTCACCGGCAATCATCACTTCATGTAAGTCAATATCTTCGCCATTAAGAAATGCATTGCCTGCGTCTTCGGCCTTGTTGCCCAATTCGTCAACGTTTTCTGTAAAACTCTTGAGCGCCTCCATGAAATCCGGTTTCTTGACACCTTCAACATCAAGAGGATTTGCAACCTCAAGCGGCTTGGGTGTCGCCTGTGGCGTCTCAAGACCGGGGAGAATCCTGACCCCTGCAAGCGGAATTGCGGTCATACCCGATAATCCACATTGGCGCCCAAGCGCGGCGCATGAGTTTGTGTGCCTTCTGCGTCATACTGAACGCCGGAATTCCGGGTCTCGGTATATTTTGCAAAGAGCGTATCAATTGCCTGCCGTTCTTCAACGCTGAGCAACTGTGTAAAATCGCTGTCGGGCTTGACCGCCAACGCTGAGCTGGTTTCGTCCTGCCGACGAGCCATCGTAACTGCTTTGTCCTGCTCAGACTTTGCGATGCGCGCGGTGTCCGCCTCTTTGATTGCGCCGTTTTTCACGCCTTCAGTTTCGAGCGCAAAAGCTTCCTGTGAGCGTTGTGTCGCATCCGGATTCTTGCGCGTCGCATCGGTCTTGCCGTACGCTGAAATGCCAACTGGATTGATATTCATGCTTTCTGTCCTGTTCTATGCTGCATCTAAAGTGTTTTCCGGGGTCATTGTGTCAATAATCATCTGTCAATAGTCATGCGTTAATCGCTAAATATCGAGCGCCTCATTGAGCATGCGCTTCGATGATGAAATAGTAGATATGTTCGCTTCATACGCACGATTCGCCGCAATCATATCCACCATTTCATTGATCATTTCAATATCGGGCATCTTCACATATCCTTCGCTGTCGGCGTCCGGATGGCTCGGATCGTACACGAGCTTGAAACTTGATTCCGGATCACTGACTTCCTCGCCGGTCACGCTGTCCGGCTCTGTGGACCTGCTCAGTGAATGGATACGCCCCTTGATGTGACGCGGATTGGTACGCACCAGTTTGTCATGCGCGGCGCTCATCGCGCGTCCGAAAGAAGGCTTCGCATCCGTTTCGCTGACCAGCACACGTTGGCGTCGATAGGGACCACCGTCGGCGGTGCGTGACGTGTCAATGTTGGCGATGTTTTCTGAGACAACATCCATTTTCTGACGTTGCACCGTCATCCCCGTAGCGGCGACATCTATGGCCTTAAATATCCCTGACATACTGTTCCTTCCCCCGACTCAGATTATCACGAACTTGAAAACCGCACGCGATTTACTTTCGCCCACTGATTGCCTGACGCAAGCCGATGAATTTGTTCTTCAGCATACGTGCGGCGACTGTGTAGCTGATTTGGTTCGTCGCGAGTTTAGTCATTTCTTTGTCGATATTGACATCATTGATACCATTGCTCGGCGCTTTCCTGTTGGTCAGAATCCTCGGAGCGCGATTCTCGCTCATTCCCAAGGGGATGTGACGCGGGTTGGTTGTAACGCCCTCGACACCCAGCGGAGTCCCTTTGAGTCGCTGAAACTCTTTTTGAAAATCAATATCTTTGGCCTTGTAGCCGGGAGTGAGCACATTGGCAACATTGCCGGAAATCAATTTGTGTCGTAATGAAGTCAAATTCAGATACGACTTGAATTTGGGCACGCCGACCTTATTCAGAATGGCGTTTTGTATGATATTGCTCATCGTTTTCTATCCGCTACTACTGATTAACACCTTGTCAAATCGCCGGCGTGGCGTTTTGCCGCTATACGGTTATGCAACTTGGGCGCCGAAGGCCCAAGCGTCGGCTATGCCCATGTATGACAGCGTGTTAACCTAATATCACTCTTTGGCCGGGCCACGCACGTTGAAGATTGTTCCACTGCGGCGGGACATTTTTTCCCAGGGATACGTTCGGGGGCTACATCCGGGGGATGCTACCGAGGGATTACTTCGAAGCAGTTTTCACGTAAAGGTCCGAGCTCGGCTCTTTGCGGGATAATTCGTTTGTCAAAACAACTACATCGACTCGCCGATTCTTAGCCCGGTTCTCCGGTGTATTGTTGGGACGTATCGGGCGATACTGGCCATACCCCAAAGCCGAAATACGCTTCCCGGAAAACCCGTGCGCATCCATGAAATAACGCACAACCTCCGTCGCCCGCGCCGATGACAACTCCCAGTTTGATGGGAATCTACTGGTGGCTATCGGTGAATTATCTGTATGTCCTTCAACTCGAATATGGTTCGGAATCGAATCTATTTCCGAGGCGACCAGATCGAGTATTCTCATTGCGCTTGCCGACAACTTCGCGGCGCCCGGCTGAAACAACGCTGACTCCATGATGTGAATCACCAGACCCCGTTCGGTAATCTCGGCTTCGAATTTCTTATTATCCAATCCCTGCTCAAAAGCCTTGTGCTCGAGAGAGCGCATCATGACACGTTGCCGACTGATTTTTAGTGGACCGCTGCCTTCAAGGTCGTCGAATTCCGGCTTTAATAATTTCTCATGTGATTCACCGGTGAGAACCCCGGAAAGCGCCCGTGAGACCTTGCCAAAACGTTTGGCGTCCAAATGCGACATTGAATACATGATGATGAAAAAAGCCAGTAGCAGAGTTATTAAATCGGCGTAGGTCAACAACCAGCGATCTTTTGAAGGCGTCGATTCGATGCGCTTCCTGTTGCGCACTGATGTGGGAAAACGCGGAGTATCGGGACTAAACTGCTGCTCATCAGACATGACCTAAATCTCCACATCGCGATGAGCCGGAGAGAGGAATGACTGCAAGCGACGACGAATCAGACGGGGAGTTTCACCGGCCTGAATCGCCAGCACCCCCTCGGCAATAAGCTCCATCGTCGAAACTTCCTCCTCGTGTCGGGTGCGCAATTTGTCTGCCAGCGGGATATAGACGATATTGGCCATACCAACTCCCCACAGTGTCGCGATAAACGCCGAGGCAATTGCTCCGGCCATCTTGTCGGGATTGTTGACACTGCCGAAGGTATGCACAAGCGCCAGAACGGTGCCAAGAATTCCCAGTGTAGGTGAAAATCCGCCCATGCGATTGAACAGATCAATCCCCCGCTGATGGCGTTGCGTCATGTACGAAATCTCAGTGTATAGCACCTCACGCAACGCATTGACATCCACGCCGTCAATCACGAGAAGCGTAGCCTTGGCAAAAAAACGATTTGGCAGAGCTTTGAGCTCACGCTCCAGTGAAAGGATTCCGTCACGTCTGGCGCGCTCGGCAATATGCACAATCTGATCAATCAAAGCGGCATGGTCATCTCCTTTTCCAAAAAACGAGATTCGCAAGTACGCAGGGAGATTGAGCGCAACTCTGCCGCTGGCTCCGACAATCGAGACACCGATTGTACCGCCGACAACCAGAATCATCGGCGCGACAAGAAATACCGAATCCGCCTTTCCACCTTCCATCCAGAAAGATGAAATCACGGCGCCGACTGCAGTGAGTATTCCGATTACTGAGGCAATATCCATATTAGCTCTATTATCTTTACTGTTTCACTTGTTTTCCGGCGCACGTTGCCGGATTGAAAGACTGTCCGACCGTCAGACTGACAAATTGATAGCTTGTCCTCCGGCGTCGCTCAGCGTGCACTTACAGGCGTCCGGGCAGGCGTCCGGATTTGAAACGCCCGCTGTAACCTTGCATCGGCGCTCAAAATTTGAACTTTAGCGTAAGACTGTGGTGAATTAGTGAAAAGGAAGCTTTAAGTCAGCGGCAATGATCCACAGGATGATTTACAGGATGATTCACAGGACGAGTAATGAGAGGATACAGATGATGAATGGATGACAAAGCAAACCGGGCGTGGCGGACACAACCGGCTGACGCTGGAGACCATAAACTATTCCACAAGGGCGGAATCGTTTTCCTCAACCTCGTCGACCGCGCCCAGACCGCTGTATTCTTTAAGCTTGTTGCGAATTGTTCTTGCTGAAACATCCAGACTCCTCGCCGCCTCAGACTTACTGCCTCCAAACCGCTTTACTCGTTCGAGGATGACAATTTTCTCAAGGTCATGCAGGGTCATGGTCTCGAATTCAATTTTGCGCGCAAGTGGCTTGCGAATCGTGGTTACATCCAGATTAAAGTCCGAACGTGTAATCGTCGGCCCCGCAGACATCACAACTGCGGCCTGAATCGTGTTTTCCAGCTCACGGACATTACCCGGCCATGGATATTTCCTGAACATTTCAAAAACATCCCGGTCAACGTGCTTGACCTCGCGATTATTTTCCTCAGAATACTTTTTCACGAAGTATTCAACCAATTGCGGGATGTCCTCAGTTCGTTCACGGAGCGGCGGCACCACCATCGAAATGACATTCAAACGATAGAAAAGATCTTCGCGAAAGATTCCTTCGGCAATCGCGCCCGGTAAATCACGATTACTACTGGCGATAATTCGGACATCAATGCTCACCGTTTCCGCTGACCCGACGCGCTCAATTTCACGCTCCTGCAACGTTCGCAGAAGTTTCGATTGCGTTTCATAGGGCATCTCGGAAATCTCATCGAGCAGCAATGTGCCGCCATGCGCCAGTTCAAATCTGCCGGAGCGCGCCTGAATCGCGCCGGTGAAGGCGCCCTTTTCATGGCCAAACAACTCTGATTCAATCAGGTTCTGATTCAGCGCCGCACAATTCAATTTCACAAACGGCCCATCCGCCCGGTCAGATTCATTATGAATGGCGCGGGCGATCAACTCCTTACCGGTGCCGGACTCACCGGTGATAAGCGCTGTGGCGCGTGAAGGAGCCGCGAGTTTGATGCGATCAAATATGTCAGTCATCACTCTTGATGATCCAATAATGTCACTGTAACGTCTGGCGCTGTCGAGCTTTAGCGCCACAACCTGACGATTTAGTTTAAGTCGCTCAACCGCCTTTTGGACTCGCACCTGAACACTTTCCGGCGACATGGGCTTCATGATGAAATCAAAGGCCCCAAGTTTCATCGCCAGAACCGCCGTCTCAATTGTACCGAAGCCCGTCATCATAATCACAATAGTCTTTGGAGAGCGCTCGCGAATATGTGTCAGCAATTGAATCCCGTCCATCTCACCCATGCGAATATCAGACAGGACAATCTCAAATGATTCTGTTTTCATCAATTCCAGCGCTGACTCCGCTGAATGCGCGCTATGTAACTCAAACTCTTTCGGACTGAGCGCCTCCATGAGGAATTCAACTACGAGTGAATCGTCATCGACAATGAGTAATCTGGTCTTCATTGAGTCTGCTCCAATGTATCAATGGATTGTTTATCAGAAGGTAAGGATGTCGTCGCCGACAAGGGCAATTGTATCCGAAAGGTTGTCCCGCAGCCGGGCGCGGACTCAACAGCTATTTCCCCGCCATGGGCATTGATTAGTTTTCGGGACAGCGGCAACCCCAACCCCGAGCCGCTGGCCTTCGTTGTGAAAAACGGACGGAAAATGTCACTCAGCGCATCCGGCTGTATTCCGGGACCGTTGTCACGAATCTCAAAACAAACTGTCTCCGCCTGCGGCTCACGATTCCCGACTACCACATGGCACGTCACCGGCTCGGCAGTCGCTTCATGCGCATTGCGGATGATATTGACAATGGCTTCCCGAAACACCAATTGGTCTATGTCGACAACAAGTTTGTCGTCAGCGGCGCTGAAATTCACCGCTCCGGTCAGATTGTCATCCTTGCCGCTACGCTCATTGTATTGCCTGACTATCTTGCGCAAGTATCTATTCAAGTTCGTAGGACGTAGCGAAAGCGTCTCAGTGCGGGAAAAGCGCAATAGCGCGTCAATCACACGCTCAAGATTGTTGACTCCCTTGAGAATCAACTCCGCATGCGCCTTGTTCTTGCTCCCTTTGGCCGGTTGTGCGCTAATGAGAGAGGCAAACCCCTTGACACTCACCAGCGGATTACGCACCTGATGCGCAACTGTGGCGGCCATTTCACCAATTGCCGCTAGTGACTCCATGCGGGTCAACTTGCGCTCCATCAGTTTCGTTTCAGTAATGTCCTGAAACGCTTCCACTGAGCCGAATGGTTCGCCATGTTTGTTCAACAGAGGCGCCGAACTCCACAGGTATGTCTTTTCAACATCGTTGTCGGTAAACGTCACCTCAACCCCGCGGGGGGAGCTGGCGGTACCGTCTGCGGAGCGCCGGGCCTGCGGTCCGGAAAGCGAATCCAGCCCTACAACATCTTCCAATAACCGTCCGGGAGCGTCCTCTACCGCCACGCCGAAAAGCGATTCTGCGGCAGGATTGAGATGGGTGATCCTGCGCTCTTTATCCACGACAATAATACCCGTAGACACGGAACATAACACACTATTGAGAAATTCCATCGCCGCATGGTTGCGGCGAGTCAAGGCCTGCAATGATTCATTGGCCTCTGCGAGAGCAGCGGCCTGGCGCTGGCTTTCGTCTTTGAGGTCAAGATACTGACGTCGCAGTCGATTGAGGACATTCGTGAAGGCGCGATAGGAATCCACAAAGTTCCCGGTATCACAGGACTCTGCGCTCCCAGGCGCTGCCATATCATCCTTCGAATCACCGTCCCGGAGACCAGGGAGCGCTTCCTTAGGCAGCGCTTCATGTAGTGTTTTGACGATTTCCATTACCCCGCTCTGACTCTGATTGGTTCAACCATGTGAGACATGGTTGCACTTCAGAAGCTACACGGAGGACGATTCAAATTCAACAAATAAAAACCGGATAAGAGCCGGCCGATATCCGGCTGACCGGATCGGCCAGCCGGGCCAGACTAACCAGACTGTCCAAACTGACCAATACCGGGAATTGGGTGGCAAATTGCCGCTATAGATTATCTCTTAGATGAGAAGCTTTTGGGCGGATACTCTGGCAGCGAATCCTGTAGTAGCGAAGTCTTTAGAAAAAGCTCAATATCTCGTCTGTCACCCGCTCAATCGGGGCCACAATATCGGCAATCTCGCCTTCAACAATCGCTCGCGGCATCCCGTACACTACACAGGAATCTTCATCCTGCGCAATCACCTGACCACCTTGCCGGTGCAATTCCTTACAGGCCTCAAAGCCGTCATTACCCATACCGGTGAGGACGATGCCAAGTGTTCTTTTACCGAACTTCTTCACAACCGAGTCCATCATGACATTCACACAGGGTTTGTACAAACTATCCGACGGAGTCTGTGTCAGGCGAATTATCGGCTTGCTGACGCCGGGAGTCAGCACCATGTGGCTGTCTCCGGGCGCAATATACACATGACCGGCCAGCGCCTCTTCACCATTGCGGGCTTCGGAAACTGTGACTTCAGAGAGCGAGTTCAGTCTGTCTGCCAGTGATTTGGTGAATTTGGGCGGCATATGCTGAACAATAAACATCGGGACCGGCAGGTTCTTTGGTAGTCTGGTGATAACTGTCTGCAACGCAGGCGGTCCACCTGTGCTGGAGCCAAGAGCAATCGCCTTGATGGCAAAGCGACGCCTGTCTGACTTTTTCGCAGGAGAAGTTGTAGCCGCAGAGGCAACCTGGTGTCCACTCTTCGTAGCTTTTTTCCAACTTAAACGTTGTCGCGCTCTGGCCATCAGAATAGACTTGCGACGGGCGATATTCTTGATTTTTTCCAGCAAGTCGTCTTTGATATTGACGATGTCCAGCGAGACAAACGAGAGTTCTTTTGGAATAAAGTCAACAGCGCCCAGGTCGAGCGCTTCAAGAGTTGTCTCGGCGCCTTCTGTTGTGATGCTGCTAACCATCATCACCGGAGTCGGCTCTTCCTCCATGATCTGCCGTAACGCGCTGAGACCATCCATACGCGGCATCTCAACATCCATGGTAACAAGGTCAGGCTTGAGCTCTTTGACTTTCCTGACACCGTCTTCACCGTCTCGGCCCGTTCCAACAACTTCAATTTCCGGATCGGACTCAAGCATCATGGTGATTGCTTTGCGCATAAACGCAGAGTCATCTACAACTAATACACGTGTTTTATTTGTCTTTGTCATTTTGTTATTCTCATATCTGCGGAATAAAGATAAACCATATGCAACAGTCGCTTCTGCCTACGACGCCATTTTTTGCGCCAACCCAAATATGCCCGCAACATCAACGATTAATCGCACCCGCCCGTCTCCAAGAATTGTCGCTCCGGCGAGTCCTTCAATATTCCCGAACAATTTGCCGAGCGACTTAATCACTACTTCTTCCTGGCCAATTAAGTCGTCGACGACGAGTCCAAGACGGCTCTCGGCTAAACCGACGACGACGACGTTGCTGGACTTGTCCTCCGTCGGCTTCCAGTCTGCGGCGTCACGCAGTACACGCGGCAGGAACAAGAGCGGCAACACCGAGTCACGAAGATGGATAACTTCTGTGCCATTGACATAGTTTATGTCTTTGCGCGTGACATTGACAATTTCATGTACACTGGCCAGCGGAATGATGTATATATCATCATTCGCGCGCACCAATAGTCCCTGAATGATTGACAACGTCAACGGCAGCTTGATAGTGATTGTCGTCCCTTCACCACGGACCGATGCAATCTCAATCATGCCGTTGAGTTTTTCAATGTTGGAACGCACTACATCCATCCCAACACCTCGCCCGGAGACATCACTGACAACTTTTGCTGTTGAGAACCCCGGAGCAAAGATGAAGCGGAAAATCTCGCCCTCGGTCAACCGCTCAATCTCCGACTCCGATGCAAGACCCCGCTCAACCGCCTTGCTCTTAATCGCCTCCAGATCAAGTCCTCTGCCGTCGTCCTTGATTTCAACAATAATATTTGAGCCCTGCGAATATGCGCTCAGGACAACACTGCCGGTCTCCGGTTTGCCGGCGGCCTTCCTCTCCTCAGGCGGCTCGATCCCATGGTCACAGGAATTTCTCACAAGGTGAACAAGCGGATCGCCGATTTCTTCAATGACTGTTTTGTCTAATTCTGTGCCTTCGCCTTCAAGTGTCAAATTAATTTTTTTGCCGGTCGATGAAGCCAGGTCACGCACAACACGTGGAAAACGACTAAACACTTTTCCAATCGGAAGCATACGCAGTTTCATGACTGAATTCTGGAGTTCAGTGGTCACAAAACTGATTTGGGAAGTAATACCTGCTATTCGCTCTTGCGAGTCATGCTCAGATATTGAGCCCGCGGCAATTTCTGAATTAGCAGACAACAGACTGTTGCGACCAAGCACAAGTTCACCGACGAGATTCATCAGTGAGTCAAGACGGTCAACACCAACCCGAACTGTCTGTTCTATCTTTCGTGCGCCACTCTGACGCCCGGCGTTCGTTGCAGATTCTTTTGCTGTTCCGGTTGCAACATCAGCTTTTGCTGCCGAGGACTGCCCGGGCGTCGACTCATTGGCCAGCGCTTTCGCGAGCGCTTCCTGAATCTCAGCGTCAAAGGCAACTTCATCAAACTCTTCGCCGTCTTCTTCAGCTACTTCACTTTTCGCGGAGTCAGCAGACGTTTTCGGCTTTCCGGAGGCGGACTTGTCATTCGCAGTTGCTTCTGAACTATTGATGCGTTCAAGTTCTGCAATCAACCCCGAAACATCCCGCTTCACGATTTTGTTATTGCGAACATCGTCAAGCAACAGTTTCAAGTTGTCAAGCCCCTCAAGGAGCGCGTCCATTATGTGAGCTTCAACGTGGATCTCCGCCTTGCGTAAGCGATTGAGCACATCTTCCATCTTGTGCGTCAGGTCGGTAATCTGATCTAATCCCAGAAAGCTGGAATTGCCCTTAATAGTGTGCGCGCCACGGAAAATACTATTGAGCAGCTCAAGGTCATCCGGTGACGTTTCCAGAGCCACAAGATCACTGTCAAGGGCATCAATCAAGTCGGCGGCTTCGACGAGGAAATCCTCAACGAAGTCCTGCATATCCTCCGGGACTTGCAGAGATTCGGTGTCAGTCGGTAGTTCTTCAACGTTTTGTTTCATTGGACATCTTTATCAGGTTGTCAATACCGGCTTGATCAGTATGCTTAATCTCCATGTCAGCATGCGGATCAAACGCCCGGTCTTTTCGTTTCTTCTTTTCAGCGGACTTTGCCTGCTTATCTGAATCTCCAACGAGTCCGTCGTAATCCCCAAGTATTTCAGCAATTTTGTCGTCAACGTCCTCCAATAAACTCGCGGCATGGTTGATTTGCTGGGTGGTTATATCCTGGAACTGGAGAGCATCCATGATAGTGAATGCGTCATTCTGAGAGCGGTTGGCAATTTCCTCTGCGCTTTCCAATAGCCCGACTATCGTGGAGCTGTCTTCTTTTGTGTCAGCCAGAGAGTTCAACGCTTCGTTCAGATGCTTGATTATTTCCACCTGCTGAGCGGAGATATTCTCGACCATGTCCATTACACGATGCGCGGCCTGTTCTGTCTGCGAACTGATTCTGTCTAAATGCGTGGTCGCTTTAGGCAGGTTCTCTCTGGTATCTGTCAATGGTCCCTGAATCTCCCGCAAACTATGCGCGAGATCTTCAATAGTGCTCTTCAACGCTCCCAACCCTCTCTTGAGACTACCGCTTTGCGCCATCGGATTAGCGCCACTACCAGCGGCCTCTGTCTTCTTCTTGGCGGTCATCTCAGGATCCCCCTTTAAGGACTTCGTCGATTTTCGACTTGAGTGTATCCGGTGTGAACGGCTTCACGATATAATTAT
Organism: uncultured Ignavibacteriales bacterium; assembly: GCA_964516945.1. Taxonomy (GTDB): domain Bacteria; phylum Zixibacteria; class MSB-5A5; order GN15; family JACZUZ01; genus JAJRPJ01. The sequence continues at coordinate 39,869 of CAZFAL010000001.1, forward strand.
TCACTCCCGCCTTCAACGCCTCCACAATGTCTTCCTTTACCGACCGCGTGGTGACCATCAACACCGGTATTTTCGCATGGTTCGCGTTACTGCGCATATTTGTTACAAACGACAAACCGTCCATTTCAGGCATATTCCAGTCTGTAATAACAAAGTCTATCTTTTCGGTTTCCATCTTCGCGAGAGCGTCTTTCCCATGCTCCGCCTCGATAACGTCCGTGTAACCCGCCCTGCCAAGCGTATTGATGATTATCCGACGCATAGTCGGGGAATCATCCACGGCAAGAATTTTCATGTCAGCCATAATCCTATCTCCACTATTACTATTATTTTTCAGCCATCAATGTATTTCGTAACTTCAGCGAGAAGCGTATCCGGACGAAACGGCTTTACAAGATATGAGGTCGCTCCAACTTCCATACCGCGCTCCCGGTCTTCACTTCCTTCCTCAGAAGACAAAATGATTATTGGCGTCTCTTTGTGCGCCTCATCATTGCGCAATGTTCCGATAAGCGTATAGCCATCTACATTCGGCATGTTCAAATCAGTGATGACCATACTGATATCTCCGTCAACACCCGAGATTTTCTCCATCGCATCCATTCCGTCACAAGCTGTAATAACTTCATACCCCTTGTTTTTCAATGCGAATGACACAAATTTGACAACAGTCATTGAATCATCCACTACAACAATTCTTTTCTTATCCATAACAGTTTCCGACTATTTTGTGGCAAAGTTCTTTTGCGCCGCTTGTTTAGCTTTTATTTGAGCGAGTAACTCAAGGGCTTTCGTCGCGCCGCTTTTCTTCGCAGAAACAGCAGTGGTCGGCCGAGTCGCTCGTATTTCACTTCTTGCCATCGTAGATGCCTGTGAAGACACATGTGAAGACACCTGCGACGAAGACGACCGCGCATCGGCCCCTCGCTCCTTCTCACTTTCGTCCTTGACGTACACCAGCGCCCCGTTGTAATACTTCAGCTTAAACGCCTTCGAAATTCCGTGCAACGTTTCTGAATGTCCAATGAACATGTGTCCACCGGTCGTGAGGGCCTGGTAGAATGCGCGCACAATTCTTCGCTTAACATCCTCAGAGAAATATATCATCACATTTCTACAGAAGATGACGTCCAGATTCTTGTATAGCGACAGTTTGTGCGTGTCATTCAAATTGAGTTGTACAAACTTCACGAGCGCCTTTACTTCACGCTTCACCTTGTACGAATCACCATCCTTGTCGAAGAAGCGGCGCAGTACGTCCGGTTTTACATAGCGCAATGTCGGCCCCGCATATACTCCGGACCGCGCCTTTTGAAGGGCCTGCTCACTGATATCATTGGCAATGATTTCAATCTGCCAGCCGCTTTCACCATTTAGCGCATCCAGAATCAACATTGCCAGTGTATACGGTTCTTCACCGGTAGAACAACCCGCCGACCAGATTCGCAGTGTCTTGTTGCCGGAGCGCGTACGCTTCATCTCCAGAATTTCCGGCAACGCCGCCTTCGCAAAGGAATCCAGTTGCGGTTCATTACGGAAATAGTATGTTTCATTTGTCGTGACAAGATTCATCAACTCGTTGAATTCTCGTTGCGACGCATCGTATTTCACCCGGTAGAAATAATCGCGAAAAGTCGCGACCCCGAGCTCATCCATTCGTTTCGCCAGTCGACTTTGAAGCAAATATAGTTTATTGTCAGCGAAATACATTCCCGCCTTCTCGTGAATGAATTCACGCATGGTGCGAAAGTCTTCGATGCTCAATGTCTGTGTATCACCAACCGGTGGCATTCCCGTGTCCTTTGCGCCTCGACGGCCATTTCTGAATCGTTCCCTGATGCTTCTTCTGTTTTATGCACAGATACAAACTGAAGTTCTCATACGTCATTACTTCTACCGGCGGCTTTTTCGACCGACTTGAACAGTTTCGGCATACTGAATGGCTTGACAATATAATCGTCCACCCGTTGCTGTAGCGCTCGAATGGCGCTGTCAACTGACGGATAACCGGTAACCACAACAATCGGCTGGTCCGGCTTAACTTCTTTCATTCTGTCAATCAACGTGGCGCCATCCATCTCCGGCATCTTCAGGTCCGTCAGGACGACATTAAAGTCGCCGTTTTCGAATGCGCGGAGCGCTCTTTCTCCGTTGTCAACGATGGTAACGTCCCATTCACGCTCATTAAAGAAATCGTAAATCAGATCCCGGATAAGCAATTCGTCATCGACAACCAATATGTTATTGCGCTTCATCATGAAACACCTTTCTGTAGCTGAGCGAGAGCTTCATTGCGCGCTGTCTCTATCTCTGCGTCAGACGCCGACGTAAGGTTCTGCAAGAACGCTATTAGAGAATCATCTTTCATCTGCCCAAGAGCGTTGATGGCGGCCACGCGCACAGGCGTGTCACCATGCATTGCCTTCTCCTGGAGTAACGATATCGCTTCATCTGTACGAATCGCACACAAAGTAGAAATCACATGGAATTGAAGCAACACGTCATCATCCAGCAGAAACGGCTTGAGCGCTCTGACTGCTTCCTGCTTGTGGTGTTTTGCCATTTGCGTCATGGCCACTCGCTGCACCGCTTCGTTTTCATCGTTGATAAGTATCGCAAATGTTTCCACGCCAGGCGCCGTTCCCATCCGACACAACGCTTCCAACGCCGCCTTTCTGACATGCGGATCATCGTGCGACAATGCGCCTTTGAGCGGTTCAGCGACATTATTCTCGCCGATCCAGCCCAGGGCGCTGGCGGCCAGCCGTTGAGACTCAGGATTTGTGGATTCCAATTCCGCTGTGAAGTAATCCACAACCCGTTGCCCGCCGATTGTTACGAGAGCGCCAACACACGCCTCACGGACATCCGTGAACTCATCAGTGAGTCCACTCAATATTGAACTGACCGCTCCCTCCTCGCCGATCCAACCAATGCCACGATAAGCTACCGCGCGCACATGTCCGACCGGGTCTTTCAACATTTCTGTCAATGCCTGCAAGGAGATAGCGTCACCTATCCTGCCAAGAATGGACGCTACCCGAATCCGGACTTCCGGCTCGTCGGATTTTGCCAACGCCACCATGCGGTTACTGGATTCGGGACGCATACAATTAAGTAGCGCATCGAGTAAAAGCAGCTTGTCACAGTCTTTGCAGGTTTCAATCTGTTTGAGAATCAACTCGTCAAGATTCGAGTGGATATTGCCGCAGTGTTCAACTAACCGTGACCAGATATCATCCGCGACCTTCCCGACTGATTTCAGTAGTTCCTGCGCAAGAGCTTCGTCTCGCCAAAGGTCCTCGTTGTGAAGAGCAAAGTCTGCAACCACGTCGTCGTTTTCGACTAAGCCGGCAATGACACACTCCCGCAAGCGCTCGGCTGAGAGGTAATTATTGAGCTCAGCAAGACTACCGTCCGTCATTTTCAAAGCCGCCTTGAATGCTTCGCCGGCTATTGCCAGAGATTCATCATTCACTAATTTCGCTACCTCTTGCAATGCGCGTGGTGAACCAATCGCTCCGAGCGCTTCTGAGGCGACAAATGACAGAAGCGCATCACCTGATTTCAGATGCGATACAAGGAACGGTATCGCCTCCGGGTCCTCAATCCTACCCAGCGCTTCAATCGCCCGGGGACGCACATCGGGAATCTTCTCTCCGGCGGCAATCAGCGCCGTCGTTGCGGCAGGATTTCGCAATAATCCCAGCGCTTCTGCGGCGCTACAGCAGACATTGATATTCTCATCCCAGAGCAACTGGCAGAGCGGCTCAACCGCGCGACTGTCCTCAATAAGCCCGAGCACATCCGCCACAAACTTGCGAACATCGTGATCATCATGACCAATCCATTGCAAAAGCGCAGGGACGGCATCCGGACCGATACGCACCAGAATCTCGGCCGCCAGATTGCGGGTTGTAATGTTTTCGGCGCCAAGAAACTGCGACAGCAACGCTGTAGTAGTTTCACCTTTCACTTGAGAGAGCGCATCTGCGGCCAATTCACGGATATTGGCGCTACTGTCCTCAAGTGACATCACCAGACCGGCAATCGCCTCATCGGAGTCAATCGTCGACAACTCTTCAACTGCCTGCTCACGTATCGTGACGTCTTCGGATTGGAGCTGGTCTAACAACTCAGCAACATGTTCTACTGTTTCATCCATAGCGCTCTCCTTGCATTGACGGCTTCCTATTCACATGCGCTGATTATTGCACCGATGTGGCAGAGCTGTAAGAAGCGATAGCCTCTTCTTCGGTTTGGTAGATTTCAAAGATATGTGACAATTGTGTGATTTCGAAAATCTCCGTCACATAGGCGGCCAAATTTGACATCGTCAATCGGCCATGCTTCAATCTTGTTTCTTTCATCAATGACACAAGCGCGCCGAGTCCGGAACTGTTGATAAAGTCAACCTTTGTCAAATTCAGATGAATGTGCACATTGTTGCCCTGAAATTCCTGCTGCACCTGCTCCTTGAGCGCTGCGCCCGATGCAAGATCAAGACGACCGGACAGCGCTAACACTGTCACGTTTCCAGACTGGTTTTTTGCGATTTTCATGTTTCCTCCTGTTGCCCTTCTCGGCGACATTAGAGCGCCGGGCTTGATTATCATGTCGTGTGTTTCGTTGCAATATCGTTTGTAAAAACTTTGTCACTAAATATGAGGCGAACAGATAAACCGCCGCCGTCAACCGCGGTCAGGACGACATCGTTAGCGCGACCGTACATCAAGTTGACTCCGCGACCTGTTTCATCCAGCGCTGTCGGCTCACGTCGCTGTTGGATGCTTGCTATGCCCCCCTGCCCTTCATCGATGATATCGGCAATTACTGAATCGTGATTAACCGCAACTCGCAATTTCACCTGCTTGGCCGGGTCCAGACGATTTCCATGGAGCGCCGCGTTGTTAAACGCCTCTGAGACACACAGTTGAATGTCGCGCGCCCTGTCTTCCGTTATTCTGTTTTCACTCAGGAAAGACGTAAGATCTTCGAACATCTCCGCTTCGGACCGTATTACAGACGGATAGCTCTTTTCGAATTTGCAAGGAGCGCCCATCAAGAACCTCCCTCGCTATCGTCCTTTAGCAGACTCTTGACACGAATCTGCATAACCGTAAAATCATCCTGTATATCTGCCTCGGCGCCACGAATAAATGAGTTGATCGAAGAGCGCAATGAATTACAGAATGCTTGCGGCGCTTCATCAGAGCGCCTCAGAACAAATTCTTTTGTTCTCTCCCGTCCAAAGAGCTCACCTGTCTTGCTTTCCGATTCGGTGATACCATCGCTAAAAACCGTTATCGTGTCAGCGGGGGCTATTGCGACTTCTTCGTCAGCAAAGCGCAATCCTTCAAACTGGCCGACAATCGTTCCCCCTTTTGCCAGCTCATTGATTGTGCCGGTCGCATTGTTGTAGTGCAACGCCGGTACGTGACCTCCGTTGCAATAGCACAATGTCCCGTTCTGCATATCGAATTTGCCGAACCAGATTGTCGCAAACATTGCCCTGTCTTTGATTATCCCCTCTGACAGCGTGTCATTCAACCGGCCGGCAAGTTCCGCAACAGCCATTTCCGGCTCATAGCGTAACAATGACTTAATAATCCCGGCGCAGGCGGACATCACCAAAGCCGAGCCGACACCCTTGTTGGAGACATCACCGAGGATGACCATGAACTTGTTCGCCGGCAAAGGAATTATCTCATAGAAATCGCCGCCAACTTCACGAGCCGCGGCATAGACAACACCGATTTCAACTCCGGGATGGCTGAGCGCCGCATCGGGCAGGATAGTCTCCTGCACCTGCCGGGCGATGGAAAGCTCCTGCTCCATCCGTTGCTTCTGGAGCGCTTCAGCAAGCAGGCGTGAGTTTTCAATTGCCACACTCAGAAAATGGTTAAGCGATTCAAGTATTTCTTTATCTGCGGCGTCGAATTGTTGGCCCCGCTCCTTATTGAGCGCAACGACCATTCCATACTTGCCTTTTCTGGACACGATCGGCGCCGAGAGTAAGCTGTTCACGCGGACTGCAGCGCCGGGGGCAATCCCGCTACCGTTGACAAGATTGTTCCCGTCGTTCTCTTTGTAAGAATCAAGTAATGTCGTTTGCTCGGCGACATAGAGCTGATCGAGAAGCGCCTCATCCACACCCCAGGCGATTTTTGTCCGTAACTCTCCGTCTTCTTCAAGAAAGATAGCCCCCACTTCACCTGAGACAGCGCGCAATGTCATGTCCATCATCACCGACATGACCCTGTCAGTGTCCATGATGGACGCGATAATCGCTCCCATCGTCTGAATATCATTCAGCCGTTGTTTCTGACGTTCAAGCTCCAATTGCAATTGAAACACTTGTTCCTGCTTTGCAACAGAACCGGCGTCGTCTGTGATTCGCTGAAATCCGGCGCCGATGTGGCTTTTTGCTCCTTCTTCCATCCTCTGTGCGTCGGACAAACGCCCGATTTACTTAACCACCTCAAGAGCTCCATTTTCATGCATCTGCGCAAGTGGCTTGACTGCCATACACATTCCGGGGCGACGCATGGAACAATCCAACCCCGCGGCCAGACAAAGCGCCGCTTTGGTTCAAAAGGAAATCATTGGGGCCGATGATACCCGTTGACGGGATAACGGTGTGGTAAAGCGGGAACTACTTTTTCTTAAACTTGATACGTAGCGGGACACCCTCGAAATCAAACCGCTCACGAAGACGATTTGCGAGAAAGCGGATGTAGCTTTTCTGAATCTTTTCAGGCCGGTTACAGAAGAAAACAAATGTGGGTGGGCAGATTTCCGGCTGGCTGACATAGGTCAAGCGAACTTCTTTCCCTTTGTCGGAGGCCGGTGGACGACGCTGTAAGGCGTCTTCGAGGAGCTCATTCAGCTCAGAGACTGAATACTTTCGCGAAGAGCGTTCGTGGATTTCGCGGGCGATAGACAATGTCTTGCGGGCGCGTAGCCCTTCAAGCGCTGAGACAAATATGATTGGCACAAAAGACAAATCACCGAGAGCGTCACGATAATCAACCGTCAGGCGGTCCGCTGTCTTGGAGTCCTTATCAACCAGGTCCCACTTATTGACCACCAGCGCCATGCCTCTGCGCGTGGCCTTCGCCTGTTGCAGGATTCGTTTGTCCTGCGAGGTTATTCCGGCGGTAGCATCGATGACCACAAGCGCCACATCACACGCATCCAGCGCCCGCGCCGCTCTGAGATTTGTGTAGAATTCAATATCTTCAATAACTTTCATTTTCCGCCTCAGACCGGCGGTGTCAACGAGCGTATAGCGCTGCCCTTCATATATACACGGCGAATCAATCGCATCAATCGTCGTACCGGCTATATCCGAGACGATATTTCGTTCATCTCCCAGTATACAATTGACAAGACTGGATTTGCCGACGTTCGGTCGCCCGATAACTGCCACGCGCAAAGACGCATCCTGAACATCAGTCTTCGGCGCCTTCGGAAGCGCCGCAACTACCCTGTCGAGCAGGTCACCGATATTTCTGCCACCCGCGGCGCTGACCGCCACCGGTTCACCGAGGCCCAGACGCTGCAACTCGAAAACCTCCAGTTCCTGAGCGTCTGTGTCTGCTTTATTGGCGGCGAGCACAGTTGGTTTTCCGGAGCCCTGCAAATAGCGGGCGATTTGTCCGTCAACCGAAGCGATCGTAACCTGGGCGTCAACGACAAACAAAACCACGTCCGCTTCAGCCACCGCCATTTCGGCTTGTTGCATCACTTTCTTGTCGAAGTGATTCTCAGAATTCGGTATCATGCCGCCGGTGTCAATCAAATAGAAGTCTCGCCCTATCCATTCGCAGACCGCATAGTTCCTGTCTCGCGTCACCCCCGGCGTGTCAGCGACAATTGCAAACCGTCGTTTGATAAACCGATTGAATAATGACGACTTACCGACATTCGGCCGCCCGACAATCGCCACCAGTGGCAGTGATGTCCGCCGGGCGTGTGTAAAGCCCGTTTCCGGTGTCGCCGGCTCAATGTGTGTTTCGTCGCTCATAATCCTTGCATCATAGTCCCTGTACCGATTCTGAAAACGCCACAACTCGATTTTCCCGCTCGCCATGTTTTTGCCTGCCCAATGCAGAGCGTTGCGCATATTCTCCGAGCCGCAGAGCTTCTTTCAATGTCTCAACGAAATCATAACTACCAACGATTACTTCCCTGTCTGATTTCCTGCGGAACTCATCGAGAGTCAGATTATCGATAAACAAATCATCGTTATTCAGACAGTTCGGCGGCAAAAGAACAATATCGTTTTTATCCGAGAGCTGAGTTGCCGCCTCAAGTAAATCGGCTCCGGAAAGCAATCCGGAGATAGTCACCGTCCCACCCCAGAACTTGTTCTTGACCGCCTTGAACAACAAGTCAATTCCCAACTCACGCGCTTGTGGCGTGATTTCTGTTTCTAACCACTCATGGGCGGATTCGCCGGTAAAACCGATCAGCTTGCGTTTCGGTCCTGACGCCGACTTCAGCGCTTTCTTGAGAAATTGCTTTCGGCGATTAAATGTCGTGGCGAACAAACGACACATACCGATGCCATTCTCGAATTGCGCTATTGATTCATAACTATTCATTCGGGGAAATCTACGTTTGGCGATTGTGTAGAATTCATCCGCCGGCCAGACAAACCGCGTACCTAATTCCTCGTGGAAGCGCTCCTGCAGTTTCTCGATTCTATCAATAAGTTCAGCAGCCGCGGCTTTGCTATAGATACTGATTTCCGGCAAATTGTCCCGGTATTTCGTCAACCCGACCGGGGCTAAAGCCAAAGTCTCAACACCGGGATTCAACGCCGAAAGTTCACGTATTGTCCTGTCCAACTCCGGGCCGTCATTGATTCCCGGACACAACACAACCTGCGCATGGACAGTAATGCCGCCGTCAATTAGCTGTTTGAGACGCGGCATAATCGGCGCCAGCAATTCATTCTTGAGCATACAGCGGCGCAATGTGTCATTGGTGGCATGCACCGAAATATACATCGGCGAAAGACGTTGCTCGATAATCCGCTCAATATCTTCATCACTGGTGTTTGAGAGCGTGACAAAATTGCCATGCGTGAAACTATAGCGATAGTCCTCATCCATAATATACAACGAGCGCCGCATCCCTTGCGGTTGTTGCATCACAAAGCAAAAAATGCATTCGTTCTTGCAGGTGCGTATGCCGCTCTGCCTGAATGTCAGCCCCAGCTCTTCAATGGTCACATCTTCAAACTCAAAGAGCGACTGTTCACCGGTTGTTGATTCAAAGAGCAAATCCAACTCCGGCTCGGCCATTTTGAAATGAAAGTCAATTGTGTCACGCACTGTCTCGTCATTGATTGAGACCAGCCGGTCTCCGGGGCGCACATAGGCGAACAGCGGCGAGTGACGCTCGACTTCAAGCAACTCCAGCCCGACCGGTCGCACGACTTGTGTCTTGTGGACTGCAGTTGCCTGCTTCGCAGCAGTCTCCCCTGTCGCTCCGGCCAGTTGACGGATTGCCGCCGAGGCCTGCAATTGCGGGGAGTAACTTCTCGGAGACTCGTCGGGCGCTTCCGAAGCGATATGTGTTTCCTGTGCCACTTTATCTATTCTCTAACTTTCAGCCATCAAAAAACCCCTCTGCGGGGTCAGACAACACTGCATTGCACGCTGTCATATTATACCTATGCGCTCTCGCACAAGAACAAAATCCTGCAAAAAAGCGGGCGACCAGATTCGAACTGGCGACGTCAAGCTTGGGAAGCTTGCATTCTACCCCTGAATTACGCCCGCATATATCCCCGCCTGCAAATCTGCGAGGTCAGACAATATAGTCCAGTAAAGATGGCTGGCAAGAGATTTCGGTAAGTTGTTGAGTTTTATGAGGTTCTAATCCCCGGCCTTGTCGCTCAGGTCTGAATTCGATATCGCCCGGCGACGGATCGACTCTGCATACCCCACTGAGTATCCAGACCACTGACCGCTTCCCGCCGCAGGGAAAAAATTATCATTATTGCTCATGACGCTATCAAGCATATAGCGCTGGAAATCGACAGCCGAATTAACAATCCCGCCTGCGCTGTCGCAGGCGCCTGCCCAATATGTCGCCAGGCACAGCAGTATTATCAGCAAAAGCATTCTCGTTAATCTTGCGTCATACCATCATCCTCCCCTCGTGGCTCAATGAATTGTCAAGTCGACAAATACTCAGCCGCCTATGCTCAGTTCGTACGAAGGTTGGCAGGCGCTGTCAGGATGGAGATGAAGATTGAGATGGAGGTTGAAATTGAGATGGAGATGGCGCTGACAGAGCAGGCGCTTGTCAGACTGTCAGCGGACAATATAAATACTGCAAACAGGGCGCCGAATACTGCGTCGCAGGTAACCACTGAGTCTCAGGGAACTTACGAGCGCAACAGCGCTTCACATTCGGCGCTCGCTACGAATCACAGCCCCATGCCCCGTAGAAAATGACGATAGCGTCCGCCACGGATGATGACGCTACACTATCTGTTTATCAGCGTTACGATTGACAATTCGCACAACAATGATTGAGATTTCGTAGAGCACATACATCGGCGCTCCGACAAGCACCTGCGTAAACACATCCGGCGGAGTGATAATCGCCGCGCAAATCAGGATAAGCACAACCGCAACACGTCTGCCCTTCGGTAGTGTCTCCGAACGCAATATACCCATCTTCGCCAGAAAAAAAGACACGACCGGTAGATTGAAGGTCAAACCAAAAGACAAGACCATCATTCCGGCAAATGTCAAATAACTGCCGACCGTGATGATTGGTGTCAACGCGCCCTCGCCATAGCTGACAAGATATGTTATCGCGAACGGTAGAATATATTGGTAGCAAAACCAGGCGCCGATGCCAAAAAGGGCGCTGGAGGCAATCACAGCCGGGAGAATAAATATCTTTTCTGTCTTATAGAGCCCGGGCGCAATAAACGCCCAGAGCTGATAGAAGACAAAAGGAATAATCGCAAACAAGCCCGCAAAAATAGAAACTACCATATAGGCGTAAAATGAGCCGGTGATAGTTGTCACATGCAATCGCAAATCACCGAGCGGCTTGATTACGAACGCAAAAATCTCCTCGCCAAAATACAGCGCGACAGCCGCCGCAACAATCACACCAATAATTATCTTCAGCAGTCGCCAGCGTAATTCTTCGAGATGATCCAGAAACCCCAGTGAATCCTTGTCGTCACCACCACCGTCACCAGAGGCCACTGCCACCGGGGGCGTTGTCCCGGCGCCGCCACCTTCGCGCGCAGGAGATGTCTCAGAGCCCGGATTTCCACCAACAGCAACCGGAGCGCTCTCAGCGCCGGAGCTGTAGTAATCAGCCCGGTCAACGCGACGCGGAATCGGACGACCACCGCCTGGCGCCTCGCCGGAAATATCACCACGGGAACTATCTTTGTTGTCTTTACTTTCGGAAGTCATAACGCACAATACATATCTTTGCAGCGAAACAGTCTATTTCTCAAGCAGACGCTTAATTTCATTGAGAAACTCTTCTTTATCCTGAAAACGACGATACACCGAGGCGAATCTGACATAGGCGATTTCATCTTCGCTCTTGAGCTTTTCCATCACCAGCTTGCCGATGAACGCGCTCTCCACTTCATTGCGTGACAATTCAGAAAGTTTCGCCTCGATTTCATCAACCAGCGCTTCGCACTTTTTGGAGGATATCGGACGCTTGTTGCAGGCCAGCTTGATACCGGTCAGCAGTTTCTGACGGTCAAACGGCTCACGCCTGTTGTCGGTCTTCAGAACGGTCAGAGAAGTATTCTCGACATACTCATAGGTTGTAAAGCGCTCCTCGCACTTGAGACATTGACGACGACGACGCACCGCGCGACCGTCCTGCGCCGCCCGTGAATCCACAACCCGGTCTTCTTCGCTACCACAATGAGGACATTTCATCTTTTCTCTTCACCTGAATCTGTTTGGTTCGTTTCGGAGGATATCCAGCGCAGATAATCCGCATAACCATCGCCGATCTGCAACGCAATTATCTCAGGACAGGAATATGGATGAATCTTACGCACCCGGCTCTCCAAATCCCGAAACCTTGAGGAAACTGTTTTGACTACCAACAACGCCTCCCGGTCCTTCTGAATCTTGCCTTCCCAGCGATACACAGACTGCACTTGCTCAATGATATTCACACAGGCCGCAAGTCGACTTTCCACAATCGCAGTGGCCAGCTCTTCGGCTTTGTCAACGGGGGTGGTTATCAGAACAACACACGCCTCAGCATTGACGTTTTCCACTGTTCCCCGTCTCTCCTCTGTCTTATCGTTCATCGGACTCGTCGCCGTCCTCCCGGCAATCAGGGACAAGAATATGAAAAGGGCCGACGCTGTCAACCGGCGCGAAGATTTCGTAGATGGCATGGTACAGCATGTCGAAACGCGGAGTTTCGGAGATATGCCAAGGATCATCAAGAACAACCAAATCCGGCGGCGAGCTGTACAGTGAATCCATTACCTCCTGCGCCAGCGCCGAATCGAATTCGCGCGGATAATACCATTGGATCGGCCCCCAGGCGCGACGTCCTGTTAAATAGTTGAGGGATGCCGGATCCGGGAACGCCAGAAGTGTCGCATTGGCGGGCGTCATACCCTCAACGCAGGCTGTCAAAGAATCAAGATTGGCTACTGTTGAGGAGTCGGCCTGCAAACCCGCCAGCCGTGATGCAGTGAACGGGACAGTCAATTCTGCGCGCGGGGAGCTTTTGTAGGGGAATTGATGATGCACAAACAACGCCGGCGTCAGAAGCGCCAGCGAGACAGTCACAGCGCTCAGTGTCGTATCTCGCCGGTCTACGCTCACATCCGTAGCAAAAACAATCAGCACAGGCAGACTCAGCGCGCCGCCGATATAGCTAAATATCCAGCCATTGTAGTTGAATCCGGCAGTGTAGAGCGTGACCAGCGCCAGCGCGGCAACCTGTAGCGCGAGTGATATCTCTTCTTCAACTTCAGAGCGTCTCAGGGTTTTCCAATTTCGCAGGATGAATAGCGCAAGCGTCGCGAATGTCACAAGCGTAACTGTTCGCGGAAGAATGTCCGCTGTCTGTGTCAATCCCGACCAGACAACAATCAACCACAAGCCCAGCGCAATTGCCTTCACGGCGCTTTTTAACGGAGCGATAAGAATCACAAATAAGGCCAACGCCGGGAGCCATGCAACACGCACTGTCTCGGGTAAATCCTGATACATGAGAAATGTCAGCGGGAGGTCATTGATACGTTGTGGCAGTGTAAATACGTTGCGCCAGATTTGTGGGAATGAAGCGCCAAGCAGAGTAACCGCCAACACAGTAACAGTGACGAATGCGCCGACTGATAGAAGCACATCCCTGAGCCGGCGTCTGAACCCCTGCCTTGTAATTCCGGCGTTGAGCAGTTCAAAGAGCAAATACAATGGCAGCAGGGCAATAAATCCCTGCTTGCAAAGAAATGCCAGAGCGGCAAACATACCGGCCAGAATCATACGCCGTCGAAACACACAAAACACAAACAACGCCGTGAAAAACATACCGTCGTATGTGTACCACGGGAATGCAAATAAGAGTGAAGAGTAGACGAGGGTCGCGCATAGTGTCACTGTCAGCGTCACCGCATACAGCCATTTGCGATAAACCAGCGAAAAGATGACTATTGTAGTGTAGAGTTGAACCGCCCAGATGATGCGGCTCACTAAAACCGTGTAATTGTCTCCAAGGGCTCGTATCCAGATAGACTGTATTAGTGGCGAGAGCGGCGTGCGCAAATAATAGAAGTCCGTATAGATATGCTGACCATTGGCTATCCTCTGCCCCAGCCCCGCCAGATATGCGTCATCGAAAATTGAAAACCCCTGCGGGAGGTAATACCAGAAATATGCCAGAGCAAACGCTGAAAATATCAAATAGCTATAGAGAAACCCGGTGGACTCTGCCGAGTGGAGACTTCGTGACTGTCTGTTGCCGTCTGCCGCGCTCTCTACAAACAGCAAGTCTTTCAACCGGCGCATGTAGAGAGAGAAAGACACAAGATCCTATAGGGCGATGCTACAGTCTGATTGGTGAGCTTGTCACGCAGGCAGAGCTGTCGAAGCGGTTGACGCTGTCGGCGCCTGTGATGTCAGCAAAGGAAAGCGCTCGCACAAGTTTCTAACCCTGTTGGCGACATCGGCGCTGACAGCTTCATCGGCTGGCGCATTGACAATGTCGTTTATCATAGCGGCAATTTCGCGCATCTCATTTTCACCCATGCCGCGAGTCGTCACCGCCGGTGTGCCGATTCGCACACCAGAGGTAACAAACGGTTTTTTCGGATCGAAGGGCACTGTGTTTTTGTTCGCCGTAATACCTGCGGCATCCAGCGCCTTCTCAATTTTCTTACCGGAAATGCCCCGGTCAATCAGCGAAAGTAACATCAAATGTGTATCGGTGCCTCCGGAGACGAGCTTCTGGCCATGACCGATGAGCGCTTCAGCAAGCGCCTGTGCGTTGGCGATGATTTGCTTTTGATACTCCGCAAAATCCGGCTGCAGCGCCTCCTTGAACGCCACCGCCTTTGCGGCGATGATATGCATCAATGGTCCGCCCTGGATTCCAGGCATCACTGTCCGGTCGATGTCAGCGGCGTACTCCTCTTTACACATAATCATCCCACCGCGTGGACCGCGCAGGGTTTTGTGTGTCGTGGTCGTCACATAGTCCGCATACGGCACGGGCGATTCATGCAAACCGGTGGCAACTAATCCGGCGATATGCGCAATGTCCACCATCAACCGCGCCCCGCAGGCATCAGCGGCCTCGCGGAAACGCGCAAACTCAAGTTTGCGCGGATAGGCCGAAGCCCCCGCGACAATCAGCTTCGGCTTCACCTCGCGCGCCTGCGCCACAAGTTTGTCATAGTCGATAGTCTCAGTGTCCGGCTCCACCTGATAACTGGAGAATTCAAACAGCTTGCCGGTAAAGTTTATCGGGTGCCCATGTGTCAAATGGCCGCCATGCGACAAATCAAGCCCCATGACTTTGTCGCCCGGCTGAAGACAACTGAGATACACCGCCATGTTCGCTTGTGAGCCCGAATGCGGCTGAACATTCACATGCTCACAACCAAACAGCTCTTTGGCTCTATCACGCGCCAGATTCTCGGCCTCATCAACAAATTCACACCCGCCATAGTAGCGCTTGCCGGGATACCCCTCGGCGTATTTGTTGGTCATCACCGAGCCCATCGCAGACAACACAGCCGGAGAGACGAAGTTTTCCGAGGCGATTAATTCTATCTTGTCATTCTGACGCGCGGCCTCGCGCTGAATTGCGCCAAAGATTTCCGTGTCAAATTCCTGTAGTGATTTGGTGTTCATACTTACTCACTTTTGCTGAAGATTGGACTGTCATGTGAGATGAGATGGTCGACTGACTGAAGGTTCTCTCGTCGTCTGCGGTGGGGGTGGGCGGACTATGCGTCAATAGAAATTACGTTTCAATGCGGCTGGTGGGCTTTTGTTCCAAGCCGGAGAGCTTATCTATCCGTCGTTTGTGCCGCCCGCCTTCAAAGGGCGTCTCTATCCAAGTCTTGATGATTTCTTCAAGGTCGGATTCGGGAGTGTATTTCTCTGAGAGCGTCAGCACATTCGCGTTATTGTGCGCGCGCGCAAACAGCGCCATTTCGGGATTCAACACCAGCGCCCCGCGCACACCGGGAAAACGGTTGACGGTCATATTCATCCCGTTCCCGGTCCAGCAGACTGTCACACCGGAATCTACAACGCCGTTTTCGACATCTTCGGCGACTTTGGCGCCGTAGTCAGGATAATCCACTGAGTCCTTAGAGTTGGTTCCATGGTCAATGACTTCATGACCAAGCCCCTGCAGAATCCGTTTGACTTTCTCTTTCCACTCAAAACCGGCGTGGTCAGAGGCAAGCGAGAATTTCATAGTCACTTCCTTGCTGACGACACAAACTCAGGAAACATTGCTTTCAATAGCGACATCATTGCCAACGGGAACCGGTGTCAACCAGTTGAATCTGTCAACTGCGCGACCTTCAATAATTGCAAAAAACTCTTCCTGCAGGCGTTTGGTAATTGGTCCGCGTCCACCCTCGCCTATCGGGATTCTATCAATACTGCTAATCGGTGTTATCTCAGCGGCCGTGCCACTGAAGAACACTTCGTCGGCGATATACAATGAACCGCGTGAGATTCCCTCCTCGCGGCATTCAATTCCCATGTCATTAGCAAGTTTTAGCACACAGTCACGGGTAATCCCCGGCAGAACAGAATTGGAAAGCGACGGCGTGATAAGAACACCATCACGGACAATGAAGATATTCTCACCGGAGCCCTCAGAAACATAGCCGTTAATATCCAGCGCAATACCCTCGGAGTAGCTGTTGAGAATCGCTTCCTGCTTGATAAGCTGACTGTTCATATAATTGGCTCCGGCCTTGGCCACTGCCGGAAGCGTGTTCGGCGCAAAGCGATTCCATGACGAGACACAGACATCAACGCCGTTCTCCAACGCTTCCGGACCGAGGTATTTGCCCCATTTCCAAACTGCAATGACAACATCAATCGGACATGGCCGGGGATCAACACCGAGAGATTCGTACCCACGATACACAATCGGGCGTATATAGCACTCTTCAAGATTATTGGCGATGATGGTCTGGAGGATGGCCTGCCGGATAACGGCTTTGCTGTATGGAATGTCCATACGATAGATTTTGGCTGAGTTGAAGAGTCGATCGACATGCCTGTCTAAGCGAAAGCACGCAGAGCCCTTTACTGTTTTGTAACAGCGCTGCCCCTCAAAGACCGATGACCCATAGCTGACGACATGCGAAAGGACATGAATCTTCGCATCCCGCCAATCCACAAGTTTTCCATTTTGCCATATTTTCCCAGATTCATCAAAAGCCATCGCGGACTCCTTTCGCTTGTAAACGTCTGATATGTGTTAAGCGGCCCGACCCCTCTGCTGCCGCGGATCACATGTAACCGCTTCAACAACAATATAAGCAAAACTGCAAATAAGTCAATGACTTGCGGCGATTCTCCCTAAGGAACTGCAACGACGATTCCAATTGAAAGTTGCAAAGTGGTCAGCCATGCTTGTGATACAAATCACAAGCGCTAATGTTCCGACGTTCTTCACATATAAGGGCGCATAATTCAACAACTTACATCTGACGTTTCAATCAGGACATGAAACGGATATTCGACAGGTATTATTTTTGTAATTCAGCGGAGATTCTTTTGCCGAATACCGGAAAACGTGGGGATCAACCAAAAAGCGGCGAGAATCTTCAGCGCAGCTCCCGGCAAAAACGGGTAAAAACCCATTTGCAAGAGAACACTGTTGTCCACAAAGACTGATAATTGTGTGAGTCCGCAGGCAAAAATGAGGACAGTTCCTATCAATAAGGCCGAGCCCGAAAGAACAAAACTGCGATCCCAGCCCCTGTCCGCCAGCGCCCCAACAAAGTATGCGGCGCCAAGGAATCCGAGTAGATAGCCACCGGTCGGACCCAGCAGAACAGCGGCGCCGCCACTGGCTCCGGCAAACACCGGCAAGCCGACGGCGCCTTCAGCCAGATAGAGCAGAACAACAGACACAGCGCGGACACGACCAAGCGCCATTGCAACCAAAAGTACACCAAACGTCTGACCCGTTATCGGCACAACTGTATACGGCAGGGTCAGCGAAACCTGCGCAGTGGCAATCAGCGCCAGATTAAATGACACCACCAACATCACTTCGCGCACAATACGTGACTCAAAAACACGTAGTTTTTGCAGGACAGCCCCGGCAACATACGCTTTGCTGATTGTTAATGAATTGTTTGTCACAGACATACTATCTGAATCCTCAACTTCCTGTTCACGCTCTATCTAATCTCACGCGCCGCTCGAATCACCCAGCGCCTTTTGGTAGCTTTTCACAAGGTTGCGCGAAATCACAATGCGCTGAATCTCGCTGGTGCCTTCGCCAATCTCACACAGCTTAACATCCCGCCAGATTCGCTCGGCGGGGTATTCACCGACACGTACGCCGCCGGTTTCGAGAATACCAATTGCCTTAGCGGCGCATCGTGTTCCGACTTCGGAAGCAAACAGTTTTGCATGCGCCGAATTAGCGCTGTACGGTATCCCCTCATCCTTCATCATTGCCGCGCGATACACCAATCCACGCGCGGCTTCAAGCTCGGTTTCCATATCCGCCAACTGGAATGCGACTCCCTGACGTTTTGACAACGGCGCCTCCGAAGTCTCATGCTCAACTGCGTATTGCAACGCACAATCCAGCGCCCCCTGCCCCAGACCAATAGACATGGCGCCGATAGAAATACGTCCGCCGTCAAGCGTCTTCATAAACTGCTTAAAACCCTCGCCGGTTTCACCGAGCTGATTCTCAAGCGGAACTTTGACGTCAGAGAAATGGAGGAATGCTGTGTCACTACCACGCAAACCAAGCTTGTTCTCCTTCTTGCCGGATTCAAACCCCGGCCAGCCCTTCTCAAGAATAAACGATGAGATGCCGCGACTGCCCGGTTCATCGGATGTCTTTGCCGTGACAACTGAGGCATAGCATTCCGACGCAGACGTAATCCAGCACTTCGAACCGTTGAGAATCCAGCCGTCATCTTTCAATTCAGCGTGTGTCTTTGTTCCGCCTGCATCGGAACCCGCTCCCGGTTCCGTTAAACCGAACGCCACCAATTCCCCGGCGCAACCGCGCGGAAGATACTTGCGCTTTTGCTCCTCGGTTCCGAAGGCATAAATCGGCCAGAGTCCCAGAGAATTGTGCGCCGCGATAGTGATTCCGGTTGAGCCGCAAACACGGGAGAATTCTTCGACAGCAATGGCGTATTCCAGAGTCTCAAAACCGGAGCCGCCATATTTCTTCGAGACCACCATCCCAAGATAGCCCTCGTCAGCCAGTGGTTTCATTAACTCACGCGGAAACCGCTGCTGTTCGTCAATTTCAACCGCCAGCGGAGCGACATGTTTCAATGCAAACTCACGGACCTTTTCGCGGAACTCCTGATATTTGCTATCCCAGTAATTCATCAGCCCCTCAATAAGTCGCGTGAGATGACCATCTGTTGCGCTTCGGTCGTTCCTTCATAAATCTCGGTGATGCGGGCGTCACGGAAATAGCGCTCGACTGCATATTCCTTGATATATCCGTAGCCACCATGTATCTGCAACGCCTGATCGGCGATGTAGTTCGCGGCGCGGCTGGCGAACAGCTTAGCCATCGAGGCCTCACGATGGATAAACTTCTCACCGCTATCTTTCAAAGCGGCGGCGCGATACACCAGCAAACGAGCCGCTTCCAATTGTGTCGCCATATCCGCCATCTTGAATTGAATGGCCTGGAAGTTCGAAATCGGCTGATTAAACTGCTGACGTTCCTGCGAGTACTTCAACGCCTCATTGAGCGCCGCCATACCGATACCAACAGATTGCGCCCCAACACCGATGCGTCCGCCATTGAGAATCCCGACAGCCGTTTTGAATCCATCACCTTCGGCGCCGATGATATTTTCCTTCGGAACTTTGACATCCACAAGTATTACTTCCCGCGTGTCAGAACAACGTATACCAAGCTTGTTCTCTTTTTTACCGAGTGAAAGCCCCTCACTGTCGGCCTCCACCACAAATGCGCTGATGCCCTTACGCCCGGCTGACGGATCAGTCTTGGCGAAGACAATAAACACTTGCGCCAGACCGGCGTTGGTCACCCACAGTTTGTTGCCAGTGAGCAAATAATGGTCACCTTTGTCTACCGCTGTTGCGGCAATACTGGTGATATCGGTCCCCGCTCCGGCCTCGGAAAGACAATAGGCGCCAATCCAGCCCTCGGCAATTTTCGGCAGGTATTTCTCGCGGACAGCGTCACCACCGAACAAATTGACCGCCTCAATAAACAATGAATTGTTCACCGAAACAGTAATACCCAACCCGGCGCTGGCGGCGGAAAGTTCTTCAACGACCACCGCATAGGTCAGCATCTGCAATTCAAGACCGCCGAATTTCTCTGGGATAAGAACACTGAAGAATCCAAGTTCCTGCGCCTCTTTGATAATCTCCTCCGGGATTTCCCCTTTGGCGTCCCATTCCTCTGCATTCGGGTAGACACGCTTCTCAGTGAACTCCCGTGTCGCCTGGCGCATGTCCAGGGCTTCTTCTGTTAATTGAAAACTCATGTTTGTATAACCTGTCGTTTATGTGTTGTGTTTCTTCTCTTTTGTGTGACGCGCTATCAGAAACATCAGACGCTACGCCTCGTAGACATGAAATCCCCTGCCGGACTTCCGACCGAGATACCCCGCCTGCACCATCTTACGCAACAACGGGCACGGGCGATACTTTGAATCGCCGTAGCCCTCATGTAATGTTTCCATAATCGCCAGACACACATCCAATCCGATAAAGTCCGCCAGCGTCAGCGGTCCCATCGGATGATTCATCCCCAGCTTCATCACCTCGTCAATTTCTTTTGCGCCGGCGACACCCTCCATCAGCGCATACACCGCTTCATTTATCATGGGCATCAAAATCCGATTGGCTACGAATCCCGGATAGTCATTGACCTCCACCGGCGTCTTGCCCAGCTTTTCACACAAACCGGAAATCAATGCAAATGTCTCATCGCTGGTTGCCAGACCGCGAATCAATTCCACAAGCTTCATAATCGGAACCGGATTCATAAAATGCATACCGACGAATCTATCGGCGCGACCGGTCGATGAGGCAAGTTGTGTGATAGGCAACGAGCTGGTGTTCGAGGCCAGCACACTGTCTTCAGGCAGTATCTTACCGAGTTCCGAAAAGATTCCCGCTTTGACTTCCAGATTCTCATAAACGGCTTCAATGACCAACTGACAATCCTTGCAGTCGGCAAGTTTTGTGGCAGTCGTCAGATTGGCCAGCGTCGCTGACTTCTGCTCTGCGGTGATTCTTTCCTTTTTTAGCAAACGGTCAAGGTTCTTTGTAATTGTCGCAGTCGCCTTATCCAGCGACTCCTGCCTCATATCACACAGAACAACTTCAAATCCGGATTGTGCGAATACATGCGCAATCCCATTGCCCATCGTTCCGGCGCCGACAACGCCAACCTTTTTGATATCATCTAATTTCATCATCGTCCTCAGACAATCTCTACAGCCAACGCCACAGCATTACCACCACCGAGACACAATGTCGCCACACCGGTTTTCTTGTTTCGGTCTTTGAGGGCATAAATCAAGGTCGTCAGGATCCGGGCTCCGGAAGCGCCGATAGGATGCCCAAGCGCAACAGCGCCGCCATTGACATTCACTCTGTCCCAATCCCAGCCAAGCGCATCACCGTCAGCAATCGCCTGCACCGCAAACGCCTCATTGGCCTCAATCAAATCAAAGTGATCAATGGTCACGTCCATCTTCGCCATTAGATTCTGCACAGCATAGATTGGCGCAAAGAACAACTCCTTCGGCTCAACACCGGAGGTTGCATAGTCGACAATCCGCGCCAGCGGTGTCAGTTTTTTCTCTTTCATATATGACTCAGAAACAACAACGAGAGCCGAGGCGCCGTCATTGAGACCCGGCGCATTACCGGCTGTCACAGAACCGCCCTTTTGGAATGCCGGGCGTAACTTCGCGAGTTTCTCTGTTGTCGTGCCCGGACGAGGACATTCATCTGTGTCAAAGATAACAGGGTCGCCCTTGCGTTGCGGAATTGAGACACCCACAATTTCGTCCTTGAATTTGCCACCTTCAATCGCCGCCAGCGCTTTGGCGTGTGAGTTTGCGGAGAATTCGTCCTGACGCTCGCGGGACACATTCGCCTTGTCTGCGGTGTATTCCGCCGCGCTTCCCATGTGCCAGTTCTCAAACGAATCCCAGAGACCGTCGAGGATCATCGCGTCTTCAAGCTTCTTATGCCCGAAGCGCAATCCCTGT
>CAZFAL010000002.1:0-53488 GCA_964516945.1 uncultured Ignavibacteriales bacterium
CCGTAAAAGACCGGGAAAGGGTTGTCTTGGAGTCGGAGTGAATAGCTATTTTGAGCCTGTCTCGTGAAGCGCATATGAGCGCCAGGGTGAAGGAGAAGACAAAAAGCTGTGCGGCGCAGAATTTGCGCCGGGTTTGAGTGGATACTTCTTGACACGAACGGTTCTTATATCTACTTTTTATTGCGGGTTTCTTTGGGCCGAGAATTAGCTTGTGAACCCGTCAAGACTACCTATTTTATGCCGGTATAACCGAAGCGCCATTTAGCTGTGAACACTGGTTTATTAAGACTGTGGTTCATGTTGCCTTGTTTCGTTTAAGGTGCTGTCGCCTGAGTTTGGTGTCGTTACAGCGCGAGATTCGTGACCCGAAAAAGTGATCGAGTTACTGGATTTCGGAAGTCACCGAGAGTGGTCACACTAAGAAGAATCGCTTAGTGAAGATTAGCGGCGCACAGGATACCCCTGCAGATATAGAGATTGAAACGAAAAAGAAATCAAAAGAAGTCAATTCTGGGAAACGTCAATTGTTAATCGATTGCTGAATCGACCTGAGTTTTTGGTCGCTGGCGCCTCTCTCAGGCATGAGAGAAGGAGAAAGGAGGAAATGGAAGCGAAGTCCGGAAGGTGAGCGCTTAATCAAACTTTATCGGGTTGGATTAGGTTTGAAATACTGGATGAAATACTGGATTTGAAACAGTTGATTGATCTGCTATTTCTACTTACCCCGCTCACCTGTGAATCAAAGGAAGACACGTTCCAAACTTCCACGCAGCTTTATCGTCCGGCCCGTCAGTGGCAGGTGTCTGTGTGATTCAGGTTTCGCTTTCGGGAGGAAGTAAATGTATCGAATTATGAGAACAAGTAATGAAACAGTAGGTCTTTCTTTAACCTTAATGAAAGGAGCGAGTTAATGAATAGGAAAGTCTTCTTCAAGATTTCCCTTACGTTATCGCTTGTGGCCTTCGTCGGTGTGCAGTCAACATACGGCATTGACAAGGACACGCAGGAAAAACTTCGTCTGAAGGCGATTAACACAATGAAATACACTCTGCCGGCAGATGGCGGAGCGCGAGGCCGTGGTCTAACCAGCGGTGTCGATCGCACAGCCGGTCAGAACATCGGTTCGACATACGGCTCTTCAAGTCTGGGTTGTACGCCGGGCGCCGTTGACCCTGTCCGCGGTCTGACATTCGGTTGTACGTTCTATGACTACCAACGTAACGGTTCGATGGATCGTATTATTGCGACTGACGCGGTAACCCACAATTTGAACTTCACCTGGATGAATCAGGACAACAACTCCGCTACCGGTGGCCGTAACGTCAAGTATGAAGGCTACAATGTCATCACCGACGCGCTTGGCGACGGTACAGGCGGTGTTGATATCGGTGGTGATCTTATTCCGCCGAACCGCTCCGGGTATACCGCTATTGATTCCCGTAATGGCGGCGCCGGTCTGGTTGTTAATGCCCATCACTGGAACAAAGATTTCGGCAATGGTGGTCGCTTCTTCACCTATGTGTGGTACAACGCCACATCGACCTTTGCTGACTTTGTTGGCAATATTGTTGATTCAACCATCACAGATCCGGAGCTGATTCCGGGAGCGACACAGGTTCTGTGGCCGCGTGTCGCTTATACAAACGATGGCGCAGGCACAGAAGTAACTCACGTCGTTATGCACACTGATGCGGGCGGCGACGATGCCGCAATGTATATCCGCAAGGTCGGCGCCGGGAACACCGGTTCCTGGACAAACCCGTTGGTATTCGCTTCAGGTGGGTATCAGCTGAGTTCTTCCATCACCGCTTCCCGTAAAGCCGGTTCGCAAAAGGTTGTGATCGCCGGTGACTATGGTCGTGGAGATGGAACCGCTCTTGGTGGTTCATTCCCGCACAGCAATGGTTTGCTTTCCGGACAGCAGGACAATGACCTGTTCTATATGGAATCAACCGACGCCGGCGCTACATGGGGTCCGTTGACCAACGTCACCAAGCGCCCGGATTCACTGGCGCATCCTAATGACCCGGTGTGGAAATTCGCTCCGGGCGCGAAACTTGACGTGCTCTATGATCAGAATGATGTCTTCCACATCGTCTGGCAGGCAGGTGTCTGGAATGGCTATGGCGGTCCGTTTACTTTCCAGGGTCGTCTTTTCCATTATGATCCCGTCAGCGACAAGATCCGTATCGTCCATGACTTTGTCTGGGATCAGACAATGTGTAACGGTGGCGCTTTCAATCTGAACGCTACGAATCCGCAGATTTCCGAATGTGACAACAAATTGTATGTGACATTTGAGCAATTCAATGACATTCCGGCCGGCCTTGAGGATGATTGTTCCGAAGCAGCCTCAACAGCTCCGAGTGGCGCCGCCAACGCTGACATTTATGTCACGGTTTCTGACAACGGTGGTTTGAACTGGGATCTGAAACGGAACTTAACAGCAACCTACACACCGAATTGTGACACAATTCCCGGTGGCGCGAATCCTGATTGTGATTCCGATGCCTGGCATAGTACAACTCGTTATGGTGTAGATGTGTCTTTCGACCTTGTTAGTAATATTGCTGATCTTAGTAGCAACATTGGTGGATATGCAGGTAATTTCTATCTCTATGTCCAGTATGTGAACGACGCCGATCCGGGCGGCGCAATTCAAGCTGAAGGCTCCTGGACTAATAACAGTCTGAAGGTCTTCCGTTTCGGTTGTGTTGAGAAGGTCTCGAACCCGGTTCTTGCCAGCTCAATTCCGGTTGGTCAGGCAGTTGAGGACCCGGCGTTTACTCCTCCGGGCACGGATTCAACTCTGCCGTGGTTACTGACTAACGTCGGTAACGCTCCGGCTACATACACAATCGCCCTTTCCAACCAGTCTCCTCCGGGTAACGTCGCTATTACAGGTGGCGCTCTGAGTGGAACAATTTCCGAAGGCGATCCGAACTTCACGTCATTGAATATCGTTCTGAATGCCGGCTTGGCAACAACTGTCCAGCACGCGCATGCGGACATTCAGGTTACCGGTAATTTTGTCGGTTCACCGCTCGATCTCGCCATCGATTATACGATTGGTGATCTTGAATTGCGTAAAGTGGATACTCTGGATGACTGTGTTGTCTTTGCCAATACTGGCGGCATCGGCCTCCAGAATAACAACGGACTCGGCGGTTTGACCATGGACTTCCAGAACGAGCCGGCGTCCCTCGAATGTGATACAACCGGCAATGCCGATAACTATCTCTTCGACGGTTCACCGATTATTTCTTACAATGGTGGCCAGGTTGTTTCTTCGATGTTTAGTTCAAGCATCGTTGACACATTCCAATTCCGTCCGTTGACCGCGCCGTCTCACGACAATGCGTCAGACCCGGATTGGTTCCTTGGTAATTCCGGTCAGTTTACCACGCAGGATTCTACCCTGTGCTTTAACATTGACTGGTTTGCTCCGAAGACAACCATTTTCAACAATCCGAACTGGAAAATTGTCTACGGTCGTGTGTGCTACTACAACAATAGCGCCTCACCGATAGACAGCGTCTTTACCGCATTCGGTTGGGACTGGGATGTGCCATCTGACACTGGTTCCCGGAACACCTCGAACATCGACGCAAGTAACTTCCTGTTGTCGTTGCAGGGCTTGGAAACCGGTCAGGATACCGGTAACACTGCCTGTCAGCCGAATGACGAGCGTTGGGCTGCGTCAATATATGTGCCGACTTCAGTTAATGGATTGCCGGACTATACTGACGGTGGAAGCGGCGCCATGGGCTCCGGTTTCTTCGGAATGTACACCCGTGACAATGCCACATACGTTGGCGGTGACTGGGATCATCCTAAACTGGATACCGCTCTGCATACTATCAGCGGATTTTCCAAGTTCTCAAGCCCGGATCCGGACAGCCTCGCCGTTGACTTGCACATGGTGCTCAACGGTGGAGCATATCGTATTGACCCGGATGACTCAGTCTATCTGTGGTTCATCATGGTCACCGGTATCGGCACACAAACCGACTTCGACAACTGTGTCGCCGCCGCCAAGGGTATCGCCCCGCCGGTTACTCCGGCTTGGACACTTGGTTGCTGTGTCACTCCTGGTGACTACAACAACGATGGTTCATTCAACATCGCTGACGTAACAGCAGGTATCGGACGTATCTTCTCCGGCGCAGCAGCCCCGTCCTGTCAGGACCAGGCCGACTCCAACGGTGACAATACGTTTAATATCGCTGATGTCACGTATGGTATCGCTCGTATCTTCTCCGGTGGCGCAGCCCCGGTATGTGGTACGACCGGTAGTTAAAGTGCAGCGTTATGAGTGGCGTATTCATGATTGATGCGCGAAACTTGCCGCATTAGCCCATCATTCTTGAGTCTTTTGATGGACAAGGATTGAAGGACAAGGCGGTAAACATAGAAAGAGGCCGATTTGACTAGTTCAAATCGGCCTCTTTCATTTTTGAGAAGCTGTTTATCGGAAAGATATACCGGAAAGATAAAGTCTTCGGTGGTATCATCGCTCCATATAGTCCACGGTCAATTCGGAGATTCATTCGTAAACACCATCGCAAATCCCGATGCGAAGCTATGAGGCGCAGAAGCTATGAGGTTCAGGGGCAATGTGGTTCAGAAGCAATGCGGCTCAGAAAGGGAGAGGCGGTTCCTTCTGTCCCGGCAAAGTAAAGACCTCCCCCAATCCGCCTCATATCCGGGAGAAGCTCTTTGCGACGGAATTTATCATTTATTACAAGTGTCTTTTTTCCTTGACTGGGATGCCGTCGTTTGATTATTCTTAGGCTGTGTTTCGGCCTGCAGTCTGCTTTTGCCGGACCGCCGCCTCTCAGGATGAGGGCCGGGAGCCCTCCCAGTGTACGGGGTTGTTGTATGGGTTTGCTAAAAAGGAATAAATGACCGTCTCCGTCAGCGGCGCCGACCCTCACGGCTCAAGAAAGTTACGATAGAAACAGGAAAGAAGCGGTCATTGGGACAGTTTTGTGTCTGGAATTGTGTGTCTGGAGTTGTGTGTCTGGAATTGTGCGAATGAACGCCTGATGGATATTGACTCAAGGATAAGAGCATAGTACTTTTTGCATTCCGATGCGGATTATCATCGGTGCGCAATGCTGAAGTATTCGTATAAGTAATGGCATGAATTTTAGTAGTGAGAACAATTACAATCTGAACAAAGTACAATCTGAACAAAGACAAATGAGAAACACGGAAGGAAAACAAGTGAAACGAACGATAATGATAGCGGCGGCATTTGCGCTGACTGTTGGATTCAGCTCAGCTGTGAAAGCTCAGCCCAGCGCCGCTGACAGTGTGTATTTGACGATTGAAAACAATGAAGACCAATTAGGTGTGACAGATGGAAACTTTGTTGTCAACATCTGGATATCATTAAACACTGCCGGAATGACGGGCGCGACATTAGGTATTACCTGGGACAGACACTTTGTCAATCCGACGCCGGACGGCACGATTACCCATTCAACCTCTGACTGGCAGTATGATTCCCTTATCTATCAGGGGAATTTCACCAATCCGGCGCTCTGGTTCACCGCGCCTCCGATTGACTCCATAGCCGATAGTTTGGGCGCAGTGACTGTCGGTGGTGTTTCATTCGGTTCCAGCATTCCAGTCGGTTCCGACCAATTGATGGCCAAACTGTATCTCAGCCTTGCGCCGGTTAATTCATGGCAAGCTGGCAGTGAAGTAACGCTGGATTCATCCTTTGTCCCGCCGGCGAGTGATTTTCTGATGACACTGACTTCAGGAACTATTATTCCGACATTCCTCGGGGCAAGAGTCGTCACATACAATGACATCAAGATAGATGACGGCAGCGCGCTTCCGACATCGTTCCAGTTGGCGCAGAACTTCCCGAATCCGTTCAACCCGAGCACAAAAATCAATTACACATTGATGACCAAATCTCAGGTAAATCTGGAAGTCTATAATGTGCTTGGCCAGAAAGTTAAGACTCTGGTCAATGATGTTCGTGACGCCGGTGTCTGGCAGGTAGAATGGGAAGGCGACAACGACAATGGCGCACAAGTTGCCAGTGGCATGTATTTCTACAAGCTCACCGCAGGAGACTTCGTCCAGACTCGTAAGATGGTCTTCTTGAAATAATACCCTTGTAAGGACAGTTTTTTGATTATTGAGCTCCCGGCCAACCGGCCGGGAGTTTTTTTGCGTGCAAATGCAAGTGTTATGCGCTAAGCCATTGTTACGCAGCGTGTTATGATACAAAATTTGACTTTTACGATACAATAGTGTACTCTATGGGAAGCAGTCTGTAAGAAACTTCGTAAGAAACAATGCCGAACCGTCCCACTTAAACCATCGCAAGACAAGACATCAGAAGACAAGACATTGAAAGACAAATACTTATATGTTTGAAATATCCGGAAACAAGATATCCTTAGGTAAAGAAGACATTTACACTTTTGCCGCCGAGTTACACTACTTCCGTCTCGAGAAGCGGTATTGGTCGATTTGCTTTGAACGGCTGAAACGCGCCGGTATCCGGCTGATTTCCACCCCTGTCCCCTGGAACTTGCATCAGGATAAATCCCGCAATATCGATTTTCTCGGCTATGAAGATTCGCGCAAGGATCTGACTGTCTTTCTTGAGCTGGCGCGGGAATTGGGCTTCAAGGTAATTTTGCGCCCCGGACCGTATATCGGCAATGACTGGCCCAATGGCGGAACACCGGAGTTTGTGACCAGCGATCTGCGTTCTCTGGCCCGTGACCACAACGGCGATGAAATCCCACTGCAGGGCGCTCCGGGTATCAAGAAGGCGGGCTATCTGGCCAGCTATATGAGCCCGGCATTTCAGAATTCGCTCAAGCATTATTTCAAAAACTTTGTCGACACCACCCGGAACTACATCCATCCGCGTGGCCCGATTGTCATCATTGAGCTGGATGACAGCCCGTGTTTTGGCGCGCTGACAGACCCGTCCGCCGCTGACTACAACGCCGACATGCTCTCACGGGAGTTCGTCCCGTTCCTCATGAGTCGCTATGAAGATATCAAAGAATTGAACAGTGTCTACAAAACCAGATTCAAAGACTACGATGAAATCGAACCGCCTCGTGAGTTTGAACATGCGGACCAGAAAACACTGCCGGTGTTTTTTGACTGGTTCCGTTTCAAAGAGAATCTCGTAAAACGCTATTTCGCGTCTTTAACATCGATATATGAGTCCTATACCGTGCAACCACTCTATTCCCGCTCAAAGTTCTTCACGCAAAAGGGACTGGTGCCATTCTACAATGTCGGTATATCTGACAGTCAGAACCTGTCGGGATGTGAAGTCTCGTATCAGGACAGTTACAGTGAGCTCGCTCGACGTGGTCGTTATTTACGTGGCGAGACCGGTTTATCGTGGAGTTCGGCATATCCCTGCGGGCGCGCCGCCGCAGACCCCGAACAGGCGGAATCGGCTCAACCGATTACCGACGGTGAACGACGTTTCATGCTGGCCTCGGCGTTTGGCTCCGGCTTTAAGGGCATCAATATGAAGATGTTCGCCGACCATGAGCATTGGTATGGAGCCGCATTGCGGCAGGACGGTTCTGTGACACCGGGATATGAATTCGTCAAGCGCATCACCGAATCCGCCGAGCGCATGGGACTCGACGAATTGAAATCGGAAAGCCAGGTGGCGGTTGTCGGCAATCGGCTGTATCAGTGGTTTTCACATCTGCCGAATCCGAAAGGTTTTGACTATATCCCGCGTCTGGTCAATCAATCACTGCCGGGAATTTGCCGTGATTTATCGCGTTTGAAAATTGATTTTGATGTCCGTGAATCCGGTTCAATAGCGGAACTCACGAATTACAAGCTGGCGATTGTCGCCTCAGCGGAGTTTATGGCTGAATCAGAACAGCAGGCCATCATTGATTTGTACAAAGCAGGTGTCTCAGTCGCTGTTTTTGGCGTTCTGCCGAAATATGATGAGAAAATGGCTCCGTGTTCTCTCTTGGCGAATTACCTCAAGACAAAGTCTACCCTGTTGAATACCATTGACACAATCAAGACCAAAAACGATGAGTTCCCGTCCCATGTGTTCTGTTTGCTAAAATCAACTGACACGCGCGCGAAGAAGATAGCGCATGTCGGTAAGTCGCATGTCGGAATTGCCGTGAATAAGCAGACGGCAACGCTCAATTTCTTTGGGTTCGATCTTTCAAGCGGGTTTGACCATCATAAGTTAACCTTCCTTGAATCGTTCCTCGAAGGCGAAAAGATCAGGTCTTTTGTCTATTGCAGCGACCCGATGATTGATGTAACGGTTCAAAGCTCTGCGAAAAAAGTGGTTATTTTCCTGATGGCCCCACCGGCCGGTGAATTGGGCGAGCGTATCGAAACACAGGACAGAGAAGTTTTCCTGCGAGTGGATTTACGCGAAATCGGGTTCAAAACCCCAAGCATCAAAATGGTAGATCTGTTCGAACCGGAAGAAACACCGGCGCTGAAACTCACCGCCGCCGCTTTGGCCTCAGGGATACACCTGCGACTCAGTTATCCGGACGGTAAAGTATTCTTCATCGAAAAACGATGATAGACTGATATCGATTGAAGAACTGTGCTTGAACATGGTGACTCAACAGCGCTTTTCAAGACTGCCTTCCGTCAATAGAGTTTATCAATGGTGACATTTGTGTAGTACCGTAGCAGTATGTCACGGTAGGTGTAGCCTGCGTGCGCGCGAGCCATGCCGAGCGCCCCCATCTGGCACATGCCGACACCGTGACCATAACCACGGCCTTCAAAGGTAACAGACACCACTCCTGAGCGTGAAGTTCGGCGAATATCTGAGAGTGTAAAATAATCAGATTGCAGGATTCGATTTGGATCTGAGCTGCGTCGAAACACCCAGCGAATTCTGTCCCGTTCATAAACGAAGCGCCGGGAACCGGACACTATCACCAGCTTCTGGGTGCGTAACCCCGGACTCGGTGACGCCGGAGCGCTATTGTCGATGTAGATACTATCAATACGTGAGACGGTGAGGGCCTCGCCGGCGGCGGTTTCATAGTCAGAGATTCGTTTGGCAAGCTGTTTTCCGGTGAATGTCTCCTGCCAGCGATAGTATTTCGACGGCGCGCACATTTGTTGACAGTCCACACTTTTCAGATATGGCGCCGGTGGTTTTGGCCAGACGTTTTCGATATTGTCTGTCCTGCCTCCACAGGTTGAATGATAGTAGGCTTTGATGAACTGATCATCGTAGCGAATAACTTCTCCGGCTGTGGCTTCGATCGCCTGTGAAATAAAGTCCTTCTCAACTTTCATCCCGAGATAAAGCTGGTCAGAAACCGTTGACGTGACATCATATTTCCTGGCGCCGTATTGTCCGAGATGCGACATCGTATATGTTCGCGCCGCAATGGCCTGCGCCTTGATGGCCTCTTCATCCTCGGGCGTAACGGGTCCGAGTTCCGGTGGCACAACGCCTTTCAGGTACTCATCAATATTGAGAATATTGGTCACGACAATCGCGTCCTCGCCGGGAGTCAGACGCGCCATACCCCGATAGGCGTCACCATTGATGACTAATGATTGCGCCCTGCCGCGCGATGAAACTGTGATGACATCCAAACCGGATTCAATCACATCTCCGCTGGAACTGAGCAACGACAGCGTTGCGCCACCGTAGCGGGCATGAATACCCTGTGGGGAATAATAGACGAACTTATCACTCCCGCGAATACATTCAATAGCTATTGAGCCCTGTCCATCGACAGTCGCTGTTTGTGAATCATCGGAAAGCATGGTGCGCACGAATGGCAGTCGAATGTGCGACCTGTCCGGCCTGCCGGTTGATATTTGTCGTGGGGCGCATTGTGTGGCGAGAAACGCACATAACGCCACCATGATATGCAGGCGCAGGGCAGTGGGCGCCTGCCATAGTGAACCGGAGTCTGCGGTATCCTTGAAATGTCTCATAGGTGTTGTTCTCGCTAATGCCATACGCCGGTTCAATCTCATCTGTTATTCTTGCGCATTGAGCGCTCATTCATCATTCTCATCAAGTCAGCGCTTGCGGTGGTTGGATAATTCGTCCCAACACCGGCGTACATGCTTCATGTTTTCTCAATCGTATTTGATTTGCCACAGACCCCGATGAAACTCCATGCAGGCACATCCAGCCGAGTGTCGCATAACAGGTGGCCTCAAACGAATCCGGCTCGACACCCAGCGCTTTCAGTGAGCGAACACGATATTGAGAATCTGCGTCTGAAAAATGAGCGCGCAAACGCTTCACGAGAAACGAATTCTTCGCTCCACCTCCGGTAAGGTATATTCCGCTCAGACGCTTGTCAGCGCTCAACATTGGCAGCAGACGCTCATAGATTTTCACTGCCACCAGCTCCGCCACGGTTGCAAGTATCGAATAACTGTCCATGGCAAGCGCATCGGCGCGTTTGAGAATCTTTCTGACCGCCCTAGCGCCATATTGCTCTCTACCTGTGGAAAGCTGTTGCGAGCGCCCGAAGCTGAAAAATTTCTCTCCTGTGAGCGTCTTGAGAAGGCGCCGGTTGATTGATCCGGAACCTGCCCGCCCTCCCTGCTTATCGTATGGTTCATCAAAGAGCGTTTTTGTGAGTTGGTCCAAGAGCATATTCCCCGGGCCGATATCCTCGGCGCCTGTTGCACCGGGGCGCGCTGCAGCCGGTAGATAGAAAAAATTCGCAATTCCGCCGATATTGACTATCAGGCGACTTTCTTTTCTGTCACTGAGACAATGATGAACCGCAGAGGTCGTGATAGGCGCTCCCTCCCCACCAAGCGCTGTGTCCGCCTGACGGAAATGTGAAATGACAATTCGCCCACTCACAGCGGCGATTCGCTCAGGTGAGCCAATCTGTAATGTTGAGCGCACCGGAAATCCGGCGACTGTCTCCTGATGAGGGTGATGTCTCACCGTTTGACCGTGTGAGCTGATACAATCAACTTTCAATCCCTGTGCCGCACAATGCCTGATAAACACTCTGCACGCGCGACCGATAAACTCACCGAACGCTTCATCAACAAGCGCGAGGCGCTCCGGCTGAATCAGTCTGTCTGTCGCCAAGTGCAGTAGCTCATCATGTAATTCCTTAGAAAACGAAACCGTGCGTTGCGCAACTTGCGTGATGTGCAACCGGTTCGTGTTGGTAGCGCGTGACATCCCGATACGCACAAGGGACAAGTCCAGGCCATCAATAGATGTGCCGCTGTTGACACCGAGAATCAGCAGTGTCTTGCGTTGCAGAAGCGCTTGCAGAGGAGTCATGAAATAGTCTCCAATGACTCTCGCAAGGTTTCAACACGTCTCAGCGCCTCAACAAATCTGTCTTTGTGCACTGTCCCGTCGACAAGCCCCGCGCGCAAGGCGGCAATGCCCTGCGTTACCGTGTCATTTGAACGCGCCAGTAACAAATCATGTCCGGCGTTGAGCGCCCTGATACAAACTGCGCCAACGCCACCGAAGTTACACAATGCGCCCATATCAAGGTCATCGGTGATGAGCGGCGTCTCGTTGGAGATATGTTTTCTGATAAGAGATTCAATGATAGTCCTGGAAAACGTAACCGGGACTGAATCAAGTTCCGGAATCAGGAAATGGGAGGTCATTACCGAATCGGCTCCGGACTCATACCCCGCGCGAAACGGCGCCATATCTCGTTGCGAAAACTCAGCTGCGCTTTGTTGGCTGGCGCCGAGGGCGATGTGCGGATCGGCCTTCACCGAGCCAAGCCCCGGAGCGTGCTTGAGACAGCAAAGCAGGTTGTTGTCATGCGCCGTCTCGACTGTCTGTCTGACAAACGCGCTGACAACATCCGGCGCCGCGCCGAATGTTCTGCCGGAAAGAGCGGTTGGCGGGCTTTGAGGGCCTTTGCGGGTTTCATTGTGCGCTTTATTAAGAATTCCATCTTGAGGTTCGTCATCCGGGCGCAAGTCACACACCGGGCCGAGGAGGAAGTTGATCCCCAGTCCGGATATATACTCGGCGGCCATTTCAAAATCTGTGCGATACCGCGCAAGAGCCGCTTCCAGCGCTGAGCCGGGTTCAGCGATTGATTGGCCATAGGATTCTGCGGAGTCATATTCTGCGGGCTTGCCTAAGAGACGACAGACACGCCCGCCCTCCTGATCGATTGCGATAAACAGACGTTTCGGCGAATGCGCCTGCAGAAGTTTAATGGATGCCCTGACATTCTCGTGGTCGGCGCAATTTTCGGCGAAAAGGACAATTCCACCCAACGAACGCTTCTCTAACTGGTTGAGCAGGTCAGCTGATGGAGTGTTACCCCGAAAGCCGGAGATGAACAACTCTCCAACTCTTTCTTGCAATGAATGCATAAGCTGTGGTTGTTTGGGGATTGCTATCTTGACAGTTGACAGAGCGCCTCAGAAGGTTTCATGCGTGAATTGGGCAATCTCTGTGCGAGAAGTGACATCGGTGGAGAGCAGGCGCTGTTGAACGCTTCAAACAACCTGAACCATATTCCTTCCGCTTCCTTTCGCGCGGTACAACGCCTGATCGGCAAGTTGAATCAATTCCTCATGTGATTTGCCGTTTTCAGGGAAGCTGGTCATTCCTACCGAAACTGTTACCGTTTGACGTGGCAGCCCTTCACCAATACTGAACCGCGCCCGCTCGATTGATTCACGAATTCGACTGGCAATCTGCTGCGCCTCAGATTGAGTCGTTTGCGGCAGGATGATAGCGAATTCCTCACCGCCATAGCGAGTAAAAACATCTGTGTCGCGAACGCAACCAAAGGCGACTCGCGCGAGCTCTTTGAGAATCAAGTTCCCCGCTTCATGACCATAGGTGTCGTTGAATTTCTTGAAATGATCAATATCAAGCATTATCAATGACAGCGGTTGATTATACCGTGCGGCGCGGCGCTCTTCTTCGTTCAATTTGGTCGTGAAGTAGCGATAGTTGAATGCGCCGGTGAGGTCATCTGTGATAGTCAATTCCTCCATTTCCTGATGGACCAGCGAATTGTCGATTGCCATGGCCGCAGAGCGCGCAACCACCCAGAACATCTTCTCGTCACGTTCGGAAAATGCGCCTTTAACAGTCGATTCAGCGACAAGCACTCCCAGAGTTTTGCGGCGCACGGTCATCGGAGCCATCATAACCGCTCGTGTGTCCGCGCGCAGGGCGGTGTAATCATCGCGATGCAAAATATCCATAATACAAACCGGTGAACCCAGCTTGGATACACGTTGTAATAATTCCACTGAATCTTCCGGCGCCGGTTTCAATCTCAAGTTGATCTTCTCTTCAATAACTCTTCCACGGTAAATGTACCCTGAATCTCCTTGTTTCATCAGTAAGGCGGCGGCGGGATATTTGAGGATACTGTTGGTGATTTGCATGACGGCCTTAATGACTTCATCGACATCAAGGATACCCGCGAGGATACGCGAATTGTCATAGATTGATTCAAGTTGCGCCTGGATTTTCTCAAGCTCTGACGTGCGCATATTCAGTGTATCGAACAGATTCAACATGCGTTTCTCAGAGCGGCGCAAATGTTCAGAGACATGAGATATCACCGCCAGAAATATCCAGCAGGGGCTGAGACGCAAAGAGAGAATCAGCCAGTCATGCAAGCTGTGCAGCTCCGGCCAAAGGACGGCGACATAGGCGGCGCTTATTGCCGCTGTGGTAACCAGCGCCGCTTCACGGGTGAGCAGGTATGAGGAAAATGAGACAATCAGATACAAGCCGAGAAAAAACGGTGAAGTAAATCCACCGTCAAAATTTATCCAGACAATCGTGGCAATCGAGTCCAGAACAATTGCTGCGAGATAAAGTTTGTTTGTGTAGCTCTTCTTCCGGCGAGTCAGCGCGAGGAGCGTGATGAAGTGGAGAACAAACGCGGCGAGAATCACTTCAGCAACCACGCGCTGTTCTGCAGGTACAAAACCGAGGACAAGCCATCCGACGAGCGAGGTCAACGCCAACGCCCGTGTCTGCAAATAAATTGCATCTATTCGGGGAAGGAATGTCTTAGTGCTATTGAAAAATATGTTCATATATAGTAGTTGTCTGACTCGTCGATTTGACTGCTGTTCAATATCTTAGCGTTGTTAGTTGCGTATGTGTAATCGTCATTGCGCAGTGCGCTCACCGATAGTTTATATCGGCGTTTCAACGATATAATTTCGCAGAGATTCCCGGCAAATTCGTTTCAATCAGGCCTTTGGGAAGTCTGAGTTCGTTGCAGTGAAATCCTTGTTTCACTTTGAAATGCCACGCAAGTGAAATACTGCATCTGGAATTGTTTTGCCTTGGAGTTTTGGCGCCGGGAAGATTTCTTTTGCCGGATGTCGGCGCCCGGCAACCATGAGCGCTTGTCTCTCGTAGATGAATAGTGCGTGACTTCTGTCCGCTTGCTTGAGAGAGACTGCATGCGAAAGACGGCATGAACAAAACCGTTTGAGATTGAACTTTCTGCGAGGATACGCTTACTTCCTCCAGAGTATCGTCCTGTACGTGGGAATATCGATTAGTTGGAAGAAATCAGTTGAAAGAAGTTAGTTGAAAGAAATAGAGAACCGGCCTTGAGCATGGATAAAGCACAATCAGAAGGATTCTTTTTGGAGAAGTTCTCAGGAAGAAGAAAGATGGAGCGCCGGACTACCATATTTCAAGCCGGATATCAAGCCAGCCGTCTGCGGAACGACTCGCAGGGCCACCTGCTTCGAGTGTCTCTTTTTCTGGTTGTAGTTCTTCTGCTGTCGGGGATTGCCTTCGCGCCGCCATTGTCGGCAACGGCCCGTCGCGCGAAAGACCGGGTGTCAATATCATCGGATTCACGCATCAATGACGATCTCTTGATTACGGCGGGAACGTGCAAAATTGACGGTTTTGTGGATGGAGATGTACTTTCCTTTTCAAAGGATTTTCGTCTGAGTGGAACCATAACAGGCGCAGGGGTTATCCTTGCTCAGAAAGCGACGATTGACGGAGATATCTATCATTCGCTGGCGATGTTTTGTCAGCGGGCGTTTGTCAGTGGGACAGTCCGTGGGTCAGGTTATATTTTTGCAGAGAAGATTGAAATCGATGAGGACGCGCTATTCCAACGGGACGCCAGTTTTTTTGCAGATAGTCTGTTTTTTGGAGGGGAAGTTTCCGGCAAGCTGAAGTGTGGCGCAGGCGCTGCAACGATTTCAGGTACTGTAGGTCATGATTTGGAGATCACATCTGACCGGACGTTGCGAGTTCTGGAGACTGCGAAGATTGGCGGCGATCTCATCGTTCATGGCTCCGCCGTCCTTGATATCGAAGATGGCGCAGAGATTTCCGGTGAAGTTATCCGCCTTGAAAAAGAGGTTTCCGGTGGACTGTCGCTTGGTCATGTGCTGTCGTTTTTCTTCAGTGTCGGAGCGCTGTTCCTTCTTGCCGTTGTCATATTCAGCGTCGCACGGCTCCATTTCCAGCGTAGCTCGCGCGCCGTTCGCAAAGAGCCGTTGCGTTGTCTGGCATTCGGACTCATCACCTTTATGGCCGGTTTTTTCGTGGTTTTCATGTTAGCCATCACAATCGTCGGTCTGCTGGCCGCGTCCGTCTTGTTTGTTGCGTTGCTTGTCGCCTTGTTCCTTTTCGGGCCGCTCTATGCCGCCAGCGGTCTCGGAGAAGCGCTCATAGCCCCGCGTCGGGAACCAGGTCTCGTCTTGAGTATCCTGCGTATTCTGGCCGGAATTGTTCTGATAGCGCTCCTGACGTTGATACCGTATGCCGGAGTCGCGCTTTACTGTTTGGCGGGATTTATCGGGCTGGGCGCTTTTGTGATTTCAGCGAGAGATGTCAGACCAGAAAACGCGACTCCAAATATCGGTGGGCAAGCCGCAACTTCAGATCCGCAGTCCGGCGTGAAGAACATAACCTGAGAACAAGCATACCTATGCGGATTTTTGTTGAATGTTCGGGCGCTCACAGGTGTACCTTTGTCCTATGAGAATTCGGGACACACTTTTGAATTTGAAGGCAAGCGCCCCTGCAGGTGTGGTGGCGCTGTGTTGTTTGCTCTTGGCGTGCCCCGCGCATGCTGGAGAAGCATACCGCTATACGCTGGGCGCCGGTTTCGCCCCGCAAACGCTTTCCGGTGGTGACGCCGGTAGCAGTCAACTGAGCCCTCGATTTGTCATTAGTCCGGGATTCACCGCCAATTTGAGTCGGACACTCAAACCGAAGTTGTCTGCGCGCATAGACTATTTGTACGGAAAAATCTACAGTGACTCAGGCGCGACGTCGATTTTCCAAATCGGCTCAGCAACCGGTTCGCGCATTACCGGCTTTCAATCACACCGTGTAACACTGGCCTTGCAATATTTTCTCCGGCCTCAACAGGCAGGATTCGCGCCGTATATCGGCGCCGGTCCGGGAATTGACTTCTGGAAATTTGTTGACCCTGTCAGCGGGGCGCCTATTGACACATTGAGTGACAAGAACACTCCGAAAACATTCAAGGCCGAAGAACTGCTCTTTACCTCGTTTGCAGGGTTCAATCTCTCACTTGGCAAACAATTCTCTTTCGGATTTGAAGGCCGGGTTGATTATCACACCGGTCCGGGCGCTGACTTTGCAGACATAGTGAACAGTTCGCGTCCGCGCTGGGCCTTAACCGCTGTGTCTCGTTTGCAGATGAGCTTTGGCTTGCTTACAAAACGGGAACATTGGAATGAGGAAAAGTCCTGGTCGCAGTCGGCCACCACCTATCCTTCTCACAAACCGACAGGCGCTCCACGGGATTCTGACGGCGATGGTGTCGCTGACGATCGTGACAAATGCCCCGGAACGGTATCCGGCGCAATTGTCAATTCACTTGGCTGTCCAATGGATTCAGACGGTGATGGAGTTCTTGACGGTCTTGACGATTGCCCTGACACTCCGCCGGGAGCTCTCGGAGCTGTGGATATTTACGGCTGTCCGATTGATAGTGACTTTGACGGTATACCGGATTTCATGGATTCCTGCCCCTCTGGAGCCATTGGAGCGCATGTCGATGAAAAGGGCTGTGCGATTGATAGTGATGGTGACGGTGTCGCTGACGGTCTGGATGATTGTCCGCAGACAGCCGCGGGTTTGAAAGTCGATGAGCGTGGCTGTGTCGATGTGTCTGTTTTTGCACAGGCGATGGTTTTGAATATCAGCTATGAGTCGGGTTCGTTCGAAATTGACAGAAAAAACAAAGGCGTATTGCGCCAGTTGGCGTTGATGTTACAGGAAGCGTCCGATATTAATCTCGAAATCATTGGCTATACGGACAATATCGGTTCAGCGAAGGCCAACAGAGCGCTCTCTGAGAAGCGGGCGCGGAGAGTATATGACTATTTGAAGAGTTTGGGGATTTCGCCAAAACGAATGACTGTTCGCGGACGCGGTGAGACGAATTTCATCGCTGACAATGCCACAGCGAGCGGAAGGCAAAAGAATCGCAGAATTGAGATACTGTTCCAGCGTAAATAAGATGAATTGCCTGGAATATTGACTTGATTATTTGCTGAAAAATGTGTAAAAAGGTCGGTGTGACAGGTGAATCTGTCGCCGCGCATTGCCGTCTGCGTCACCTGAGATAAGCCACACCGAGCACGATACGTCTCCCCCTGAATTCGTAGAATAGTCCCAAATATGTCCGAAGAATTAATATCTGCCTGTACGTACGCGGCCGGGAGTCTACCGAAGAGAACTGACGGCAGATTATGATTGTGAAATCTTCAGGAGCGATAGTTGTCGATGTCGATGTAAGTTATTATAAATGAGCGAGTTGCGCCAATAGCGAATTGCCTTGCTTTTGAAAGTTTTCGGATGTACTTTGCCGCCTGTTGGGCGTTTGAACCATGAGAATACTAATACTAACACAATATTTTCCACCGGAAAGAGGCGCAGTGCGTCGTCTCTTTGAGTTCGCAAAGATTTTCCAGGAGCATGGGCATCAGGTCACCGTTTTGACCGCCATGCCTAATTATCCCGACGGCATCCTGCCGGAACGGTACAAAGGGAAGTTTTTTGTGCGCGAAAAACTCGATGGAATCGATGTCTGCCGTTCCTACGTCCTCCCGGCTCCGAATAGTCGCCCGGGACGCCGGATGGTGGGCTTTCTCACTTTTCTGTTGTCGTCGGTGATGAATTCGTTCCGGCTCAAAGGTAAATTTGATTTGGTAATCGCTTCCTCACCTCCGGTTACCACTGCCATCGCCGGCTATCTTGTCAGCAAACTCCGTCGCACCCGCTATGTGCTGGAATTGCGCGATTTACAACCGGAGTCCGGTGTGCAATTCGGCAATTTAGAAGAATCGCTATTCACACGTTCTATTCGCGCAGTGATGAATTTTCTCTACAAGCGCGCCGACAGAATTGTTTCTGCAACAGACGGGATCAACGATTTCCTGCGTGAATACGGTATTGAGCCCAGACGTGTGATAACGGTGAAGTCCGGCGTTGGAGATAATTTCATTTTCGGCCATTCCAATGGTGTGCGCAAGAAATTCGGCTGGAAAGAGAAGTTCCTTGTGGTCTATTCGGGAACTCTTGGTTTAGTGCGGCCGCTGGAAACGATAGTGGAAGCCGCGAGAGGTTTGGCGCATGAAAAGGACATTCATTTTGTATTTGTCGGTGATGGCCAGAAGAAAGCGGAGCTTGAAAAGCTGACCGCCCATTATCAATTGGACAATGTTTCCTTCACTGGCCTCCAACCTCTGGAATACATTCCGTTTTTCCTCCGGGCCAGTGATGTGCTGATTGAATGTCTCAAAGATGTTGAAGTCGCCAAAATGGCCGTTCCTTCAAAAGTCTTTGAATATATGGCCTCCGGTAAACCGATTGTCCTTGGCTGTCCTGACGGTGAAGCCAGCGCCCTGTTGAACAATGCGGGCGGAGCTTTGACTTACCACTCCAGCAACGCCGATGAACTGAGCGAGTTGATACTCAGATTGCGGTCAGGGAAAATCGACGGCGACCGTCTCGGTCAGGGATACCATGACTATATCCGCAACAACCACTCCCGTAGCCGCTGGGCTGAGCGCTATCTCGATTTGATAGATCATCTGTAGTAGGCGGCCTTTCATGTGCTACTCCGCCGGCGCAAACACCGCGTATGCGTCCAATCCGTAATTCTTTGTAATCCGATGCGCCTGTTCGTCGTTTTCGGTTAAGACAATCAAATCATCCCAGAGCGGCGATAAATCAAGATCGCCGTAAGAGCGCCACTCTTTTTCTCTTTTCCAATCTGTTCTCTCAGCGCCCGCTGCATGGGCAAATAATCTCTCAGCGTCCGATAGCTGTGAGAGTTCCTCTGTCCCAAGATAGGTGACCTGCTGAATTCCTGATTGTTCGGCGATCCCCGACGGCAGTGCGATTGCGTATGGCTCGATTGTCATTTCACGATAGCGGGCGCGATACTTCATCAGAGATATCGATTCGGCAAGCGACGCCGAAGTCAGCGAGACCATGGCGGCCCCCTGCGGCATATGTCGTGATGAGCCACGGATGCGTTTTTCAGTGAGGATGCGCTCAAGTGTCGCCAGCGCGGAACGGGGATAGGTATGTTCCGAATCACAGATGGCGCGATAGTATTCGCACCGCCGTTCTCCCGGCCAGGGGCCGTTAGTTGCGCGCGTCCAGTGGATCAAATAGTTCTCAAGACGACTTGCCGTTGTCGTAAGCGGTTGTCGTTCGACAAAAGACTGTTTTATTCTCGTATGGCTCTTCTGATAGGGAACGCGAAAGCGATTATCGATCTTGCCTGACAACGACGCTGAGTCCGCCAATTGTATGTCCCAGAACCCTCCCGGACGAATCGAGACCGGAACAACAATATCAGCCCGGCGCAAAACCTCTGCGTCACGAAGATGCGGCGCTTGCTTTGCAGATTCTTCCCCTGTCTCAACGCATGTAAATGACATTCGCTCTGAGGGAAGGTTGAATTCGTCAGCCAGAATGTTGCGTAGGTCTTCTTCTGAATTCGCCACGGCCTGTAACTGGCCGGTTGTCAGAATAATTTCAATATGAGACTTCGTGCGGCATATTTCGTAAAGGGCCAGCTCATAGGTTGTTTCGCCGAGTGATGCAAGAAATCTGTAGTTGCTCTCTGCGCTCAGGGCGTCTACAGCGCGTAACGTGGCCTGAATCCATTTGTCCCGCCCCGTAGGACGGAGCGCTTGCCGGGAGTTGATTAGCGCGACACGTTGCATCACTGACTACGTAAGATATTTATATCACAACTTCTGCGGTGGCTCCGGCTTTGGAGCGCTGAGTTGTACAACGAGAACCGGAATAGAAACATCATGACGAACCTTGGAAGACGTTTCACCAAAAACCACATCGCCAAAGCCCTGATGACCGTGTGAGCCGAACACCAGAAAATCTATCTCCAGTTTCTTGACAAGATGGACTATTTCCTCGCCGGCGTTTCCATAGCGGATTTCAAT
Source organism: uncultured Ignavibacteriales bacterium (assembly GCA_964516945.1). Classification (GTDB taxonomy): domain Bacteria; phylum Zixibacteria; class MSB-5A5; order GN15; family JACZUZ01; genus JAJRPJ01. The sequence goes on from CAZFAL010000002.1 coordinate 20,458, forward strand.
ATCAACTTGAATGTTCCGCTCTTCGATTTCATGCGCCAGACTGCCAAGGTACTCCTCATCTTCTCGTGAATGCAAACTGTCACTTTCTTCGCCGAGCATGTATGTGCCCGGTGTTTCAACAACATGGATGAGCGTCACAGAGGCGGATTGTTGTCTGGCCAGTGTCAGCGCCGCAGATATGATTTCTGCGTCACCTTCGCTATGTTCAAGGGCAACTCCAATATGTCTGTAGGCCACCGGCTTGATTTCGCTGGCAATACGTTCAATCGCGTATGTTTTTCTGTCAGCGTTTATCCAGTGGCCGGATGATTTCGAGAAGGCGCGATAGGTAATATAGGACAGCGCTCCCAGCAGAAACACTGCGGCGAAGAGAGTTGAAATCCATATCCAGAATGGTTCATCGGTCAGCCAACCGGTCAACTCGTCAAACACAAGCTTGAGATTCAGGGCAATAATAATCACAGCTATCAACCAGGCGGTGATTTTTAGCCAGAGCTTATTGGCGAATTTGCCCATTTTGTTCTTGTCTGAGGTAAAATGAATCAACGGTATTGTCGCAAAGGGCAATTGTAAACTGAGTATGACCTGAGAGAGAATCAACATCTCATACGTTCCTTCACTACCGGAAATCGCAATCACAATTACCGCCGGAATCAGGGCCAAACTTCGTGTCAGGAGTCGGCGAAGCCAGGGGCGAAGTTTGATATTCAGAAACCCTTCCATGACAATCTGACCGGAAAGTGTGCCTGTCAGAGTAGAGCTTTGTCCGGCGGCAAGAAGCGCCAGAGCGAAGGCGACCGGAGCGATATTGTTGCCGAGAATCGGAGCTAACAATTCATGCGCCTGCTGAATCTCCGTCACCACAATCCCGCGACTAAAAAATACCGCCGCCGCCATCACCAGGATCGCGGCATTCACAAAAAAGGCCGCGTTCAACGCTACGGCAGTGTCTATCAGGTTGAATTTGCAGGCGGCCAACCGCGCGGAGAATGTATTGGAGATTCTACGTGATTGCACCAGTGAGGAATGCAGGTACAGATTATGTGGCATCACTGTTGCGCCAATGATTCCGATGGCGATATAGAGTGACGAACTGTCGATATGGGGAATGAATCCTTTGGCAACGGCGCTCCAGCTCGGTTCGGCGAAGAAAATCTCTATGACAAAGCAAGCGCCAATCGTGCCCACAAGCATCACAATAAACGCCTCCATGCGCCGGACCCCGAGACGTTGAATAAGCAACAGAAGAAATGTATCAAACGCAGTGATTGCCGCGCCCCACAGAAGCGGGAGACCGAAAAGCAGGTTGAGCCCGATGATAGTGCCGATGACCTCGGCGAGGTCGGTGGCGGCGATAGCGATTTCCGCCAGAAACCACAAGAAAAGATTGACCGGCTTAGGATATTCCCGGCGACAACCCTGAGCCAGGTCATACCCGGTGACAATTCCCAACCGCGCTGAAAGCGTCTGCAGAACCAGCGCCATCAGATTCGACATCAATATCACCCAAATCAGGGCGTAGCCGAATCTTGCGCCGCCCTCGATATCTGTCGCCCAGTTACCCGGGTCCATATATCCGATGCTGACTAAATAAGCCGGGCCGATGAAGGCAAACAGTCGGCGAAACCAATTACCCTTTTTGACGATTACCTGGTTTGGTTTATTGCTGTTCATCGTCTGGGTTTGGTTGTCCGTCTCTGTTCAGTTCAATATGCGTGCGACGCGCCCTATTACCTTAGGGTAACAAGGCGCAATGATAGTTGAAACAAACAGCTTTGTCAAGAAAACCGACCGCATGGCAGGGGCAATGCGGGCTGGACTGCGTAATCACAGGAATCAGATAATCAATCAAAGAATCAATCAAAGAAACACAGCAGAATATGAAGGAAACAGAATTCAATATGTGGTGTTTCGGTGTATGAAAGAATGGTATATTTATCAACGGACATCGGAAGAACGCACACGTAAACAAGAGCACATCACGAAACCACAGCATTCTCGAAACCACAGTATTCACGAAGCCAACCAAACTATGAAACCACAGATAGTACATAGCTGGCCCGGACGGTATTCCGATATTCGCAAGATTCAGAGGGAAATCCTGGCGCCGGAGATTGATCTCTACGGCTCGCCGCCTGAAAGAGGGCTGGTTCTCGGGATTGAATGCGTGTTTCGTGAACCTTCACAACGGATTTATTGCGCCGCTGTTTTGATGCGCTACCCCGGCTTCACCGAGATAGAGCGCAGTTTGCTTATCGGCAAGGCGCCTTTCCCGCCGAATCCTGAGATTTCATCATTCCGCGAGGGGAGGACAATTGTCGAAGCGTTAGAGCAAATACAAGCGCATCCGGATCTGCTGATGATTCACGGCGAAGGTGTTAATTCCGTCAGCGGAATAGGTATTGCAACTCACATGGGAATTATTTACGATATACCGTCAGTCGGCTGTTCGCGACGTCGTCTTATGTCGATTCCCAAACCTCGTGTCGGTCGCCCGAAAAACTCGGTGGCGAAAGTAGTGCGTGAGGGTAAAGAGATTGGTATTGCGCTTCGCTCAAGAGCCGGAGTGAAGTCTATTTATATTTCCCCGGGTTATCGACTGGGAATGAGCGAATCACTACAATTCGTGCGGCACATGTTGCGGGGATTTCGCACACCGGAGCCGATACGCGTGGCGCATCTTCTGGCAACCCGGCTTCGCTCACAAACAGAGCGTCAGGAACGAGACAATCAGAAAACAGGCCGAGGCGCCAAACAGATAACTCTTGCAAAGAGATGACAGAAAACAATCAAGAGCAGTGTCAATACTCATGACCCGCATGCAAAACAAACAAAACACCGGAAAAGAACCTTCAGCGGCTGATACAAGTCAGATGGACGAGTTAATCCGTCAAAAGGCCAAAGAGCTACATCCCTATCTGATCAAAGTGCGCAGGCATTTACATCGTCATCCGGAGATTTCGAATGAAGAATTCGAAACAACAAAATACCTGAAAACAGAGCTGGCGAAAATCAAACTCAAGCCCTTTCCGCTGAAAGCGCCGACTGGAATTCTGACTGAACTGTCCGGTGGGCTGGACGGGCCGACAGTTGCGGTGCGCACAGACATTGACGCGCTCCCGATTCTCGAAAAAACAGGCCTGCCGTTCGCATCAACCATTGATGGCAGAATGCACGCCTGCGGTCATGACACACATATGGCGACCGTTCTGGGAACCGCTCAACTTCTTGCCGGGATGCGTGAATACATCCCCGGTAATGTGCGTTTTCTATTTCAACCGGCTGAGGAAATGCCTCCGGGTGGAGCGCGACCTCTCATTGAAGAAGGGGCGCTGGAAAACCCGACTGTCTGTTGTATTCTCGGCCTGCATGTTGACCCGCGCGTGAAAACAGGTAAAATCGGCCTGCGCGATGGCCCGACTATGGCCTCGGTAACAGACATAAATATCACCATCACCGGCCACTCGGCCCATGCGGCGCGTCCGCAAGAAGGCGTTGACGCTATCGTGGTCGCCGCAGAGATTGTCGGCTCGCTGCAACGCATTGTCAGCCGTGAAACTGACCCGCTTCATCCGGTCGCGCTGACTATCGGCAAAATTGAAGGCGGGACAGCGAGAAATGTCATTGCCTCGCAGGCAAAGCTGACAATGACACTGCGGGCGATTCATGGCTCTGACGCCAAACGCGCCCGCAAGGCGATTGTGCGCTGTGTTAATGGTGTCTGCAAAGCTTATGGCGCAACCGGGAATGTGGAAGTTGTCGCCGAGTATCCGGCGCTTTCAAATACTCCGGGTGTCAATCAGTGTTTCGCAGAGTCGTTTACTTCCCTGTTTGGTAAGAACCGCGTTATTGAAACCGACCAGGTTCTTGGAGGAGAGGATTTTGCCTGCTACCTCGAGCATGTACCAGGCGCACAGGTTCGATTGGGAATCCGCAACCCTGCTATCGGAGCCACAGAGGGCTGGCATTCTGACCGTTTTGTTGTGGACGAAGAGGCCATATATTACGGTGTCGCCCTGATGGCGAAAACAGTAATTGTGGCGCTGAAGTCATTTGCATAATTTGCATAGTTGAGCACAGTTGAGCATAGTCACGCATCGCCGAACTCTGCCCTGCATAGCCGGCGCGAATACATCAACCGCTCGCGTAACGCTCATCCGGTCATTCAGTTGATCTCGATGACATTGATTCTGGTGACATTGATTCTGCTGATACTGATTCTGATGATGAGCCGACCCGGGGAAAGCGCCGTATATGAGTCGCAATAGAGCAGACAACAGACCCGACAACAGGCCAGACAGCGGAACATTCCGAGATTCTACACCCTCTCATAGGCGAAACTATCTGGCGTCGATTGGTTTGGCGCTGTCACTACTGTTCTGTGTCTCCCTTCCTACGCCCGGCCGGGCCCAATGGAAATCATTGGACACCTACCGCAAAGATTTCCTGACTATCGGAGAGTACACAGACATCACTGCAATCACCGCCACGGATTATTACGCCTACTTCGGTAGCTCATCAGGCATTTTACGTTATGACATTCTGAACCGGGAGTTTATTGAACCGCTGGGTTTTGACAACGGTCTGGTCGGTACAACAATCAGACGGCTGGCGGCCTCGTTTGACGATGAAAAATTATGGGTGGAGACCGACTTCGGTATTTATCTCTTTGAGCGGGTGTTTGGCTATTGGACACAAGAATCCAAATTTCCTGCGCTTCAAAACGGCGGCTCGTATGTCCCTCCGGAGCCGATTCACAATTCGCCATTTGGTTTTACTTACTATCCGGACGGTGTTCTGATGGATGACGCAGGCAGACAATATATTACCGAACCGATTTATCAGGATAAATTAGGTTATTTATGGCTGGGTGTTCGTGGGTTCGGTCCTGCCCGTAGTGAAGTCAATGGTGGTGATTTGGAATTTCTCCCTTTTGGATTACTCGAAAAGCAGGTCAGCGCATTGCTTCGAATCGGTGACACATTGCTGGTCGCCGGGTATCTCGGCAACTCATTTCGAGCAGGGTTGACTGAAATCGATTTGAACACCGGCGCATTCGATTATATTGAACAAGGTGTCACGCAACGTTTTCCGGAAAATGACGTGCTTTCGCTCGGTGAATCAAACCGGGCGCTCCTGATAGGGACTTCACTGGGATTGTATGAAATCAGCAGGAAAAACCACAGCATACTTGGTAAGTATGACCGCTTCAGTGGCCTGCCCAGCACACAAGTTAATGGGTCATTCGGTTTCGGAGACACCCTGCTTGTGGCGACAGAGTTCGGCCTCGGTATTTTGTACAGCGATTCCACCGGCTCTGTGGCGCTCCGCAGGAATCTGCTGGAGGGCAGCAGGATATACTGTCTTGAGCCGGCATATCCCGGCGGTCGCCTCAAACTCCCTCTTTCCAGCCACGTTCGTCCGCGCTATGTCTGGATAGGGTCTGAAAGAGGAGCCTATCGACTGAATGTGCGTACGTTCAAGTTGAAAAAACTTACCGATCCGGAGCAGATTCTCGACGGTCCGGTGCGCCAGATACGTGTTGTCGGCGCCAATCTCTGGTTTCTGGCGCGGGATGGTTTGGTGCGAATCAATGTGCAAACCGGGGAAAGTGAGTCATTCCCGGACATTAATCGATTCTCCGACCAGACATCATTTGCTGTTAATGAACGGCTCATTGCAATCGGCACGCAATCAGGATTAGTGTTGATTCCATATCAGACAAAAAGCGGTAAGAAAAAGAAATCAACGACTATCCGGTTTACCATCAATGACGGTTTGCCGTCAAACTACATTTCCGCAGTCGAATTCATCGATGACTTCCTGTGGATTGGCTCCGACAACGGCCTGTCACGTTTTTGGTGGGATGACCCGGCGCGAGTTTATTGAAGCCGTCAAACGATTTTCTACGTAACAGAAGCAGAGAGAGGTTGCAGGAAGCTTTGCCCGAAAACTCTGCGAGAAGGACAAGGATTCTCACTAATATCTGCCCTGCTCTTCAATCTCTGCAGAGGGCTCTTTGATAAACCGGAAGAACGACATATCTTGGACGTATGCGAGCGCGCAATTACATGAACATACAGGTGTCTGCCCTGCGCTTTCATCCCCGGCAAGTCAAGGTCTCCCTTGCAATGTGGGGATTTGTTTGCGTTATGGCGCTCCAGAGTTTGCTCTTTTCCGGCTCGGTTGCAACTGCGGCTGAGCAGGACCAATTCACTGTTCGGGAATTGTCTGTTGAGGGATGGACACTCGGAAGTCTGTTTGGTGATTTCAATGGCGATGGACTCAGTGATGTCGCCATCATCTATATTCCGACGAAAATCCGTGACCAGAGGCGCTTTCTTGGTCTGTTTGTTCAGGACAAGTCAACAGGCTTCAAATCCACCCCGACAAGTGTTTTCCCGCTTCCGGCGGGCGCCTCATGCTTTCAGGCGACGGATCTGGATTCAGATGGAAAAGATGAAATTGTTTTTCTCGACGATAAAGGGGCGCTGACATTAGACCCTGTTGGAGCGGATGCGTCAGCATCAAAAAGGATTGTTCGCCGGAAAACAGTCTATCAACTCACAGACTTTCGCGGAGCCCTGGTTTCGGATTTTGCGCTGGAACTCAACGGTCTGCCGGGTTTGGAACTGGTTCTGCCGGTCGTCAATGGATTCGCGCTCTTCGAGCAGGGAGAGGATGGCGCATATGTCCTTCTCGGCGAAGTCCAGCTCAAGAGCGCCGGATATCATGCCCGCCCCGAACGCTTGTTCTTCCGCACAAACACAAAGGCGCAATCGTATGTTGTCGAAACACCGGAGTTGATTGCCGTTGATGCGAACCTTGATAACAATATAGATTTGTATGTGCTCTACGACAACCGTTCGTATTTGTTCCTTCAAGACAGCGCCGGAGGTTTTTCGCCCACGCCGGACAGATTGCTGGAGCTGACAGAGCTCTCCGCCGGAGAATCGTGTTATCCGCTGTTAGTCGATTGCAATGGTGATTCACGTCCTGATCTGGTCGCTCTACGGATGAAAGGCGGCATTGCCTCCTCAGAATGCAAGGTTGACTTTTACCTCAGCGACAAGTCCGGTTATTTGTCGCAAACCCCCGGCAAAACTCTGCATCTTGAACAAGCGCGTAGCTCTGCGCTGGTCACCGATGTCAATGGTGACGGCAAACCGGAGTTGGTCCTGCCGGCTGTGGAGCTGGGAGTTGTGGCAACTATCAAGATGATGATGCAAAAGAAGGGCGGTTTTGATTTGTTGATATACGATTTGAACAAGGGCGTTCCGTCAGATGATTTTTCGATGCGGAAAAAACTGCCCGTTGCCCTAGATTACACTGAGGAGTATCCCGAAGCCGGAGCGCTCTTCAATTGGTCCGCAGATTTTAACAATGACGGGATACATGATTTGGTCTACACCGACGGCGCTGACCATTTGGAGATATTCTATGGCTCTCGCACAAACTATATGGATGATGACAATGCCATTGAAATCACTGTCCCGGAGCCGGCTCAACTTATTCCGATGGAACTCAATGGTGATGGAAAAATGGATTTGATTGTTGTGCGCCGGAACTCCGGCAAAATAAATGGTGTGTGGACATTGCTGAATAAGAGCTCCTCGTAACAGATTAACGGAATACTCTAATGCTATCTAATCTCCCTCTCAAGGCGCTGGCGGTCATGCTTGCATTGTTGCTCTGGCTGCATGTGGCGACTGATAAAACCTATGATATCGAGGAAACACTCCCGGTGAGTGTTGTGTTGACACCTGAAAATCGGGCGCTGGCGGTCGCGCCCCCGGATTCAGTGCGAGTCAGACTGTCGGCTACCGGCAAAACATTCCTGCGTAGTGGCTGGCGGCGAAAAGGCGTAGCGTTGCGGTTAAGCGAATCTCGTATTGGAACTCGCGAGTCCGATTTGACTACCGGCAATGTCACTATGGTGGACGGCGCGGACATTGCTCTGCTCGATGTTCTCTCGCCACGCAACTATCGGTTTACTCTTGATGTGGTCGACAGCGCAGTGTTGCCGGTCAGAAGCCGGATAACAATCACTCCGGCGTCCGGCTTTGCAGTCGGCCCTGCGGATTCAATCGCTCCGGCGCTGGTCAAAGCGATTGGCCCGAAAAGCGCTATCCAGCGTTTGAAATACGCAGTGACGGAAAAACAGGAACTGGATGATGTCAGCAGTGACTTTAATCTCAATGTAGCGCTGGACACGGCGTTGGTGTATGGAGTGCGCTTTGTGCCGAAGCAAGTGAGCTATCATGTGAATGTCACGGCAGTGCGACAAAAACTTCTTGATAGTGTTTCTGTGGCGCTTCTCAATGCGCCGGAAGCTCACACCGTTCTCCAGCCCGGTTTCGTGGGTGTTATTGTTTCCGGACCTCTGAAGGAGGCGCAACAGCTAACCGCCGGAGACGTGAGTGTCACTGTCGACTATCTTGCCAGGGATGCCAGTGGCTACGCTCCGGTGACTGTTTCATTGCCGGCCTCACTCAAATTGATTTCAGTTTCTGACAGTCTTGTGCGTCTCCTCCCAGACTGACACTATACACGATTTCACAAATCATTCTCCCAAAACAAATGCCACAGATAACTCTCGGAATAGAAACCTCCTGTGACGAGACGTCAGTGGCGGTTGTCAAAGACGGCGCGACGACGCTTTCTAATGTTATCCTCAGTCAGGCGGAGCACTCACTCTTTGGTGGAGTTGTTCCTGAGATTGCCAGTCGCAAGCATGTCAATGCCATCGGCCCGATTTATCGGCGGGCATTAGACGATGCGGGAATCTCTCTCAAGGAAATAGACGTAATCGCCGCAACTCGTGGCCCCGGTCTAATCGGTTGTTTGCTTGTGGGGTTGAACTTTGCGCGCGGACTGGCGCTCGGCTCCGGCAAGCCGTTCGTGGCTGTCAATCATCTCGAAGGACACATAGCCGCGAATTTCCTGACCTATCCTGATTTGGACACGCATCATCTGACCCTGCTCATCTCAGGCGGACATACCTTGCTTGTGGAGTCAAAGGCCTATGGAGATTATCGGGTTCTCGGACAGACTCGTGACGACGCGGTTGGTGAGGCTTTCGACAAGGTGGCGAAACTTGTCGGCTTAGGATACCCCGGTGGCGCCAGAATCGATGCGCTTGCCCGGAAGGGAAATCCGCAGGCCGTGAAATTTCCCCGTCCGATGTCCCGCAGTGGAGATTTCGATTTTTCTTTTTCCGGCTTGAAAACCGCTGTGGCGTTGCATTGGAGCGCGCTCTCTGCAAATGAGCGCAAAGAGACCCTCGCAGATGTAATTGCCTCCTTCCAGGAGGCCGCCGTTGATATTCTGGCGCAAAAAACCATCAACGCCGCTGAAGCAGCGCAGGTGAAGACAGTGACCCTCTCAGGCGGTGTTGCCGCCAACAGCCGTCTCCGCCGCCTGCTGACCCAAGAACTCGAGAGTCGTGGTATCCGCTTTCTCTACCCGGAGCCCGATTTGTGCACCGACAATGCGGCAATGATAGCCGCCGCAGGCTATTTCCAATTTCGCAAATCTGGCCCCTCCTCTTTCAGCGTTGACGCTGACCCGTCTTTGAGACTCTGTTAGAGCTATCGGGTCGCCTGAGAATGAGCTGTCAGTCGCCCGACTGTAAGCTGTTGGCTTAGTTCGGTTTGCGGCGCGCACTCTCCGGTTTAGGGCTGTGAGTGACTCGTTACAAGCTCCGGCGGTTCTCGTTACACTACTGAATCCAGCGCATTTTCCGCTCAAGGTCGCCGGTGTCTTGACATTTCGCTGGAGGAATAGTAATTTTGGCAGTCGAATCGCGTCGCGACCCTGCCGCCGCCATGAAGAGGTTTGATTCACAAGACTTTGATTCAGAGATTCAGAAAACTTTGATTCACATAACCGGGACTACAGAAGCAAAGGAGTTTGTTCAAAGAGATTTGTGCAAAAAGATTGTTCGAGAAGAGTTGTTCGAGAAGAGTTGTTCGAGCAGAGTTGCACAGATTTCAGCAGAGAGACATTTCTGTAAGGGTTGCAGGGGTAGGGGTAGCGCGCAATGATTGGCGCAAGCGACGCACAAAGACCATTTCCGGGAAGCTCCCGGGCGCAGGAAGTTCAGCGGGGATTTACCGGAAATCAAAGTGACATTCACTCCAGTCCATGCCAAGTTGCGCGGCGCCAGTTTGCCAGTGTCAAAGTACACAAAGCTGGCTTACATAATCGCAATTCAGTATGTTACTGTTCGGTTTCCGGTCGACGCGAGACTCTTGCGTGGCTCCTCACTCCCCTCTCCAGAAGTAATGCAGTAGTAGAAATTCCCGCCGGGGTAACGAGTTAACATGACGCAGGATTGCACGCAGGTATGACAAGTATAGATGATAGAAAACAGCCGGTTGTTGCGAAGTCGGCGATGAGGGTTTCGATGAACAGAGTTCGTTTGTATGTGATTGCTTTAGGAGTTGTTTTTTGTGGAGCGGGGACCTCTTTTTCCGCCGGATTCAGCTATGACGCAGGTATTAAAGCCCGTGCGCTTAGTGGCGCGTTTCGCGCTGTTGCCGATGACTGGTCTGCTGCGGCGTACAATCCCGCCGGGTTGGCAACCTTGCAGGACAATCAATTCGGTTTCGCAAACAACTTCTTGCATAACAGATTCACCTATGATGTGAACTATCAATTTGGCGGCAGATTTGAAACCGGTTTCGCCAATGGACAGGAAATTCCGAACAAATACGAAGTAAACTCGACTCCCGAAGCGGGCATTGTGGTTCGCACACCCTTCTGGGGTGAAACAGTCGTCGGGTTTTCAATCTATCAATCCGGCGACCAGAATCTTGATTGGTCACTGTTCCAAGGTATCGATGGGTACAGCTCATTCAACTTTACCGGCGACCAAAGACAATTCATGGTCAATCTCGACATCGTTAACTTCCAGGCGACATTTGCCCGGGAGTTCATTGAAGACAAGTTATCAATCGGAGTTGGCATTGCCCTGAAGAGAGCCGACCTGAACTATAACAACCTTGTCTTGCGAACCAATCCTCTCGACCCGTCGATAGTAGACAGACCGTATGAAAAGATTCCCGAATTGACCAGCTCTGATGGAAATGGCTGGAGCGTCGGTGGTAATATCGGACTGCTCTGGAAGCCCAAAGATAAACTTCGCTTTGGCGCGACATTTACACCGAAGACAACAATCACTGTTGACGGGAAAACAGACCTTCAATTCTTTCTCCCTGAAGATATTCAATTGCGCAAATCGGAAAGTTTTCTCGGAGGCACCGACGGTTTCTGGCTGACTTCCGGCTTTACACTGGCCACCGGAGCGAACTTCAGCGCCGATATCGTGACACCGGCGTCCTTCGGAGCCGGACTGGCATTTGATGTCTCAGACAAATTGACCGTCACTCTTGACGGAGAATACACTCTCTGGTCTCAATTTGAAGGAGTCAATCTGGCCTTCAGCTCATATGACAGTCTGAACATTACTATCCCGCAGGGAGTCGCGAATCCCTTTCCGTTGCTCAATGGCATGGTTAAGACAGATTTGGCAAGCCCGGTTATCTGGGACGACGCCGGAAGTGGCATGCTGGGGCTGATGTACAAGCCGCTTACCACTGCAACGTTCATGGGTGGCTTCAGAATAGATCAGTCAATTACTTCCGATAGTCGCACGAATACTCCGCAGTTTTTCAATGATGGAACAGTCTATAGCGGCAGTCTTGGTTTTTCGATTGATGTCAATCGCTGGACACTGCAGGGTGTGACAAGTATCACTCATCAATCTGATTTAACCTTCACTGCCCCGGCGGATGTGAACGGGGATACCATCAACGACAATCTTCCCGGTTCAATAAGTGGGAATACGTACCAGTCTGTCTTTGGAATCTTGTATCGTTTCTAAATTCGTGAATTGATGCATTTGAGAGATTATGACGGAGAGAAACAAGATTGTAGAAAAACACAGTCATTCAGAAATATTGTTATCCAGAAACAAAGAGTCATTTGAAGATCAATATGAAAAGTAGAAAAGCTCCCGGAATGAAGGGCATCATGAAGAGCGTTATAAAGAGAAATGCCACACTGTTGGTTGTTCTTGCCGCAGCAGCTACGGCATCGATTGTCGCCAGTTGCACAGACCGCGGGAATCCGACATTCAGCGCGAGCCCCGCAGCGGGTATCTCCACATGGACGAGGAATCACGCGTTTCTTGAAACATTCTTCACGCAGTTTTCAGACTTGACAACCACCGGCATTAATATCTATACGCCACCCGGCTATGACGATAAGGCGTTCGGCCGTCCATATCCGACACTGTTTCTTCTCTCGCCATTTCGTGGAGACCAATTCTTCTATTTGCATCACAATCTGCAGACGGTGATGGACAGAATGATAGCCAATGGAGAAATTGAACCGATGATTGTAGTGACAGTTAACGGCTCCAGCAACCCGTTCGGTGGATCGTTTTACAGTAATTACATCACTAACGGCTTTTGGGAGGAGCTTGTCACCCGTTCTTTGGTCGCCTTTATTGACACACAGTTCAACACCTTCGGGACTATCACGAGCGATCCGGTGTTGAGCAAAAACCTGCGCGCAATTTCCGGTTATGAAATGGGTGGCTATGGGGCTGTCAGAGCCATGATTTCTCCGGATCCGTTCACCGGCATGGCCGCCAGCACAAATTTCGGCTCTGTCTCGGCCCTCTCAGCGCCATTGTTCTTTACCGATAACACTTACGGCTTCCCGCGTCTTTTCCAGCAGGCGCTCGGAGAATGGCCTTCCTATAGCGCTATTGATTCATCCACCAGCGCTGTCGCTACCAGCTTCCTGCTCGCCGCCGCGGCGGGTTTTTCGCCCGAGGACACTGCCTTCACATTCGGTATTGACACTGCGGGATTTCTTGTCGTGGATTCAATAAACAAAATCTATGACAGCACAGTCATTGATTCGGTAATCACCGTCGATACATTGATAGATACAACAATTGACACATCGGTTGTCCCGGTTGATACAACAATCGACACGACCATCGCTCCGCCTGATACAGCATTTGTTTACAATCCTCCCACGGACATCACTTTCCCGACATTCCCGAATCCATTCACGGGTGATGATGCGACATTGCGGATGTTTCTGCCTTTTGATTCAACCGGCGCCCCATATCCTCTGATTTGGAATTTGTGGAAGCGTCATGACATGGCCAATGTTATTGATACGGTCGAAACCAGTCTGCTGACAGAGCTGTCCGGCAACGTCATGGTTATGGCCACGCAAGACGCCAAGTTTGAGCACTTCAATCAGGACACGATGTTTGTTAATAAGCTCAAGTCACTTCCGACGCCAGTGACAGCGGTATTTGAAGAGTATTCGGGCTCCTACACCGGCTTTGGTGATCCGGGTGGTTCACATTCTCTCTTCGAGGCCCTGCCGTCAATTCTGAAATTCCATTCCGACAGATTCCACCCCTTCATCCCCGCTGATTTACAGGTGAAGAATTACAAGTCGAAGTATTAGCGCTGATTGAAACGCTATCCGTATTTAAGGCCGAACGATTATCGTTCGGCTTTTTTTCTTTGAAAGAGTACGGCTGGCTACTTGAAAAAACTTTACTGATTCGGCCTTCCGCGTATATTATGCGCATGGAAGTGAATATACAAACTGATAAGGAACATACAATCCGTGTCTAACAGCGCTACGAAAACCAATTACGATATACTGGCCATAGGAGCCCATCCTGACGACGTTGAGGTCGGTTGTGGTGGTTTGATTCCCAAATCAATTGCGCAGGGTCATTCAGCCGCAGTTGTTGTTCTCACTAAAGGTGAAATGGGAACCGGGGGGACTGTCGAGATTCGCGAAAAGGAAACAGCTAAGGCAGCAAAAATCCTGGGCGCGGACTTGATAGAAGTATTTGATTTTGGTGACACGCAACTGATAGATTCTTACGAGAAGCGTCAGGCAGTCGCCGAAGTAGTTCGCAGGGTCAAGCCGACAATTGTCCTTTGTCCCTATCCGCAAAACACTAACGGCAGAGCGCAGTGTCACCCCGACCATATCGCCACCGGGCAGATAACCATCAATGCCGTCGGACTGGCGCGTTTGGCCAAATTCGAATGTGGTTTGCCTCCTCACCATGTTGACCGGGTGTTTCACTATTTCCTGCCGTTCGGACTGGCGCCTTCATTTGTGGTGGACATCACCGACTATTTTGACACCTGGAAGAAAGCATTGAAAGCACACGCGTCACAGTTTCAGAATCCTGATAAGCAGGGTGATTATATGTATTATATGGAGACGATGGCGCGCACGTACGGTCAGATGGGCAGGTGCAAATATGCGCAGGGGTACTTTGCTTTTGAGCCGCTGATGATTGATGACATCATGGACCTAACCAAGGTCAAGGACACGGTGATACGACGTCATGCTATCAATCAGGAGCCGGACAGAAGTCACGACCCCGGGTATTGATGTGATTGAGTTTGATTCTTCAGATTGACGCTTCAGATTGACACTTAGTCCGGGCGCTCACGCTGAAGTGACAACGGACTTGCGATGACTCTGGTAGGCGTTCAGCGCCTGTTGCAGGTCGGCAATCAAATCAGAGACATGCTCGACACCCACTGAGAGGCGCACCAGTCCGTCGTCAATGCCGAATTTCAATCGTGTCTCACGCGGAATTGAAGCGTGGGTCATTGACGCCGGATGATTAATAAGTGACTCCACACCGCCAAGTGATTCGGCAAGTGTAAAGAGACTCGTATTCATCACAAACCGCTTGACCGCCTCAAAATCACCATCGAGATAAAAAGACACCATCGCGCCGCCGGATTTCATGCCATTCGGCAGTGGCGCTCCGTCGATGCCGGGATACAGCACACCCTTAATCTCCGACACACTCTGCAGGAACTTCACAATTTCCTGCGCATTGGCGCATTGACGGTCCAGTCGCACCGGCAGAGTCTTAATACCCCGCACCGCCAGCCAGCAGTCAAACGGCGCCATCACCGCCCCGACTGCATTTTGAAAATACGCCAACCTCCCGCCTAACTCAGCGTCCTTAACAATCAGCGCCCCGCCGACTGTGTCGGAATGTCCGGCGAGATACTTTGTCAATGAGTGCACGACTATATCAGCGCCCAAATCCAATGGACGTTGCAGGTGAGGTGTGGCGAATGTGTTATCGACTACCAGCAGGACTTTGTGTTTTTTCGCTATCGTGGCGATAGCGGAGATGTCATACGTCTTCAACAATGGATTGGTCGGCGTTTCCAGCCAGATTATCTTTGTGCGTTCAGTGATTGCGTCTGCGATATTCTGCGGATGACGGCCGTCAACATAGGAGAACTCAATGCCGCTGTTTGGCTTGTGCACATTTTCAAACTGGCGCACGGTACCGCCATAGAGGTCATCACCGGCGACAAGGTGATCCCCGGTTTGCAGGAGATTCATAATGGTGTTAGTCGCGGCAAGTCCGCTGGCGAAGGCCAGGCCCTGTGAGCCGTTTTCCAATTTCGCTAACGCATTCTGCAACAGGTCACGAGTCGGGTTGGCGCTGCGGGTATAGACATAACCGGATTCATCACCCGGAGCCGGCAATTTGAAAGTTGCGGTCTGATAAATAGGCGCTGAAACAGCGCCGGTGGCGGGGTCCGCCGGATGACAATGCACCGCTTTCGTCTCGAAATGGCGCTTGTCGTTCGCCGTATCACTCGCTCTTGAATCTGC
Source organism: uncultured Ignavibacteriales bacterium (assembly GCA_964516945.1). Lineage (GTDB taxonomy): Bacteria > Zixibacteria > MSB-5A5 > GN15 > JACZUZ01 > JAJRPJ01. Next base: position 36,169 of record CAZFAL010000002.1, read on the forward strand.
TGCGCTCAAAACTTCAGCCCCTTTTCTTTCATCCAGTCATCATTGTACATCTTGCTGACATACTTCATGCCGCTGTCCGGCAGGAGCACAACAACGACCGCCTCAGCGGGCAGTGTCTTCGCGTGTCGCAAAGCAACACTCATTGCCGCGCCGGAACTCCCGCCGGCGAAGATCCCCTCTTTGCGGGTCATCGCGCGCGCCATATCAAAACATTCCTGATCGTTGACCTGATAGATTTTGTCGATGACAGACATATCAATCGACTTGCAAATCATATCCTCGCCGATTCCCTCGACCAGATACGTGCTTGGCTCGATAACTGTTCCGTCTTTATGATACTGATAGTAAATCGAGCCGTATGGATCTGCTGCGACAACTTCAATGTCGGGGTTCTGTTCTTTGAGATACCGTGCGCAGCCACTGACAGTGCCTCCGGTGCCGATGCCTCCAACAAAACAGGTCAGCTTGCCTTCGGTCTGTTTCCAGATTTCCGGACCGGTTGTTTCATAATGTGCGTCGATATTTTTGACATTCTGATACTGCTCAAGAAAGAAGCTGTTCGGCGTGTCTGCATAGATACGTTTGGCTGTTTCGTAGTAGTTCTCCGGAGAGTCAGCCGGGACATCTGTCGGGCAAATAACCAATTCGGCCCCGAAGGCGCGCAACGTGTTGAGCTTCTCAGGTGATGTTTTGTCAGGAGCAGTGAGAATTGCTTTATAACCCATCGATGCGGCGTACATGGCCACTGCCGCCCCGGTGTTGCCGGATGTGGCTTCAATTATGGTCCCACCGGGCTTTAGTTCGCCGCGTGAGATTGCATCTTCAATTACCCAAACCGCCATCCGGTCTTTGACAGAGCCGCCTGGATTCATGAACTCCAGCTTGGCAAGCGCTGTGCAAGTGACACCTGCCTCGGCTGTCAGATTGCGGATTTTCACCAAAGGTGTATTGCCGATGGTGGCGTTGATATCATTGAAATATGTCATCGTGTGTTCTTTGGAAGTCCGGCGGTTGGAGTTTTCCGCTTTGCCTTCGGTTTTACCTTCAGTTGCTGTATATGTTTCTTTGTTCTTAGTCGTTTCCATTTACCTGTTTCCATCGGACGATATCCCGTCCCCTTCAATGATACAATAGTGAAAAATCAATTTCATGCAACTGCTGCATCATGCTCTTCATGGTTCTCTCCGGTATGCTAATATGTTCCTACACAACAGATTGGCAGGGTGGCGGTCAAAAGTCAGCGCATGGCTGAAGGAAATTCTCCTAACCTGACAATGGCCACATTAGTCACGGCTGATTTCCAGAATTTTGTAACGTAACTTGCCGATAGGGATTTCAATTTCCGTTTCTTCGCCAACACCTTTGCCGAGCAACCCGGCTCCAATTGGTGATTTCACAGAAATCTCATCATTGTCCACATCCGCCTCTTCAGCCGGTTTGAGATGATAGACTATCTCTTCTTTTTTGTCGAGGTCAAGCACTTTGACTTTGGCGAACAGGTATGCCTTGTCTGTTGGAATTTTGTCAAGGTCAATTGAGCGGACCCGCGAAAGCTTGTCTTCGACATCACTAATCTTCTGCTCGATGACCTTCTGCTCTTCTTTGGCGGCGTGATATTCGGCGTTCTCCTTGAGATCACCCATGTGCATTGCGCGCTCTATTTCGGAGACAATTCTTCTGCGCTCAACAGTCTTAAGGCGTTTCAACTCGTTTTCGAGTTTCACGCGGCCGTCTTTGGACAGGTATATCGGTTCACGGCTCATAGGGCTATTGGCATCCTTTACTGAAAATTGAAAGTTTACGCTATCGTCGAATTTGGTTGCTGTGAATAATACTGTTTGCGCTTCCCCTGAGGCGCAAGAGAAAGTCGGAACCCGGCCATAAACCCACTTGCAAAAGCCTACAATTCACTTTCTCGTTGTACAGTCAGATTTATGCTCCGGGGGGCGAGCGCTTTCCTCGTCGGCAAATATACCCTTCAAGGCTATTTCAGGCAATTTATAATGCCGAATATCCTCAGACAAAAGCTCCTCAAAGGTGGCCGCATGTCCGCCCCGGATGTGCATTTAACGCCCCGGGAGAATGAAAAGTTCCAGCGTCCCGCCCGCTTCTCTGTCCCCTGCCCTCTGTCCTTCGTCCCCTGCCCTGTCCCCTGCCCCTGAGTGCGGTTGTGAACGCCGCAACATGTTGCTTCCGGCACAGCCACTCCGGCAATCCTCTTAAAAAGCCAACCTGTCACCCTCATAGGGTTCTTTACACAACAGTTGTGAGTGGAATTCTGTGTATAAAAGTCTTTGCGTAAAAGCGTCTCAAGGGTGGATATTGTTCTGGTCCGGGGTCTGCGCGTCTCCGGCCGGAAAGTCGAATCAGAAATTCATTAACCCATGTCCGCACAAAAAGAAGAAGACCCAATCAAAGCTCTTGAAGAGCAATTGCGTGAGCATGATCTGGTATCGCTCTCGCGCGCTGAGAGTAAGCTTGCCTCGGCGCGGCTCGTCGACTCATTCCGTAAGATGAGCGCCACCGAGCGACGCTATCAACTACGGCGACTGCTGGTCATCATCGTCGGATTCAGTATCCCATTGCTGTTGACCGCCGGAGTCTGGTGGCTCAAGGGCGCCTTTGAATTTGAAAAGGTTGACATTAGCAAGGAGTTTGTCGGTGACTTTCCGCTACAGGCCAGAATCAGCTCTGATTTCAACAAACTACCCGGTGGTCCGCTACGATTGCGGCTGGAATCAAAACCCGGCGGCGCGCAAGAATGGAGCGCCGTATTTGAAACTACCGTGAGCGGGCCGGAAAACCTTGATGATGTCTACGCCGAGTTCGTCACAGAACAGGTTGCCTTTGCGCTCTATGACACGCTGTTCGCCGTCACAACAAACGGAGGGTTCTCATGGCAGGTCTCAGCGCTGCATGACTCGCTCTCAGGCGCCCCGATAGTCATTGACGGAGTCATGCTTGATGAACGCGGTGGCGGGTTTCTCTTCCCGCCGGGTGTCAAGAGCATTGACTCCTGCTGGACGACCGAAGATTTCGGTTTGAGTTGGCAGGCGCCGTAAAGGGTTTTACTGAATTCAGCAGGCGCCTAAACGCTACACCTACTCAATTTGTAGCGCCCTGACACACTCTACCCCCGAAACATACTTTGAGCTTCTCGTGATGCGAAACGGAAACATTTGTGTGATAGCAGCGGCCTGTTCAGAATTGTCAGCTTCATACTTCAGTTCCAGTATCAGATTTGACATGTCTGCCGCCTGATTGACGAGTCCCGGTCCGCAGGGGCCGATTGGCAGATACTCCATGCGAGAATCAAGTGTCAGACGAAACATTTGATTCTGCGAAATATAGTATCTACGAAGATATCGATTCAGTAGTGTCGGCTCCATCAGTGACAGAGAAAGTTTTAGCGACTCAGGAAGCGCCGATTGTGCAAACGCGCTCTGGAGCGCCCGGCCTGTCAAGCCGTTGTCAATCGCCAATTTGCCGATTTGATACCGTTCTTTCCAACCGAGCAGACCGTCTTTGATTTTGAGTTCCAACACACAGTCCGCATTTGAGTCTACCTGCGAGCCGTACCAGCGAACACGCGCCTTGATACGGTTGCCTGACCCCGAAATGTTGTCCCAGTAGTTCTTGAGGTCAAGTGTGTCGAGATAGATGTTGTTGATAGCCCGTTGGTAGAACACTTCGCGAAACATGGCCGGATGAGAATAAATCAGCGCTTCCACTTCGGCATAGGATATATCCGAAATAAACATCTTGCGTTCGAAACGCCCCGGTTCGGTATGTGCGCTAAGCATAGTCTTGTTGTGATGAGAGTGAGCAGTCTGTGTGTCAGAATTACATCAGACTAGTTGGCGCTTGCGGTTGCCTTGTTCTTGTAAATTAAATCATAAACATGGCTGTGGCTCTGAATGACTCGTGCGCCATCTACATAGAGAAACGATGTGTTTTCGACCAGATAGGGTGTTTGAACATTCTGCATTGTCAATCCGCTGATGTTCACCCTCGCTCCGCCGAATTCAGATTTTTTTTGGTAGACCGCAATGCCGGTCTCGCAACCGACCGCTTTCATCCTCTTGATTGTAGCTTCAGAAAGGTCTTTACCGGCAAGCGCTATTTTTGCGCCGCGCACAGAAAGATCTGTAATTGTCGCCACACTTCCCTCACCGAGACTCACTCCTTTATCAGCGGCGCCCCGGATAGTCACTTGTGATATATCCAGTCGACTTCCGGAAACATCAACCGCGTCATTTCCTGAATTGATAAATGTGCAGTCCTCCAATGAGCCGTCGCTGAAGTCAGTGTCCAGCGCATCGGAGTAGGCGCCTTCAAACACAGTTCCGGTGATAGCGTAATCGGAGTGGACAATGTTGAGCGCATCCTCGGAGTGACAATTACGGAACAGCGAATTGCGAATCTCTACCGGTGAATTGTAGAATGTCACACTGCCGGAGAGGGCCCAGCCGACTTTTTGTGGATTTGTCAGAGATACAAAGTGGACATATTCAAGAATCGAAGCGCCGGAGCTGTTGAGAACAACCAGGCCCTGACCGGAGTCAGCGCTGATAAGAATTGGACGCTCACTGTCGCCTCGGAACGCCAGTGGAGAATGAGAAATAACAGCGGCGTTATTCGTAAGCGTCAGCTTGACATCCGGCGGGCAAATGAACAGATACCCCGCCGGGACTATCATGTCGTGGTCTATTACCCATTCGCCGGGTTTGATTATGATTTGCTTGCGCGATGTATCAACATCAATGAACGGAAACTGACCGAGATTCGACTCTCTGCGCATGATGTCATCGACAAACAAGCTTGAATCAATCCGCCTCCAGTTATGAACTTCATCCGACAATGTTGTATCTATGCCCGGCAGGTGGAAATGAATACGGATATCAGGCCTGCTCTCAGACAATGTGTCGTCCGGTTGGCTGACAGCGCTGTCCGGGTAAGCTACGAAAGTGACATTCTGATATGACAGTGGTTGGGGCAGATGACGCCCCGGTATCAAAAAAGCGCCCCCTGCAGGCATATATGGTTTGCCGTCAACAGTAATGCCGGTCACAATCACCGGCAGTTGTTGCACATTGGCGATTTCCAATTCGCATCGCCGCTTTCGCAGGGAAACGTTGTTTGCCATTACATACTTAACCGGATTGAGGAATCGTCGGATAAATTTCTGATTTGTATGCAATACTTCTGGGGAGAACCGAAACTGAGGATACGTACTAAAGATGGCGCTCAGGTTGTCTTCTAATTCCGGCTGAATGTCGTTCCAGAAATCTGTCACATACTGCGGATCTGCGAAGCGATGTAATGTTGCGAGGTATTTCCCGTAGAACGCCGAATCCTGAAATAACTGGCTGAGGAAAATCTGCCGTATCTGCCCGGTCCAGGGATACTCCCGTTCTTTTTGGTACAAGCTGGCCAGCGTAATTGTCGGATGTCCGGCGTCATTGTCGTAGGGTATCGGCTCAAGTCTTGATGTGATAGGGTTGTAGTAAAAGCGCAATTGAATTGTCAACTGTCCGTGTTGTGCGCCGAATAAATCTGAAAGCGCCAAAAATCTCGCCAACTGGTCAGTGTCAAACACATCGGAAGTCGGAAGTTCACCGTCACGAAAACGCTCCAGAAGACTTGTCGCGATTCGATACTGAGCAAAAAGCGTCGAATCATTCCTTGTTTTGTTTGTTTGAAACATGTCGAATGGCAGGGAATAATAATGTCCGGCGCCGGGACGGGCGTGCTCGGTCTCACGCTTGTCTGTGTCCCGCTCTGTCCACCATGATGTTTCGTCAAACTTGACAATCGGCGCCTCACGACGGCCATTATGCTCAACGAGTCTTTTTTCAAAGCTTTCTTCAATCGCATAAACGCCCATGTCCACACCATTGAGAGACACATCAACGAACTTGTACCGCAGGGCTATCAGACCCTCGCGCCTGACGGCCTCCAGGTAGATCCACTCCCAGACATGATTGCGAACTTTTGGATGTTGCAGGGAAAAGCGCTTCATGCCGAACAATGTGCTGTCGTCACGAACTTTGACACGCAATGACCATTTGTCAGTGTCGAGGTGATCGATGTCATCACCTTTGAGACGTAGTTTGACGCTCAGGTCTTTGTCCTGATAGCGGATTCGACCCTTCACCCAACTGTCTTTGGTAGTGATGATTCTGCCGATACGCAACGCCTCCTGCCGTTTGGCAGAAAGTTGTTGGAACTCCTTAAAGGGTATATCAAGCGATATACGTTCAGCGTGCGAGAAAAATCCTTTGATGAAATGCTTCGGTAAATCTGTGTTGCTTAAAATTTTTGTGTAGACAAGTTGTAGAACTTTGAAGCGCTGGTACGAAGCGCCGGCGAGAAAGACTATCACTATTGCGAATATGACAAAAAGGATTCTGAAAGACAGTCTGCTACGGATGTTCTTCAGCGTTGCGGATACTGCCTGCGAAGCCCGGCGGTTCACCGAACCTTTTATCAGCATGTTATACAACTCCCTTATTGTCGAGGAATGTGATACGGATGCGGGAGCTGAGTTCGTTGAGCGAGTTGCGACCGGCATTCAGCTGAGCAAAGTCTGAGAACTCCACCAGAAACGAAGCTTCAAGCGCATTGTCTGTTTCATCAAACCGTCTGAGGTTGACCATTGATGCAGTGGCGGAGAGTGTGTCCACAATTTTATCAAGGGACACCTGTTCATCTTTGGGTACACTGACAGACAGATTGTAATTGTGCGTGATGCGTTTTGCGCGGGTGCGGTTCTTAACGATGAGCGCAACAGCTATCATGACAAACGCCAGCAGTGTTATCAACTGCTGATTAGCTCCCAATCCGAGACCGATTGCGATTGAAAGAAACAAATATGACAACTCTTCCGGTTCTTTAATCGCGGCGCGAAAGCGCACGATAGACAGCGCGCCGACCAGACCCAGCGACAGAGCCAGGGATGACTTGACAATCGTGATTATCACCATCGTTGTCATTGTCAGTAGCACAAAGTTTTCGGCAAAAAGAGACCTGTTTGACAATGAACGGCCATAGCGAACATACATGCGGCTGAGGATATAACTCAATACTCCGGCCAGAGCCAGATTGATAATAAACGGCGCAAGTTCAACAGGAATGTTACTACTTGAAAGGAATTCTTGAAAAGAGCGAAATTTATTCATTGAGACGCAATCTTTCTGAATCGATTCGTTGTCTGTCTGCTCCCTGCCCCGCTCCGCCCCGCCCCTGAGGGCGCCGAGTGAGTCAGCCGGTTATTGAAATCGCTCTCTTTGGAGAGCGGCAACATCCGCAAAAAAACTACGGACTCGAAAGCGCCAAATCAACCAATAAACACGCTTCGGCAAAAAACCATTTCAAAGGGAATCCGACCCCAAAAAAGAAACTCCCGAACTTGTTACACCTTGGGAGTTAAATCTTGGTAGGGGGGATTTGAACCCCCGACCCTTGAGGCTTGTTGCTTAACCTTTGATTGTTGTGTCGGGTCTTGATTTTCGCAGAGCGAAAATTGTGACCCGACACGTCACCCCGGTGCAAGGGGCTTGTTGAATAAACCCATGTACGTCACTTGCGAGGAGTCCGGCGACAGCCGGACGACGTGGCAATCTCCCGGCTATGAATCGACGGGATTGCCGCGCTATCGCTCCCAATGACTGCAATAAATGACTTTTTCAATAAGCCCCAGGCGTCAGGTCACACGACAGCAAAAAACGCTGTCGCAAGACCTGCCGCAACTCGAGAAGACTTCTTCAACAAGCCCCTTGGGTCATCCCTGTTCATTGTATTCAACACGGGGTAATCCGTAAACGTCGACAGGTATGACTCTCTGATCTTACCCCGGTAAGACGGATATGTTAAGAAGACGGGACCTGCTGACTGAACGCCTGGTTTCCCGGATACGACGGACTCAACAACAAAACACTTGCGTGTTTTCTGAGTCTCGCCGCCGTTAGTTGAGCGATGGTCTACAAGTCGGATTCCGGATACGTGTGGCGGCAATGATTCGGAAGTAAGTTGGTGATTCCTTGTTGTTGAGTAGTGAACTATGTCTCATACGGAGACTGCAACAGTCCGGTAGTCCGAATCGAATCATTAAGGCGTATGTATCCTGTTGTTATGCAGGCAGTTATGGGATAGCGCGCCGGTTAATGGACGTCGAGCAAAAAAAATGGAGCATTCGAGCAATTATTTTGATTTTCCGGTCAATTAATCCTTGACATTGGCGACCTGGTTATCGATAATCGTGGAGTGGGCTAGGCTAGGTGTCCGCGGTGAGGTTTATCATGAAGAGTTGAGAATCTCACTCGCGTACTTTCTACTATTGAGGTTTTGGTTCCTGAGAAGGAATGAATGGTTTCTTCTTAGCATGTAACTAATGGTTGGATTAAAAGTGGACAAAGTAACTCACTACTTGCATGCAACAGCGTTGAGTCTTTTTGCGATAGTACTCGGCGCCTGCAATTCAGGGCCGGCGGCGTCGAATATTGATTTGAGCGCCAAGGCAGATTCGGTTTCGGCGTCACTCGCGCAGAATCCGGTTGTCCAAAGAGGGTACGAGGTCTATCGCTCGCATGGATGCATTCTTTGCCATGGCCTCAATGGAGAGAAGGGGCGAAAGAACAGCAATGCAAAAACCGGTGACGCGACGCCGGCGCTAACCTATATCGCTGAAGGATATACAAAGAAAGAGTTTCAGAAAAAAGTACTCACAGGTGTTAAAACAATTCAACGAAAGGATACAACAGGCCAGGCGCCTCCCTGGCGGATGCCGGGCTGGCGGGGTGTCATCAGCAAATCGGAATTGGAAGATCTGACCGCCTATGTTTGGCAGCTTTTGCCGCCGGATACAGGTGGTGACGACGATTGGTAGGATGTAAAGCTACAAAACCGTAACAGGAGCTGTCAGCGAAAGCTGATGTGAGGAACACGATTCAAAAAAAAGTGGAGGGTGGCTCGTATGAAGTCAAAACTGCTAACAGCGTTAATCCTAAGTTGTACGCTCACGGGATTGGGAAACTCAACCGCACACGCACAAACAGACAAGTTTGTGCTTGGTGGTTACATGGACTGGACGTACACGGTGTACGAGGCCGGACGCATGCCATCGACCTTTGATGCGTTTCACTTCAATCCAATTTTCATCTATCAGATGGAAGACAACTTGATGGCTTCGTCAGAGATTGAATTCGAACATGCAGGAGATGAAATCAATGTTGAGTATGCACAGATTGACTATCTGTGGAATGATTATGTGACATTCACCGTAGGTAAGTTTCTGGTTCCCTTTGGCGCCTTCAACCGGCGCTTACACCCGAGTTGGGTAAACCGCGTTCCCGGTAAGCCGCTTTCAAACGAGCATGTCGTCCCGACAGACTGGAGTGAAATCGGTATCATGGCCTCCGGCGCTGTTGGCTTTGGTGAGAATGGTGGCCGTGTGAATTATGCATTCTATGTCGGCAATGGTTTGGAGGGGCCGGTTGGCTCAGACATTCGTGACCTGCGCCATGAAAAAGACCCCCGCGAGATGAACAATGACAACAAAGCCGTCGGCGGACGCCTTGGTGTTGTGCCTGCAGCCGGTGTGGAGTTTGGCGTATCCGGGTACACAGACAAATACGATGATGTAGCTAATCCGGTCTTGAATCTGAACATGATTGGCTTTGACGCGGAGTTCCATCACGAGGATTATTTTGAGCTTCGCGGAGAATACAACCAAGCGAAAATAGACACGGCCGTTGGCAAGTCCGAGACGAGGAGTGGTTTCTACGCACAGGCCGCGCTAAAGCTCAGTGTCACTGACGAGGACATTCTGATGCCGGTGGAGTTGGCAGTGCGTTTTTCCGGTCAAAACTTCCCGGGTGAAATGAATGACATCTATGAAGTAACACCGACCGTAAACTACTATTTCGGAAGCACATCTGTACTACGTCTCGGTTTTAGAATGAACGGTGAAAAAACAGGATACAAGACGGCCAACAATCAGTTCACCGCCTTGTTCTCCAAGGGGTTCTAAGAGCAGGACGCTACATAAACGAGTCCACACATAAGACAATGTATTGTTAGGAAGGTATGACATATGAAATTCACAAGAACATCATTCGGTAAGGTCCTGATAGGAGCGATAGTGGCAGTGTCATTTGTCGGCGTCACAACCGCGTTCTCCGGTCAAATGGACGGCGCGAAGGTCTTCAGGGACAACTGCACAAAGTGTCACAACGAACGTAGTCCGATGGAAAAAACAGATAAGGAATGGCGTGTAGCGATTACGCATATGCGCACAATTGCGCAGTTGACCGCCAAGGAGTCACGCGCCGTTCTGAAATATCTGCAAGCTAATAACAAAGACTGATTGACGCTGGAAGAACTATAGAAAGGATGGCCCCCGATGCGACTACTGTCTCGTATTACACTTGTTTTGTTTATCTCGGCGATAGGAGCAAATCTCTTTGCGGAGAATGACAAGGATACAGCTGTTGATGAAGCGTTGCAGGATTCGTTGCGGCTCGCCGCGCTGGACAGTGGTGTTGACACTATTGATGTTTCACATTATCCCGAGGAAATGCAACAATACTATGAGGTGTTGAAAGTCAAGTGCACGCAGTGTCACAAGCTTTCTCGTGTCATTAACTCGAGCTTTGCTCTCCCGGATGAGTGGAAACGGTATGTCAAGCGCATGCGTCGCAAACCGGGGTCCAAGATTAAGAAGAAGGACGCTAAGAGGATCTATAAGTTTCTTGTCTACGACTCTCAACAACGCAAGGCTGACTTAATCAAAGAGAAAACAGCTCTGGCGGAAAAAGAAGCGAACAAGAAGAAGTAGAACTATAAGAGATTGAGCATGGCTGAAACGACTGACAATGTGCAAGAGCGTCCGGCAAGACGCAACGGTTTACGGTTCCTGATTTATTCTGTTCTCGGGTTACTGGCGGGATTCTGGGGATATCGGGCTGTTGAGGCGTTGCAGTTAACACAGCCCTACAAGTTCAATCACGCAGCTCACTATCCAATGAATTGTGTTATTTGTCATAGCGGCGCCCGGAGTGAAGTCCACTCCGGGTTGCCGCCTTTTTCTACCTGCATGAAGTGCCATGCGACATCACCGTTGAAAGATAAAGCATCCCTGAGTGTGTGGCAGGAGGCGGAGAAGTCCGGCGCTCTTCGTTGGCGAAAACTCACTTCAACTCCAAATCATGTCTATTTTTCACATCGGCGCCATACAGAGTTTGCAAAATTGGACTGTCAGACGTGTCATGGTGATATGCCGACACGAACATCACCACCTATGCTACCAATGAAGCGTGTCAGTATGAAGGCCTGTCGGGATTGTCATCGAAAAAATAACCAAACAACTGATTGCGCGCATTGTCATCGTTGAACGAGAAGTGTTTCGCGCGCTAAGGCAACTATGAATATCACACGTAGAGACTTTCTGGCTTTCACCGGCTTCACACTGGTCGGAACACTGGGTGGCTGGTATTTCAAGAACCAGATTCTCCCATACGAGGACTACTATCTGGGTTCGGATTTCCGCATGCGTAAGGAAACATTTCGCACCGGTGTGTGTGGTATGTGTCCGGCGGGATGTGGTATCCGGGTGCGGTTGGTGGACGGTGTTCCGGTGCGAATTATGGGGAACCGGAACTGTCCAATTGGTGAAGGTGGTTTGTGTCCCCGTGGTCTGATGGGACTGGAGTTGCATTTCAATCCTGACCGGCTAGCCGGTCCGCTTGAGCGCTCAGGCCAGGGAGACGCTGCGCAATGGAAGTCAATTACATGGGATGAAGGTCTGAAAAAACTACGCGAAAAAGTCATAGCGGCCCAAGTATCTCAAAAAGAGTTATCCCAAAAAGGATTATCTCAAAAAGGATCTGTCCCAATCATGGCTCTCTGCCCTGATGAGCGTAGTGTACGGACCGAGTTGCTCGCACGAGCGCTGGAAAAGCTTGGCTCCGCCAATGGGCTTATTCCAGTCAACTCACAGAGAGACAATGCGACACGGAAGTCTCTTCAGCGAATGTGCGGCTATACTGATTGGCCGGTTTATGATGTAGAGCGCTCGGACGTACTGATTGTCTTTGACACACCCCTCTTTAGTGGCTGGGGAAATTCAACTTCCATGGCCAGAATGTACGGTGATTTCCGTCGCGGACAGGACCGTCGCGGTCATATGATATTTGTCGGTAGCCGTCGCGGGCAGGAAGGCCGAGTGGCTGATGAATACATAGAAGTCAAGCCGTATACCTCGGCAATTCTCGCATTAGGTTTAGTTCATGTGCTTCTTAGGGAAGGACTCTATGATAGTAGCTTTGTGAAGGAGCATTGTGCGGGATTCGCCGATTTCCGTGATGTCGCGCTGGCAAAATACACAACTGACTATGTCAGCGCTCAAACAGGTGTCCCGATAGAAACAATCAACATGCTGGCGCGACGGATTGCCGCGAGTGAGCGACCGTTGGCTCTTGGAGAGCGCCGCCCGCAAGATTCCCACGTTGCCGAACAAATGGCCTATGTTGCCCTCAATGCAATACTTGGGAGTATCGGTGTGCGTGGCGGACTGGTTTTGCAGGAAAACCTGCGACTTAACACTGTGAGAAAAGCAAAATCAACTGTCACAGACGATTCAAACTCAAAAAGTCTGATTGCCGCGACAGTGAATGAGGTCTTGCATAACAAAAACCTGGCGCCCAAAGTGTTGCTCATCGACAGAGTGAATTGCGGTTTGCTATCCACCACTGTCCCAGGTTGGGACGAGTTCATGCAACAGATTCCGTTTGTTGTAAGTTTTTCAGCGTATCCGGATGCAGGAGCGCAATTGGCGGATATGGTCCTTCCTGATGTGGATTTTTTGGAGAAGGCGCAAGACATAACAGGCGCCCCGTCGATTGAGAGCCCTTCGTTTGGTGTGACAGAACCGGTAGTCGAACCTCTCACAGACGGTAAAGACACGAATCATGTTCTGATGAACTTCTTGAGTGATGAGTTCCTCAAGACCGGGGTTGTTTCATGGGGCGACGCTGAAAAGGAAACTCGCAAACTGCGAGATGAATTGCATCGTGAATTGTTTGCGTTGAAACGCGGTTTAGTTTTTGACACAAAAATAACACGAGACTGGATGGAGAATATGGAATCCGGTGGGTGGTGGTCCTCGGATCTTAAGGATTTTGACTCGTTCGAGAGTCAACTGAATGAGAAAGGTGGCTGGACAGATCCATTCGTTCCTATTTCAGCGAGAAGAAAACGGGCATTGGGGACAGGACGACAGATAGATTTGCAACCACTGACAAAAGAGTTATCGGTAAATTCACTGGAGCGCGAGACACCGGCGCCAAGTGTCAATGGAACCAGTGTCAATGGAAAATGGAGCCAGCTACGCGCTATCCCGATATCGGCGCTGGCTCTATCGGGGCTTCCGTATGGCAATGTCCCGCATCTGCTGGAATTCGCTGAACCCGGACTAATCTACGGTTGGTCGCCGTGGCTTGAGTTGCATCCTGACCTCGCCGCGCAACTCAAAGTTGCAGAAGATGACATGCTTGAATTGCAGACAGCAGGCGGAGTCCGCACATGCCGCGTTGTGATAAACAATACATTGCATCCGGATGTAGGCGCAATACCGCTTGAGATGTTCGGACTCGGTAACGGCAAATGGGTGCGCGAGAATATGCGGAAGCCGCTTGTACAAACCACAAACGATACACAGACAGTGAATGGCTCGTCGACAACAGGAATAGCGCTCAAAGTGCGAAAGGTGTAATGCGTATGCCACGTTGGGGAATGGTAATAGATCTGGACAGATGTATTGGCTGTCAGGCCTGTACACAGGCGTGCGCTCAGGAGAACAATATCCCGTTTGGAGATTTCGAACAGTCCAAATTGCGCAGAAGTATTTCCTGGATTCAAGTGATGCCTATGGGTGAGGAGCGTGACTCGATAGAGCAGACAATGACACCGCTACTGTGTCAGCATTGTGACTCGCCACCCTGCACCCGGGTATGCCCGGTATCTGCAACTTACAAGAACAATGAGGGGATTGTCGCCCAAATCTACCCGCGTTGCATTGGTTGTCGCTATTGCGCCAATGCCTGTCCATACACGGTGAAGTACTTCAACTGGTTTGGTCCAAAATGGCCGGAAGAGATGGAGCAGTTACACAATCCGGATGTTTCTGTGCGCCCGGTCGGTGTCATTGAAAAATGCACGTTTTGCCATCACCGACTGATTATTGCCAGAGAAAACGCTCGAGTTGAGGGGCGAAAGCTTGAAGAAGGTGATTTTTTGCCGGCGTGCGCTGAAAGTTGTCCAACCAAAGCGTTTACGTTCGGTGATCTGGATAATCCGTCATCAGATGTCTCAAAAGCCGCAAGTGATTCGCGGGCCTATCAATTAATGGGGGACTTGGGGACGAAACCGAAAGTGCGTTACTTGAGAGCGATAGAATAATGAATACGAACGCGCCAACTCCTGAATTTGATGATAAGCGTCTTCTTGAGCCGCTTCAGACAACCGGCAAAGAGTTTCGTATAGCGGTGACAGCGTTGCTTGCTGTTGTCGGCTGGGCGGCATTCTCCTGGGTCTGGCAGGTCAGTCATGGCCTGGGGATGACGGGTCTGAATCGCTCAGTGTTCTGGGGTATCTATATCACCAACTTCGTCTTCTTTATCGGTGTCTCTCATGCCGGTACGTTGATTTCCGCTATTCTGCGTATGACAAATGCCGAATGGCGACGCCCTATCACCCGTATGGCTGAAGTTATCACTGTTGCGGTGCTTTTCTTTGGAATAGCGAATGTGTTCTTCGATCTTGGCCGACCGGACAGAATTCTGAATATCGCTCTTCACCCCCATTTTACTTCACCGTTGATTTGGGACATTTGTAGTGTGACGCTCTATCTGATGGGAAGTTCATTTTATTTGTTTATTCCGCTGATACCGGACATTTATCTTCTCAAAGACCGCATAGGTGGCTGGCGCGGAAGGCTGTATCGCTGGATAGTTCGCATACTTCATTGGGATGACTCCGAGCGGCAACGTATCAAACTCGAACGTATCATCACTATTGCGGCGCTAATTATTCTCCCTATTGCAGTGTCCGTCCACACCGTGGTCTCCTGGGTGTTTGCCATGACCGTGCAACCAATGTGGCATTCGTCCATCTTCGGACCATTCTTTGTTGTCGGGGCGATATTCTCCGGCATCGGCGCATTGTTGACCGCGATGATTCTGTTTCGCAAGTTCCTCGGCTTGGAAAAATATCTCCTGCCGATTCATTTCAAACAGCTTGCCTCACTGCTCGTAGTAATGAGTGTCCTCTGGCTCTATTTTACGCTCAACGAATACCTGACGACATTCTATGGTAATGAGCCGAGAGAAATGTCAGTGTTTGCCTCAAAGTTCACCGGACACTTTGCCTATATGTTTTGGGGGATGGTCTTAACGTGTTTTGTCATCCCGTTTGGATTGCTATTCAAGAAGAAAAACAGAACTATCCGTCGCATATTCATCGCTTCAATAAGTGTAAACATCGGTATGTGGTTAGAGCGCTACACAATTGTTGTGCCGTCTCTCTCCCACACTCGTCTACCATACCCCATTGGCGCCTACACTCCATCCTGGGTTGAGCTTTCTTTGATGGCCGGGTGTTTCGCCGGTTTCGCGTTGCTGTATATGTCATTTTCAAAAGTGTTTCCAATTGTCTCGATTTGGGAAATGAAGGAAGGGCTGGAAAGTTCCGTGTCCATTATCTCTCGCCGCTTCATGTCGTACTTTGGAATTAGCTCAAAAGAAACGAAAGATTTACCATGAACTCGCAACGGATTGTCACAGGGGCGTTCATCGCAATACTCTTGACTGTTTCACTGGTAGGAGCGTCCGAAAAGCTCGGCCACATTGCCACCCCAATCAATGCGGTGAAGACGTTTGAAGCAAAACGCTGTGTGCGTTGTCACCTGATTGATGTCAGTTGGGAGGCGTATGGTCCGGATTTGGCGCGCGCATCATTGAGCGGCAACTTTTCGGATATTGTCGGACGGATGTGGAACAAGGCGCCGGTGATGCTCAAGAAGATGAATGAGCTTGGCATTGAGTTTCCGACCATGCAGGCTGATGATTTGATTCGTGTCGCTTCCTTTGTCGGGGTGTATCAGAATATGCTCAGCAATTACACAAAAGACGCCGACATTGAACACGGCGCTACACTGTTTCACCGAACTAAGTGTGCAACGTGTCATGACAGTAAACGTATGCAGGGTTCGTTTGAATCCCCCATGTTGGCGCTTGTGGCTATGTGGAAGCATCAACAAAGCATGCGCGCAAAGAGTCCTCGGGCGCATGTGAAGTGGAATAACTTTACCGAGAGCGACGTGAAAGACCTGTTGGGATTTCTGACCGATGATGAATCTCAGGACAAAGGTCGGACTGCGCCACAGTTCTTGAAACCCGGCGACGCACAATTAGGCAAACAAAGTTTTGTGAAACTGAACTGCGGCTCATGCCATGATGGCGCAGGGGTGTCTAAGCACAAGCCCGGCGGTTCGGAAGTCGTTGCAAGCAACGGACGTCTCGAAATAGGAAGTGTTATGGCCGCGCTCTGGAATCATAGCTCGCAGATGTGGCGCAACTCAAATATGAGGCCGACCTTCACTGCGCAAACCCTGGCAGACCTTACTGCCTATTGGTATTCCGAAAGATTCGAACATTGCAATGACGACACAACCTCGGGTGAATCGCTCTTCGAGACAAAATCATGCGCTTCCTGCCATGAAATTGGCTCGGCCGACTTCACAATCCCTGATAATAAAGATGAACTTTTAGCGCAAATGTGGAGCCATGTGCCGGATATGGTTGAAGAATGCACTGACAACGATATCAGTTGGCCACATATGCAACCGGGGGAGCTGTCGGCGATAGCGGAATATCTCATCGTTAGCGGCCGACAAAACTCACAATAGTAGAGCTCTCAATCCCTTCCCTTTTCCGGGGAACTCCGGGTAAGCGTTTTGCGAATCGATTTGTAGCAGGGCGCTTACCCTTTTTCCTCTTAAAGCCCCCATAATAGTCATTTCAGGTTGATATTCGATTCGTATCGGAATGACGCCGGATTGCGCCTCGATGACGCTGTCTTCAATGCTGACGTTAGAGAATCCAATTTCGAAAGACAGTTTCTCCAAAAAACGTCCCACCAAAAAAGAAACTCCCGAAGTCTTTCAACCTCAGGAGTTCAATCTTGGTAGCGGGGGGGGGATTTGAACCCCCGACCTTCGGGTTATGAGCCCGACGAGCTACCGGACTGCTCCACCCCGCGATCA
>CAZFAL010000003.1:0-41737 GCA_964516945.1 uncultured Ignavibacteriales bacterium
GCGACCGCCTTGTAGAGCTTCGCCGGAATCGTGGCGCCAATTTCACAAACCTTGAACAGTGAACGCGCCAACGGTTTATTCTCGATGACCGGCACGCCATGCTCACGAGCCAGTTCTTTGATTCTCTGGGCAATCAGACGCTGCCCTTTGGCAACGACTGTCGGAGCTTCCATGGACGACTTGTCATATTTCAAAGCCACCGCAAAATGTGTCGGGTTCGTAACTACCACATCAGCGGTCGGCACATCCTGCATCATCCGCTTGCGAGCCATCTCGCGTTGCGCCTGACGAATCCGGCCTTTGAGAATCGGATTACCATCTGTGTCTTTGCTCTCTTCTTTGATTTCCTGCTTGGTCATCCGTAGCTTTTTCTTGTGCTCGTAGCGCTGGAAGGCAAAATCAAAAATCGCGAGAACCATCAGACCTGCGGCAACTTTCAGCGCCAGCAAGAGCGCCAGTGCGCCAAACTGATTTGCGAAGCGCTCTGTGGGGGAATCCATCAAGTCAAAGAAATTCATCACATCATGAGAAATGATTGTGTAGGCCAGATAACTGACTAGCAGCACTTTAATTATGTCGCGTAGATACTCAACAATCATCTTGCTGCTAAAGACGCGCTTGAAGCCGGCAATTGGATCAAGCTTGTCAAACTTCGGCTCCATCGGCTTGGTAGTGAACCGCACGCCGACTTGAGAGATATTTATCAAGACCCCAATCACAACCATGGCCAACATAAACGGCCCGATAGTCATGAAGAAAGAGATCATCGAATCACGGAACACAGTCACGAACGCGCCGACGTTAAGTGATGTCGACGGGGCCATCGTAAATGTGTGAGTCATAAACTCTTTGCTCTTGTCTACTACGAATGGTCCTAAGGCGATCATAGCCATAAATCCAAGTCCGACGATGGCGACTGAACTCAGTTCCATGGACTTTGCGACCTGACCGTCATCGAGCGCTTTCTTTAGTCTGTGCGCTGTCGCTTCTTCAGTTTTTTCTTGTGAGCTGTCTTCGGCCATTCCGAAAGTCCTTCAATGCCTGATTCAACTGCCGCTTGCCGCGACGCCTATCAGTGTGTGCATTTGTGTATCGAGGAAATTAGTCATTTGTCCCAGCGCCCAGGCGAATACCGGAAGTGAGACAATCATCATGGCTATCGCGACCGCGATTTTGACCGGGATACCGATTACGAAAATATTCATTTGGGGAATCGTCCGCGCCAAAACACCAAGCGCCACATCAACGAGAAACACGGTCAGGAGTATCGGCGCCGCCAGCTTGAGAGCCATGGTGAAAACAGCCCCGCTGAGTCGCATCAACAAATCTGCGGCGTTCGCCCCAAAGGCGGCTTTGCCAAGCGGAATCACCAGATAGCTGTCGGCCAATCCGGAAATCACAATGTGATGACCGTCAATCGCCAGAAACACAATCGAAGCCACCAAAAACCAAAACGCGCCAAGCAGATTGACTTCGGCCTGCGTTGACGGGTCGATGATATTGGCAACTGACAGTCCGCTTTGGAAACCGACAAACGAGCCGGCCATCTGAGCGGCGTAGAACAACAACTTGAGGATCAGCCCCAGCGTCACACCGATAAGGATTTCTTTGACGCCGATGAATGAGAGGTCAATCAATGAAGGCGCCAGTGGTAGCGGATTTTTCATAACCATCGGCAGGAGCAGAATTGCCAGCAGAATGCCGAATCCGACTTTGACGAGAGCCGGAATGGATTTGCGGCTGAGTATCGGCGCCGTCAGCAGCAATCCGCTGATGCGGAAATTTACCAACAGGAACGCCTGCATCTTGTCGGCGCCGTAACTGAGAAAATCAAACACAGGCGCCCCCGGATACAGGAGTGGTCAATTGGATTAGGTCGTTTGAGGACGTTCGTTCTATGGTATAATTCGCCTTCATCGTCAAGGGGTAACTCAAACGTTATGCCACGCTGAGTTGACGGAAGGCGAATCGCGCTAAGCTGTTGTATCGCAACGGAGTAAAAATGCAGCAAGCGGGGTCGGGAAGACATGGGCAGGGAGCGAAAACCCTCGAATCGGGAAATTATCTCCCTCAGTGTGGAAATCCTTTCCCGGATTCCGACTCGGGCCTGCGCCCTGCGCTATCAGGTAAGTGTGGGGATAATCGCAAACATCCGGTTGGTGAAATCTACTATCAGGTTTATCATCCACGGCAGGAACAGCAATAACGCCGCCGCCACAGCAATAATTTTCGGGACAAATGTCAGTGTCATTTCATTGATTTGCGTTACCGCCTGAAATATTGAAATTAACACACCGATAACCAAACCGAATAACAACATCGGCCCTGAGACCATCAGGGTCAAAGTCAGCGCTTCGCGACCGATTGCAACAACCATTTCTTCACTCATACACCCTCCTGTCCCGCTCTCCGGCGCATTTATCCAACATGGAATGACTCGACCAGTGATTTAATGAGCAAGTACCATCCATCAACCAACACAAAAAGCAATATCTTAAACGGCAATGATATCATCACCGGTGGCAACATCATCATACCCATCGACATCAATACTGAAGCAACTACCATATCAATGGCCAGAAACGGAATAAATATCAAGAACGCAATCTGGAATGCGACACGAAGCTCGGATATGACAAACCCCGGTATCAGCACATGCAATGGAATGTCCTCCGGTCCCTGCGGGTTTTCAATACCCGCCAAATCAACAAACAGCGTCAGATCTTTCTCGCGTGTCTGCGTCAACATAAACTCCCGTAGCGGCGCAGTGATTTTCGCAAAAGCCTCTTCCTTGCCTATTTTCTCCTCCATATAGGGCTTGACCCCTTCCTCATAGGAGCGCGTCCCAATCGGGGTCATAATGAAAAATGTCAGAATTAACGAAAGGGCTATCAGCAATTGATTCGGCGGGGCCTGATGCGCTCCCATCGCCTGACGCAGGAAAGACATCACGACTGCGATGCGAATAAACGAAGTCGTCATGATGAGAATTGACGGCGCCAATGTCAGCGCGGTCATCATCAGGACAATCTTCAAAGATGTGGAAAGATCAGGACCGTCTTTCGAGCCACCGATTTCGAGTGACACTTTCGGCAACGTTTGTGCCGCAAGGTCGGAAGTAAGTACCAAGGCCAGCGCTACTGCCAGCGCGAGATACAATATATGGCGTTTCCGCATATGATATTCAATCCTATTGAATCGGTTGCGAACCATTCACGATGAGTCGTCTCAACCTGGAGACGCTCCCGTCGGCATCCGGCCGTCCTTCCCTGGACAGCGTTTGATGCCATTACTTGATGACATTGTTTGCTACTTGTCTTTTTACTGTCGACCGGTAATCCTATCGGTCAAACCACCTTAGGCGGTTTATGGCGCCTGCTTGCGACGTCGCTTACTTTGCTTGTAGCTTATTGATTACATTGCCCTTCATCGCGTATGAGCCAAGGTCTACTATCTTCTGTTTTGCTCTTTGCAGACTGTGACGGAAGTCCGGCCCGGCTGATTGAGAACCGGTAGCTTCAACAATTTCTCTTGTTTCATCGGCGTTCAATTCCAGTAGCGTCGCAATCGTACTGTCCGCCACAGACAGCAACGCCGCCCGCTTCCCAACCCGCACCAGCGTAACAGAGCGTTTCGGCGCAAGATAACAGGTTTCAATCACTTCCAACGCATTACCCCGGGCGCCACTGGAAACCCTACGTCCCATCGCTTTCTTCAGCAAAGCCAGCGTCGCGTAGATACCGACAATCACCGCAATCAGCGCCAACGTGATCTTGAGAAAACTTGGGAACATACTCTCATGTGACATATACCCGGCTAACGCATCATTGGCGCTATTTGCGGCGTTTGTGGCGTTCACATGCGTGAGATAGGCGCCGGATGCACTCGTCTTGGCGCTATCTGTCGCTCCAGTCACATCTGCTAAAGCGGACACCCTGAAACTTGTCAGGAAAACCAGCGCCAGAAACAACACGGCAGAAACGCACACCTTGCAAGACAATGGTCTGAGGTTTGTTTTCATGTCATTCACCAGGTTATTGCGTTAATGATTTCATTCGGTCAGCCGGTGACATCAATTGCGTAATCCTGACACCAAAGTTCTCGTCAACCACGACAACTTCACCGAATGCAACAGTCTTCTGATTTACCAGCACCTCAACGGGCTCACCCGCCAGCTTGTTTAGTTCAACCACAGAACCGGGGCCAAGGGCCAGGATGTCCGAAATCGACATTTTTGTGCGTCCCAGTTCGATGGAAATCGGCAGTGACACATCAAGTAACATGTCAATCGAACGCGGCGCTTCGGTACTTGAATCAGAAGACAACTGCTGAAAATCCGCCCGTTGCGCAACCTGTTCGGAGTAGTCAATCGAACCCGGTGAGATTTTGTCTGCCTCCGGCAAATCCGCCAGGCGATCATCCAGACTGGAATCATCTTCACCGACTTCCCCTCCTTCCATCATCGCCAACATCGCCGCTTCGGCGTCATCTTCACTGGCGTCCTCAGGATTTGATTTACCGGGCGCCTCAGAACGTTCTCCGCCCGTTGCGTCGGCTTGAGCCCCTTCCGGAGCATCTTCCGGGACCTCTTTGGGAGCCACATCCGGAGTTTCCGCAGGAGTTTCCGCAGGAGTTTCTTCCGGAGTTCCCGCCGAATTACCGGCTTGCTCATCATGTTCTAAATTCTGATCTTGTTCTTCAGACATACACTATATCTCCGCTTGAGGATCTTTGAGGACCTCGACTATTTGACACGCTTTCTTCTTACCGGAAAGCCCGGGATGCGCAAGATACTTTGCCTTCCCTGCTAAACTCAGCTCTATCGGTTGATGGACGAAACGATTCAACGGAATGATGTCACCGATATGCACACTGAGAAACTCTCTGACCGTCAAATCTGTCTCACCAAGCTCTGCTGTCATTTCAGCTGCTACATTCATCAAATTGTTTTCATTTATGTTTCGGTCTTCGTCCCCGAGCTTCTTTTTTGTCGCATCTATCCAATTTTGTGCCGATAGCTTATTGATGATTGTTTCGAGAGAAACATATGGATAGCAAATACTCAAAAGACCGCTGGTCTTGAATAGCTTCAATTGAAACGAGACAACGACCACAGTCTCACCCGGTGGCACAACCTGTACGAACTGTGGATTGCTTTCGAATGACAGTTGCTTAGCCTGAATTGGCACAATGTGCTCCCATGCGGTCTCCAGATCACGATAGAGACTGGTGACTATTTTCCCCAGTACGGTGCGCTCAATACCTGTCAGCTCCCGCTCGGCTTCAATTTCCTTTCCGGAGCCACCAAACAAACGCTCTACAAATCCGAACGTGAGATTCGGGCTGATATCAATCACACACGCACCCTCTAACGGTTCTGCGGTGAAAGTATATGTGCAGGAAGGTGACACAAGTGACATAATGAACTCGGAGAATGTTATCTGGTCTACAGATACCAGCTCAACTTCCGCTACCGCGCGCATCATCGCCGACAAAGAACTTCCGAAATGTCCTGCAAAGTTGTCATGCAGACTCTCCATCGTCCGGATCTGATCTTTGGAGACGCGATTTGGATGCTTGAAATCATAAGCGACAACCGGCCGCAAGAAATCATCAACGTCGCTTGATTCCTCACTGGCAACAACGTCTCCGCTCGCCACTGTCGTCAGTAGCGCATCAATTTCATCCTGTGATAATATCTTTGCCATCTCTTACATGCTTCTGAGATTAGTTCTCTTGCATCCTGTCATGAACATCATTCTGCAACTGCCTCTATGAGAAAACGCTACTGAATGACGAAATCAGTAAAATACACCGCCATTAGCTCTTCTGTGTCGAGTAACTGTGCGACACGTTTCTTGATTTGCAGACGCGCGATTTCCTTCTGCTTCATGTCTGTCAATTGTTCGATGTTCTTTGAACCCAGAATAGTTATCAGCGCATCCTTAATCTGTGCCTGCCGGGCCTTGAATAGATCCATCGTTTCATTATCTTCAACTTCAAACCCAACAGATGCAGAAAGAAATCTCGTACCACCGGTGCCGGCCGGATTGACAATTATGTCCCTGACCTCAAATATGTGCGCCTCTTCCCCCCCGCCTTCTTCACCATTGCCGGAGGACTTCTTTTTTTTCTTCTTCTTTTTCGACGCCTTTGCTTGTGCGCCTTCTGCATTGGCTGAACCATGCTCACCATCAGCTATTTCAGCTGTTTCGCCACCGCCCATCATCGGTTTGACAAACTTCAATGTGACAAAATAGCCGCCGACTGCCATCACAACGACAATACCGAGCATAATGCCATACTTCTTCATCGGGGAGCCCTTCGGCGGCTCCGCTTCTCCACCTTGCATAACTGTCTTCTCTTCATCCGCCATAATTCCTGGCCTCCGTGCCCGGAATCAATCCCCGCCGGAAATTACTCCGGCGAGGATCGTCCGATTATTGGTCTTAAGGATCTACTACCTACTTCATTACCTTTTCAGGTTTACCAGTTCATCAAGCATACTGTCTGATGTCGTAATTATTCGCGAATTCGCCTGGAACCCACGCTGTGCAATTATCATGTTGGTGAACTCCACTGCTATATCAACGGAGCTTGACTCCAGAGCGCCGGATGAAATAGAGCCGGAGATGGTCTGACCTGCAACTCCAAGCACCGCCTGTCCTGAGTTGGCCGAGACCTGGAACAAAGACCGTCCGGCTTTCAACAAACCGCCCTGGTTGTTGAAATCAGCCAGCACCAGTTGAGCGAGTCGACGGCTGATACCGTTCGTGAAAATGCCGTTGATATTGCCGGTTTTGTCGATTGATATCTTGTCGAGGATACCGACCGTAAACCCGTCCTGATTGATAATCGACGCCGTATGTGGCGAAGCGAATCCTGTCAAACCTTCATAGGTGCCGACGGTTCCAACATCCATGCGGATACTGATGTTCTCGGCTCCGTTTTTCGGATCAATTATCATCGGACTTCCGCCGGTGAATGATTGCAGAGTCCCGTCCGGGTTAAATGACACTTCACCGAGCGCGCCGGACACCGGCGCCTCACCGTTTGGCATCTTCACTTCCCAGCTCCATGTGTTCGAGGCGAATTGCTTCGTGAATTCAACTGTCAAAGCGTGCTTACCACCCTGACTGTCAAACACCGTTATCGAACTCGAATGGTTTGTCGGTTCAGTGACAATTGTCGCAGTTCCTGCGGCCAAAGGCGAATTCCCCTCAATAGTGACACCACCGCCACCCAGACCGGATATGCCGACAACCATTCCTGTGTCTGAGTCATAAACCGGAGTAAGTGTTTGCGGTCCCGGAGGATTGCTCACACCCGGGGCAGATAGAGTCATTGTATCGACAATAAGCATATGGTCCGGTGTGCCATTAGCCGCAGTTAGTCGCGAGTTTGGCGCAATTCCGAACACTTTGTCAAGAATATCACCACCGGCGCCTGCTGATAAAGACGACTGGATATTATACTTCGAACCGGTTCCGGCAAAGTCGCGTGTGATTTGAATCTCTCCGCCCGACAATTTTGCTGTAACCCCGGTCAACTGGTTGATAGCATTGATAAGATCGCCGACGGTTGAGTTATCGGTTAATCCACCGACGAGAGTTGAGCTCGCTGAACCGTCAAGTGAAAGACTGAACGCTGTAAAATCTGTCACACCAAGGTCATTTTTCAAACTTGTCCCGCTTGTCAGCGTGGCTCCGGCCGGATTTGTTCCGGTAAAGGATGACTGCGTCGGTTGCAGAACTGTTTCGCCCGGTTGCAACGCGATTGACACCGTGTGTGTTGCGCCTACGCCGTCCTGCGCCTTACCGGTAACCAAAGAAAGATTCGTCGGCCCGGCGCCTGACAAAGTGGCAAATGAATCCGAAGCGGTTGAATCGAGATTGTTTGCAAACTTGATTACTTCAGTAGCTTTCGCAGGGTCCTGTTGACCGAACGGCAGTGTGATATTGCCCAGTTGCGCAGTCGACGGAATGTTCCCGCTGGCGTCAGCCATCTTGCCCTGAACAAAAAGACCAGTCGACGGATCAACCATGCTTGAGTTCGCGTCAAATCCGAATGCGCCGGCGCGCGAATAGAATGTACCGGTGCCGTCAGACAGCACAAAGAATCCGCTACCTTGTAGCGCCAAATCCGTTATTTGACCGGTGGATTCAAGTCCACCCTGCTGAAACAGCTTGTCAATCGACGCCACCTGCATACCCAGCCCTAATTGAACCGGATTTGTGCCGCCGGAAATGGCCGTTGCGCGACCTGCGCCTTTGGTAGTCTGAACCAGCGCTTCCTGAAAATTGGCGCGACTGGCTTTGAAACCAATTGTGTTGACGTTCGCGATATTGTCACCAATCACGTCCATGCGGACCTGATGGTTCCGTAATCCGGAAACACCTGCAAATAATGATGCGCTTAAACTCATAGTACTTTCTCCTCCTTACCGGCGTCATTCCTACGATAAGGCCTCCCTGCTTCTTCCAACATTGTCTCCGATTACGGAACAGTGTTTGCAGAGTCCAACCGTGTTTTCGTTGAAATCTTGTCGCCGTTGCCTTTGTTGGTTTTGTTTCTCGTATTTATAAAGTTATCTTAGATAGTTATCGTTCTTCTCGCTACTCTCAGAGAATCACAGCGGAATCAATTGACGTGAACACGCCCTCACGAAGATTCTCACGGTCAAACGCGCTGATGACTGTTCTATTGGGCGGTGACACAACAAATGCGGCGTCATCCGTCAATACCAATGTCTCGCGCGCGCCTTTACGCTCGGCCTTGTCCATCGCTCGTGACAACTCTGCGAGTTTTGCCGGTGTCATCTGCAACTTGCGACTGTGCATCCGCGCCAGGGCATGCTTTGAAAACTGAATTTCCTTCGTCGCCCCGCTTGCCTGTGACAACTCACTGGCAAATGACGGCGCCTCACTAATTGTCACAGACTGAGGTCGGGCCGGCGCAGCGCCGGAAGTCAACTGCTGTGGCGCTCCGGCGGTCTTACTTGTTCCCAGCCCCTTAATCATATTTACCGGTGTATTGTAATTGCTAATTTTCAACATGCCAATTTCCCGCTATGCTTGTTACAGAATTATCGCGAGCCAACTTAATTGCCAGTGTCAACGTTTATCTCTCGAACATCACCAAGCGCCACTTCAGCGCCGTCAATCTTCAAATACGCGACTCCGCCACGATACACAACGCCCTGTACGACTCCTGTGATGGATAATGACGGATTCAAGTCAACTCCATTAGCGCTGGTGGCGCTAACTTCCACGCTATATGAACCGGGTGGCAGTCTGTCACCTGCGTCGTTTTTGCCATCCCAGACAAAACTGTTGCGACCGGAGGCGACATTTTCCAGTTTCACCGAACGCACGGTGTCACCATTGGCGTCCAACACATCAATTTGCACATCGCTGGCCGCTTCACTCAACTCGTAGGCTATTTTCGGTGTGTTTTCATCACCCAACGCCAAATCTGAAAGATTCGCTACTACTTCCTTCCCGATGATTTGTGCGGCGACTGAATTATTTACTGTTTGATTGTTCAGCACATCCCAATTGATTGACTGTGACAAATTGTCGTTCATATTCTTCAATTGCTCAAGAGAACTGAACTGCGCCAATTGAGCGATAAACGCCTGATCATCCATCGGTTTCAACGGATCCTGATTCTGCAATTTCGACACAAACAATTTCAAGAAGTCATCCTTGCCAATTGATTTCTGCGAACCGGTCGGAGCCGGTCTGCCGTCTGCTGTTGTTGCTGCCGGTGATATAATCATTGTCTCATCTCTTCCACTTCAGTGTTTAATAGTCTCTTGTGTATTCGGCGACATTACTTATGCCAGCATATTGACTTCTATTGCGCTAAGAACGCCCCTGTCGCCGCCCGCGTCGTCACTACGCGACAGATTGAGCGCCGAATCGCCCATAGTGTTCAGAGAGTCAATGTCTTCAATCGTTCGCAATGCAAGTGAGCTTTGCAGCAATCCTGCGTATCTGTCGTTCATTTCCTGTTGCGCCTGGCCGGAACCACCCTGCTGGACATCAACATTCAACGCATCAAGCGTAAACCCTTCAGCGCTTAGACGCTGCGTCAAACTGTCGAGTGAATTCAGCGCCGCAACCTTCGCCGCCTCATTGGCGACTGTCAATGTGCCGCTGACATGATCTTTGATTAGTTTCACTGTCAACTGCGCCGGTCCGAGGTGTTTCGGGGCTATTTGCAGTCGCAGTGAATTCATTCCGGACTTCAACTTTGAAGCGAAACTCTCCGGGAGAATCAACTTTCCTGCTCTGATGACGCCATTCTCTTTTGCTTCTGAAGACAGTCCCGCTTTGTCAGGTTGCAACTGAAACGCTCCATCAAGGCCTGCGTTTTTTCCGTCAATTGTTGTAGCGTCTTTGAAAGCGCCGTTCTGCAAAGCAATCATTTCGCTTGAGAGACTGCCCGGCGACAGATTAGCGCCTTGCGTGACACTGACCGGCTTTACCGGAGCCAAAACACCGTCTTGAAGAAGTGTTCCACTCGGGCCGACCGATGAAACAGTCGGAGAGACTGCCTTTGAAGCGGAATCGCCTGCACGCTTACCTTGTTTTTGTGACGCTTTGTCGGCGTTGATGACACGCATGATATTCGGCGCGATTGACTTCGCTGAGCTCAACTGCTCCAGTGCTTTGAGAGTATTGCTCTCAGAATTACCTGCAGCGCCGGAAGCGTCAGTATCTTTCTTGACCTGCGCATCCGTTATCAGCGTGGCGTCAAGAGCCCGTAACAAGCTTTCGCCGCTCTGCAAACCCTCAGTTGCAACTGAGAAGCCGGTAGTCTGTGGCGCCAGCGCCTTTCCTGTGTCATTCCCGGTCCGTGGCGCGCCATAGTTATTGCCGCCAACCTGCTTTTCGGTCGCCGGTGATTCAATCGCATTGGACAAATCTGTCACTGTCGGATAACCGTCTGATTTTTCGGAAATCCCCACCAACTGCGCCGCATCGAGAGAGAACTTGCCAGCCGCTGAGGTTGACTGTCCTGCAAATGCCTGCGCCCCCTTGACGCTCAACAAGCCTGATTCAGAAATCGTCGCCACATTCGCCTCTTTGGCGAGCTGATTCACTTGAGACGATGATTCTGTGCGAACCGTTACCGGCGCCTGAATCTTTTTATCAACATTGACTTGTCTGCCGGAGTTCGGGCGCCTCGGCTCCAGAGGTCTGGAGACATCTGCCGACTCACGCTTCACAATTGACTGCTTATCTGAAGCATCTCTCGGTGAAGCTTCACTGTGAGACGATAAATTGCGTGATGACACTTTATGTGACGCCGATCTATTTCTAACTGACGACTCACGGCTGTCTCGTACTTCACTCCTGGATTGAGACACAGACTTAGGGCTATAACCGGCCATTAGCGCGCCGAAATCAACACCGTCAGCGCCGCCGGGACCTATCTCCGGACGCCGTTGTGAACGTGAAACGCGACTGTCAGCGCCGCGAGGCGCAAACAAGTCGCTGAGTGATGGTTGTGTATTCGCTAAAGCCATTATCGTATTTCGTATTTGACGCTCTCGCTACTTCGCTGAGAGTGTTATCATCTCTTTGGATATCCTGGCGCCACGTGATGCAGGTAACATCCCCAGAATCTTTGCCGCCTGAGCGGATTTCATTCTCGGCAGAATTGCCACTATCGTCTTGTCATCCAGTTTGACCATCATCTTGGCCACCTGCTCCGGCTTCATGCCGTTATATAACTTCGCCAACCCGCTCAAGCGCGCCGCTTCGGCTTGGTCAACCTTGGTCAACTTCTGATTTACCGAACGCTCCAACGCTTCGAGCCGTTTGGCCTTCTCATCAAGCGTCTTGTTTCTCTCTTTGAGCTTCTTTTTTTCAGCCTCAAGCCAGTTTAGCGCCGCCAGTGAATCATCAGCGCCCAATTGTGAAGCTGCGACGGCATGTCCTTTTTTGGTTTTACCTGCTTTACTATGGCCGGGTTTTTTGCTCTTGCCAGCTACCAACCTCTCCTCCGGTGATCCACTCAGCTCTCCGAAGTTCGTATCAGCGAGAAAACTCAAGTCGTCCAACTCCGAAAAAATATCCGGTGTTTCCGGCTCTTCAGCAGATTCGGCTTCATGCTCGGCCACACCTTCGCTGACGTCCCCGTCAGCGTTTTCAGCCATCGGCGCATGACCACCGGAAACCAACCCGAGCATGACACCCATCGTTACCACCAGCGCGCCGACACCGACGATGATATACATCATCATGTCACTCTTCGGCTTTGCTACCGGGGCTGTACTTTCAGCCGACGTCTGTTCTTTCTCGGCCTTGTCTTTTTCTTCGTCTGCCATAATCTCTGCTATCCGCTTGTTTGCGTCTATTGCAACAATCGCCACGCGCAAAAAAACTCACGCGCATACGATTATCCGCAGGACATCTTGCAAGACCGGCGCCGGAGAAAGAGAATATGATGTATGATGTTGATTGTTACTGAGTTAGGGCGACAGAGGGCCAACTACAACAGCGGGAAACTCCAGAGAACTCGAAACTATTTCCGTGTGGATGGAATTGTTTTCCAGATGAAATTGTCTTCCAGATGAAATTGTTTTCCAACGCATCTGGAAGAAAACCGGTACAGCTGGGCAAAACCATTTGTCCGAATTTGATGGCCGACTTTCGAGCGCTTGTTGAAACACGTCATTGCAAGGAGTCCGGCGACGGCCGGACGACGTGGCAATCTGCGAGCTATGAAACAGCGGGATTACCGCGCTTCGTTCGCAATGACTGCCCTTTTGAGTTTCTCAACAAACCTTCAACAGCGAGGCGCTGAGCGTTTGGAACCGTGACTTCATCGGCGGCGTGAACTACGCCAATCAAATTGCCGTCAACAACAGACTCAGCCATAACAGTATGTATACCCCTGTCACCGCCAGCGCCTTCCGGCAGGAGAACCCGCAAATAATTGTCGGTCACACCCCACCATCGTCGGCTTTCATCGTCGTAGTTCTCCGAAATCGCTGACACCGTTGTTCCAACTGCCCGCACATGCGCCTCTGCGAGTCTGCGTTGTGAAATCCGCCGCAGGCGCTTATGACGCCCCGCGACTACCTTCGGCTCACACTTGTCCTCAATAGCGCTGGCCTTCGTTCCAGACCTGTCTGAATAGGTGAACACATGCAGGTAATCCATCGCGCCACTGTCAGCGACTTCGCAGGTGCGCTCAAAGTCTTCATCGCTTTCACCGGGAAATCCGACAATCACATCACCGCCGATAGTGATGCCGTCGATAGCTTTTTTCAATGACGTGACAACTTCCAGATAGCGGGCGCTATCATACGGCCGACGCATAGCGCCGAGAATCGCATCCGAACCCGATTGCAGAGGCAAATGCAAGTAACGACACACGCGCTGTGTATTCTCCGTCATAAAGCTGATGACATCGTCATCCACAACCTGCGGCTCCAATGATGACAAACGCAAACGCGAGACATCGGTCTCAGCCAGAATCATTTTCAGTAAGTCTGTCAGTGAGCGAATACCGTTGTCCGGATCTTTGAAATGCCCGATATGCACTCCCGTCAGGACAACCTCATGATACCCGGCAGTAACCAACTGATTGATATCAGCAATCACATTCTTTGCGTGATTGTTACGCAATGGCCCGCGCACTGTCGGGATAATACAGAAGCTACACCGTTGATTACAGCCATCAGAAATCTTCAACCATGCCCGACTGCGCTGATAGAATTCAGAAACACCAGACACACAAGCGGGCTTGTTCTTATCCGCGCCTGCGTGCCCGGCAAACAACTCCGGCCACTGTTGAGCCATCAACTCTGTCACTCGCCCCTTTTCCCGATTACCGATGACCAAATCCACTCCCGGTAATTCGGCGACTCTTTGCCTGTCTGATTCGACATAGCATCCGACCACCGCCAATTTCGCGTCGCCTTTGCGCCGCGCCACATTCGAAATCACCTGCCGACAGGTCGCATCCGCCTTATGCGTCACCGTACAGGTGTTTATCACATACAGGTCTGCATCTTCATCAAATCCGGCGCGCTCAAAGCCAAACGGCTCAATTCTCGCGGCAATTTTCTCCGTCTCAAATTGATTCAGGCGACAGCCAAGCGTATGTGTGGCGAGTTTTTTCATGCTTTCAACAATATAGTACAGTGCGTGTCTTTGGCAAATCGACGACCCTCGAGTTTGTTCTTGTGCAAGAATATTCTTGTATAAACTGTGCTTGTACAAACTGTTCTTGTACAAAAAAACGCCGCCTGCGATTTCTCACAGACGGCATTTCTGTCATTACTACATACGAATCCAACTGATTACAATTGCTCGTCCTCAGAAGGCGCCTGCATTTTCGGCTCTTCCGACTCCGAGGCATCAGACGACTCAGCTGTCTCGGCTGACTCAGTTGAAGAAGCGTCCTCTTCCTGCGCCTCAACAGGCTCCTCTTTCGCAACCGCAACTTCCGGCGCCGAAACAGGCGCCGCCTCAACGGAGTCAGCGCTCACCGGGGTCTCTTCGGTTTGCAAACCGGCGTCGCCCAGAGCGTCGGCCATCGCGCCACCGGACTTTTC
The DNA here is from genome assembly GCA_964516945.1 of uncultured Ignavibacteriales bacterium. Lineage (GTDB taxonomy): Bacteria > Zixibacteria > MSB-5A5 > GN15 > JACZUZ01 > JAJRPJ01. The sequence continues at coordinate 14,579 of CAZFAL010000003.1, forward strand.
CTCGGCCTGTTTGGCCAGGAATGATTCCAGCTCGTTTCTATCACGGTTCTTGTAGTAGGCGTCCACCGACAACGTGATTCTGCGCGCCGACTGATCAAACTCAATCACCGACAACGGAATCTGCTGGCCTTCGCTATATAATTCTGTCGGTTTAACATCTTTCCGACCAAGCTGACTCGCCGGAACAAACCCCTCGACTTCACCGTCGAGATCAACAATCAAGCCCCTGTCAAGCGCGCGGGTGATTGTGCCCAGCGCCTCAGAGCCAACCGCATACTTCTGCGCCAGCTCTGGCCACGGGTCTTCCTTCAGTTGCTTAAATCCGAGTGAAATCCGACGGTTGTCGTGGTCAACTTTGAGAATTTTGACCGTGATATCCTCACCCTTTTTCATCACCTCTGACGGATGCTGAATGCGACGAGTCCAGGACATATCCGAGATATGTATCAATCCGTCGATTCCCGCTTCAAGCTCGACAAATGCGCCAAAGGCGGTCAAATTGCGCACTTTACCGGCAAGAATCTTGTCCACCGGATACTTGTCGTCGATAGTTTTCCACGGGTCTTCTTCAAGCTGCTTGATACCGAGAGAAATCTTCTCAGACTCTTTGTCAACATTGAGCACAACAACTTCAATTGAGTCATTGACGTTCATAATCTTCGACGGATGCTTAATGTGCTGTGTCCAGGACATTTCGCTAATATGAATCAGTCCTTCAATTCCCTGCTCCAGTTCGACAAATGCGCCATAGTCCGTGATAGAAACTACACGACCGGTTGTTTTCAAACCAATCGGGAATTTGGTTTCAATATCATCCCACGGGTATGGAGTCAACTGTTTCAAGCCCAACGAAATCCGTGAGGTCTTGTTGTCAAAGTCAAGAATCTTGACATCAATCTCGTCACCGAGTGAACACAATTCTGACGGATGCTTGACTCTGCCCCAGGACATATCAGTGATATGCAACAGACCGTCAACACCGCCGAGATCAATGAAGACACCGAAGTCGGTGATATTTTTGACAATACCCTTGCGAACCTCGTCGGTCTTGATTTCCTCAAGAAGCACTGAGCGCATCGACTCACGTTGCTCCTCAAGCACAACACGACGGGAAATAACGATATTGCGGCGACTCTTGTTGAGCTTAATGATCTTGACTTCTATATCAGTGTTGACCAGCGCGTCAAAATCCGGCACCTGACGTAGCGCCACCTGTGAACCCGGCAGGAATGCGTCGACACCCATGATGTCCACCACAAAACCGCCCTTGATACGCTTGACAACCTTACCGGTCACCAGCTCACCGGCGTCATGCAACTCGCGGACATTCTCCCAGACCCGCATGAAGTCCGCCTTCTGCTTCGAGAGCAGAAGCCGACCACCGGAGTCTTCCATCGCCTCGAGATACACTTCGATTTCATCACCGACAACGATATTGCCGTTGTCCGTGAACTCCGAAAGCGGAATCACACCTTCAGACTTAAAGCCGACATCAACAATCACATCGTCATGACTGACACCCATAATCTTACCGGTGACAATCTCGCCTTCCCTGATGTCCTGAATCGTGCCCACATACATCGCCAGCAGACCTTCATATTCCTCCGGCGTGTACTCCATCGCATCGAGGTCGGTCAATTTCATTGACGCAACTTCGACGGTCTTCTTGGGGGCGCGGGTCTTCGCTTTCTCGGCCATGCGCTTGGTGCGCGATGTTGAGACTTTTTCAACCTGCTTCTTTTCAACAACCTCTTCGACAACTGCGACATTAGTCGCGGCTGTCTTCTTTACTTTGGTTGTTTTGGTCTTGCGCGCGCGTTGCGCCTTGCGCTTGGATACTTCTGCTTTGGTGGCCGTAGCCGCCGTGGCTGTCGCTTTCGCTGTTGCCATTGGTTAGGGTTTCCTCCGGACGTTTCCTCTTCAACATGCCTTACTTGCAGGCCATGCTCATCAGTAAACGCCGCTTCATGAAATTGGTTAAAGGTTTATTGTTTCTACTTCTCTTTTTTTCTATCCAGACACGCTCTTCTGCAACGCCTCCATCGGCGCACAAGGCCATAGGACTTGTTGAAAAGTCACGAGTGCAGTCGTTGCGTGCGTTAGCGCGGCAATCCCGTCGATTCATAGCCGGGAGATTGCCACGTCGTCCGGCTGTCGCCGGACTCCTCCCAATGACAAATATGTTCTGTCTTTTTCAACAAGCGCCATAGCGTGAGTATCGACCTTTTCGACAGAATCTCCTGCGTCGGCAGTGGTTGACCTGCTGTCGTCTTCAGCTACCCGCGCAGTTCCACTACCCTCTTCGCCACGCGCAAGCGCGCGTAACGCCGTCAGACGATTCATAACCTCATCGGCTATCTTCAACCACGCTTCCTTTGATGACGGCAATGACCGTATCCAATCGGCGCTGATTGGAGGGCCATAACAAACATGAAACCGCCGTTTTCGCAGAATACACTCCCAGACTGTATCGGTCCCTTCCAAATAACACGGCACAATCGGAACTTCCGCCTGACGAGCTATCATCCCGATGCCGGGTTTCGGAGCAAGAATTCTGTCGCGGGAACCTCGTGTCCCCTCCGGGAAAACAGTCAGCGGCTTACCGTCCTGCAACACTTCAACGGCGGTCCTGATGGCATTCCTGTCGAATGCGCCACGCTTAACCGGTAGTACGTTTACTCTCCTGACAATAAAACCGAGGATTGGTGTCTCAAACAGCTCCTGTTTGGCGAAAAAGTGCATCCTCCGCGGGACAAACGAGCCAACCAGCGGCGGATCAAAGTAGCTCAAATGATTCGGCGCCAGAATAAACGCGCCTTCTTTTGGCAGATGTTCCCGCCCAACTACATGCGCTCCCATCAGGACAGACCCGAAAAACCTGCTCACCGCCCAGCCGGCGTCAAAGAACAATTGCATAGCGCTTAACCCCGACTCTCCACTGCCTGACGCTCTTTGGCCAGATTCAAAACAGCCGCCACCTGCTCGTCAATTGTCATGCCACTGGTATCGACCCGGATTGCGTCATCCGGCTGTACCAACGGACTCACATCTCTCCCGCTGTCTAACTCATCCCGATGCGCAATGTTCTTCATTTGCTCTTCAACTGTCGTCTCTGCGCCGTTATCATTCATCTCCAACGCCCTACGCCGGGCGCGTTCTTTCAAATCAGCGTCCAAAAATATCTTCAAATTCGCATCCGGAAAGACGACAGTCCCGATATCCCGCCCCTCGGCGACAACTTTTTCGAACCGCTCGGCAAACTGCCGCTGACGAGCCACAAGCGCCTTGCGCACTACTGCATCGGCGGCAATCAGCGACACTGACGCTGAAACTTCGGCGCTACGAATTGCTTCTGAGATATCACGTCCATCGGCGTGCAAGCGCAACGCCTCACTCTCGCCGTCGCGTAGCGGACAAAACTCAAGCGTCACACTCGCGGCAATCTTCCTCGCTATCGCACACAAAGCGGAGTTATCGGAAACATCTCCGGCATGCGAGAGCGCTTCACGCGCAAGCAAAGTAATAGCCCGGTACATCGCGCCGGTGTCCAAATGATAGAACCCGAGCTCCGAAGCAACACGTTTGGCTGTTGTGGATTTTCCCGACCCGGCCGGGCCGTCAATAGCTATGATGAACAAATGTACATACTGCTGACCACCCCGACGCTTCACACTCCCTGCGCTTTTCAGTCGCAGAGCTATAGCAGAACTATAATTGCGGAAGCCGCATATCTTTCGGGCGGTCCCTCCTGTTTGCAACCGTGTAATTTAGCGGACAGACAGCCAAAAATCGACCTGACTGTCCACCAGACCGTTGCGCCGCGAAGATAAGCGATAAACCCATATTCGCAAGCGATTTCTGACGTTTTTGGACAGTTATTTTCGTCTGTTTGTCAAAATGGACAAACACGAAAATGAGCTCTGCATTCCACACAAAAGTAACTAAAATGCGGATTCGGTGAGACAATTCACTATACTGCGTTCCGAATAGATGCGGGATGGGCATTTATACATCAGCAAACACTTCCGGAGGCGAACAATGCAGATAACCGATAGTCATTCAACAACTTGGAACATATATCTTTCCGGCGAGATCCACAGTGACTGGCGCAGAGAGATAGTGGAATCCGCAAAAGCCGACAATTTGCCTCTGGATTTCTCCTCCCCTGTTCTGGATCATGACTCCAGCGATAATTGCGGAGTCGAGATTCTCGGCGCTGAGGACAAGCCCTTCTGGAAAGACCATAAAGGCGCCAAACTCAACGCCATCCACACCCGGACACTCATTGAACGCGCTGATGTCGTGATTGTCCGTTTCGGGGAGAAATACCGCCAGTGGAACGCCGCCTTTGACGCCGGCTATGCCAGCGCTCTGGGCAAGCCGTTGATTGTCGTCCATCCGCCTGAATTCACCCATGCGCTCAAGGAGGTCGACGCCACAGCGCTGGCGGTCGCCGAAACAATCGAGCAGGTCGTCCAAACACTGGCATACATCACACAGGACAGCTAAGCGCCGCCACTCCAGCAGTTTCCACAATAGCTGTCGATAACAATACTATGCGTCAGACTATGACCTCACAAACAAGAACCTCACGCACAAATCTATCTCAGCTCAGTTTCCGGGCGATGCTGGCGTTGACACTCATCATGGGCGTCGGCTCCTATTTGCGCGTTATTGATGTCTGGCGCCCTGTCGACGGTTCAGTGACCATGCGCTCGACTCTCTGGCGCGAGACCGATGTCGGCTCTATTGCAGAAAACTTCTACCGCGAAGACAATAACATTCTCTATCCGCGCACACTCTGGCGCGAAAACACTCCCGGCTATGTCGAGAGTGAGTTTCCGCTCTATCCCTGGCTTGTCGCGCAGACATACCGGATGTTCGGCTACCACGAACAGCTCGCGCGGCTGTTGTCATTGTTGATTTCGTTCCTGACACTCCTTGTCCTGACTCGACTGTCGTTTTTCTTATTCAAAGAGCCCGGCGCGCTTGTCGCCACTGCGTTTTTCGCTGTCAACCCGTTATTGATATATCTGTCAACTGCGGTGCAATCTGACACCCTGATGTTTCTCTTTCTTTCGCTGGCGCTGTACTACTATCTCAAAAGCGCACGAAAAAATCCGGACAGCCAAAACACACGCGAGTATTTCATCAGTATCGGATTTCTCTCGCTGGCGATTCTCTGCAAAGCGACCGCCGCCACCTATGCGCTCTTTTTCGCGCTCGATATTCTGCGCCGTCACGGCCTGCGCAAGACACTCACCGATAAGGCGACCTATCTTGCGATGGCGCTACTGCTCATCCCCAATGCCGTCTGGGTCATTCACTCACATCAATTCTGGCTGGATTATCGTATGTCCCTCGGCGTCACCAATGAAGGACACCTCAGCGGAACCGACATGCTCTTCAAGCGAAAATACTATCAGGGCTTCCTCAGTAACACTACCGCATTCATCACCAGCTATCCCGGACTCATCGCAGTTTTTGCCGGGCTCTGGAGTGTTCGCAAGTCTCCTCTGGCCAAACCACTCTACACACTGGCAATCTCACTCGGCGTCTTCTATTTCGCAACACTCTACACCACCGGCGCTATCTGGGCATTCTACTATCACGCACTCTCAATACCGTTTGTGGGCATTCTCTTTGGATTGTTCACGCAGGAAACCGAAATGAGAACCGGACCGCAAACTCGTCGGCGCACACTGCCGGTGATTCTCGGAACCGGAGCGATTGTCGGCGCCGCCGTCGGTTTAGCGCTACATTTACCGCTTCTCAATACACTGGCGCTCGGCCTGATTACTGCTGCCATTGCCTATGCACTGCTGGCAATGTTTGAACACTCAACTGAAAGCGGTGACACGAAACGACGGCAACAACGTTCATTCGGCAGAGAGTTCGTAGTAATCTTGATAGCCATCACGCTGACAGCGGTCGCCGCGAGAAGTTTCCGCCTCACACCGCAGGAGCATAGCTTCGTCACCTGGAGCGCCTGTGCGAAGCGCTTTGCAACAAACGTCCCTGTCACCTCGCGTATCGCCTGCTGGGGCTCACATTCACGCTCGGCGCTCGACAGGATTGTCGCCTACAATGTCCCCTGGATGTTTTTCTGGATGGACCGCAAAGGGTTCAGTGTTCCGGAAGACTTTCAAAGCGTCACCACGCTCGACAGTGTGGCGCAACTTGGCGCGGAATATTATGTCGAGTTCCTGCCCGGCGCCGCGCGCACACCGGGGTTCCATCAGGCGCTACGCGAGCGCTACACCATGCTCGACAGTTGTGGCGCGCATGTGTTGTATTCGCTGAAGTGACGCCGAAGTGGCATAATGGCGGGGCTTATTGAAAAAAGTCTGCAAGTTGCGTTAGGTCTTGCGACAGCGCTTTTTGCTGTCGTGTGACCTGACGCTTTCACTGTAGCAAAGTTGTTACCCGACACAACAATCGATTCAAGTTAAAATAACCATTACTTTACATCATACGACTCAACACGTAATCTCTGTAAATCATCATCAACCCGCAAACGAATTTGCGGTGTCAGTGTGTCGAATCCCGGCGTGAGAAACACAGTGCCATCTTTCTCCAGCCCTTTGCCGGTGAGGTAGCCACTCAGATCAGTGGTAATTCCGTCGCCGTCAATGCGCACTCCGCCGCCATTCGGAAACAGCAGTGACACCTGATTGTCTTTCCCTGAAATCGTTACATCAACAAGTGGTTCATCGGCGCCGACTTTCAGTTTCAATCGCACTTCTTCGAGATCAGCGAACAACTTGCGCAATGACGCATGAGTCAGATTTAGCTCTGCATTTGAATGCTTGCCGCTCAAAGACACTTCTAACGGTGTTTTTTCCGGCACATCCAATCGATACTCCGGATAGTGACTCGAACTGAATCCATGTGAAGTAAACATCAGCGGCCAGCCACGCCCGCCCCAGTTGAACCAACTATCAGAGTTTTTAATCTCCAGATCCGCTTCTGAGGACTCTTGTGAAAACTCTACCTTTGGTCCTGCATGAGCGCCAACCATTTTACCGCGCACCTTATCGCCTGAACGCGCGCGCATGTAGAGGTCATAATCACCAAGCTCCACTGATGCGCGCAGGGTGGCAACTCCGGTGTCGAGATTGCGGGTGAATGATGAATGATACAAGGAGGTGTCACCACGTTCCTCATGGTATGCCTCAATTCCCACCAGTAGCAGCGCCAGGGCGATAAGTAGTGGTGACAGAAACGCAAACCCCTTTGCCCTGGTGCGCTTAAAGATCATCTCAATCCCAATCGCCACCAGCAACAATGGCCACAAGGAAATCGCATACAGAAATACTTCCGGCGCAATCACATTATTGTCCGCCAATAACCAGAATATCCCGAAGGCGATGAACGTGATTCCCCAGCGAATTGAACGCGCCGATGTCATGATTCACCTCCGTTTGTGGCATGTGTCGTAGGCAAGGTTGGCGAACTGTCAACGCCATTTGTTGCGCCGGACTCACCGTTCCTATTGGACGGAGTCAAATCAAGATGCCTGAGAATCAAATACACACCAATCACAACCAATCCCACCGGAAGCAAATCATCCCAATGCCACCAGAAATAGCCCTTGAGCAGAGCAAATAATCCTAACGCCACCAAAGCAATCCCCGGTACCATCGCCGAAATTCCTGATGATTCCTTTTTCACTGACGTACCAGCCCTTGAGCCCGTTTGAGTGGGTTGGCCCGATTCGGACGGGTACTGCGCCGTCGTGTCGTTCCCCGTGGGTTGCTCTGTCGACATCGTCAACGGCTGGCGGGGTATGATTATCCAGCCCACGAGATACGCCAACACCGGAAATCCCAGTCCCAAAACCAACAGAATTGTCGCCAGACGTACAATCGTCGGATCGACATCATAATATTCAGCGATTCCACCACAGACGCCGCCAATCACTTTCTCTCTGCGAGACCTATATAGTCGTTTATTCATCTGTCTTCCTCCTTCGCTATCGTCAGCAAGAATTATTTGTCAGGATTCACTCCTGCCTTTCAAACGAAGAATTAGAGAAATAGTTGCATTGAGAGAATTGCATCAAGAGAAATAGAGAAATCGTGAATTCGTGAAATCGTGAGAACGCCTTAGGGGCGTTCGGGAATGATAATCCAGGCCACCAAATACGCCAGCGCCGGAACTCCGGTAAACAGTATCGCCAGCGCTGTCACCAGCCGTACCATCGTCGGGTCCGCATCGAGATATTCCGCCAACCCGCCACAAATCCCGGCAACCATTCTGTTTTCTCTCGATCTATACAAACGGTTCATTGTTTCATCCTTTCACTCTCTCTGTAATATATACTTGCAACCTCAGACATTATTCATACAACATCTTCATTAGGATTCACCAACGGCACAAAGCGCACATCAAGCAGTTCCTCAGACAGGATAGTGTCGCCGGTTGTTCTTTCAAAGCAATATAATCTCTGCTCGGCGGTCCCGATTGGTATCAGCGCGCGGCCGCCCGGCGCCAACTGTTCGAGAAGCGCAGCGGGCGCATGTTCCGGCGCCGCGGCGCTGACAACTATCCCGTCAAACGGCCCCGCCTCCGGCCAGCCCATCGCGCCATCACCACAACGAAGTGTTATCTTCGCTCGTATTCCAGCAAACTCGTCCTGTTTTGCAAGCGCCTTGAGATTGGACTTCGCCAGCTCAAATAATTCAGGGAGGATTTCAATCGTATACACATTCTCGACCAGCAAAGCCAACAGCGCGGTCTGATACCCGCAACCGGTTCCGACCTCCAGAACCGAATCTGCATCTGCCACATTCAACGCCTCTATCATCTTCGCCACAATATACGGCTGACTGATAGTCTGCCCCCATCCAATATCGAGTGGTGTGTCATCATAGGCGCTGTCACGGACTCGCATAGGAACAAACAACTCACGCGGAATTACACGCATCGCCTGCAACACCCGCTGGTCGCTGATACCGCGTCGACGCAATTGACGCTCAACCATACGTTCTCTGGCGCGCCTGAAGTTGTTCATTGATCTCTTATGGACCTATTGAGGGACATTATTTGTCATTGCGGGGAGTCCGGTGACAGCCGGACGACGTGGCAATCTCCCCGCTATGAATCGACGGGATTGCCGCGCTATCGCTCACAATGACTACATTGCTTTACTTCTCAAGACAAGCCCTTATGCAGAAATAGACGTTCGGCGTTGCGGACGCGACGCCGGTGAGTCCGCCAGAGAGCAAAGCGCCAGAATCAATTCATGCAACGCCGCCTTCCCCTCGGTCGGCCCGTCGGAGATTCCGCCTTTGAGTCCGGCTTCACATGCCGTAATCAATGACAGCGCCGTTTCAATTTGCTCAAGCGACAGCCGTCGCGCCTGACGCTCATACTTGGAACGGAAGCGCTCCTTATTGTACGGTAACTTGCGACCGCCCTTGACATAGTACAAATCCAGAAACCCCTGCCCAAGCCAGAAGAGCACACCGGTCGGCGTGTCACCACTGTCAAGCACCGGCTCAAACGCCTCCAGCGCCGCAGAGACATTCCCGGAGACAACATAGTCCGCCAGTTGATAGACATTACGATTGACTGTCTCGGACGCCACCTCGCGGACAGTTTCCAGCGTCATCTTTCCCGTCCCGGCGCCATAGCCAATTAGTTTTTCAATTTCGCAGTTCAAGCGCCCCGAATCACAGCCGGTCATCTCGGCCAGTTCTCGCGCCGCCGCCGTATCAATTTCAATTCCGGCGGTTTTCATTTCGCGCAAGACTCGCTTCTGCGCATCGGCAATAGTCAGACGCGGGAATTCCACGAGCGTCGCAATTGGCTCCAATGTCTTGGGGAGTTTTGATTTCCAATTCGGCTTGTTCGCGGCGCGCGTATAGAGAATCACCACCCGACTTTCAACACGGGTCTCCAGCAATTTCAGAAGGTCTTTGACCTGTGTCTTCGACAACCTCTGCGGATTGACAATAGTCACAACCGAGCGCTCACCAAAAAACGGCACCGCCATCAACTCATCGCGCACATCAGAAAATCTCTGCGAATTCAAGTCAATCCGTGAGCTGTTTGATTGCAACAACCCCGCAGGCAGGAATTTCTCCCGTATAAAATGAATCGCCTCATTCATCCGGTAATCATCATCACCGAAAAAATAGTACACCGGGGCAAATTTGCCCTCAACTACCGCCTTACCCAATTGTGCAGGTGACATCTTCATGACGGCAATATAATCAATCCGCCGTCACACTCCTAATCACTTGCAGGTATCTCATTGACAAAAGGACACAGCGCGCCGTGCCCTTTTTGAATCAAGCAGTATGTACAAAAACTGTAGGGGCGTCGTCTCGGCGCCTTGTTTGGTCATGCAGAACACTTGAATCAAACATGGAGTTTCAATTCAAGAGGGCACAACTCAATCTCAATCCGGCCGGAGCGCGGGATTATTATCAGACGGGGTCCAATCGAGGGAATAATGATATTTCTGCCGATACTGAAGCGCCTTCGCCAGAAACGGCTCAAAGTCTTCATTATTCGCGCAACCGGCGTTGACCTGCTCGACAATGCGCAGGTTCCCGCCAAATATCTGTAGCGACTTGTTACCGAAGAGCTTGCGATTCAGATCCACAAATTCCAATAGCGCCAATAATGAGGCAAAATCTGTGTGGTCTTTATCGCCTTCGAAGGGGGCTTTGAATGTGATACCCAAATCCGGGATGCGAAACGAGACCAGCTTGCTTTTCTGCTTGGCCTCGGCATGAGCGCGCTTGTATGATCCGAAGAAACAATCCATAGAATTCAATACTCATGCAAATCCGGCGCCTCGCTGGGCTTGCATAGCTAACACCTTGGTTTATAGCCAGTTAACCATTAAGTAGACGAGAATATAACCTTCGAGCTTGGGAGAATTGAACCGGAGCCTACTCTTAGTCGCAGAACTCTGCATATCAGCGAAGATTATGGCCATACCAGCCAAAATGGCGCAATTCCTGCCACTTTGTACCAATTGAAGCTTGACTCCTGCAGAAAATCGTCGATATTGTTCGACAAACAGGGCATACGTTTTGGAGATTGACAAAGATGAACTTACAAAATGCCTGAGAAAGCCTATCTATGAAAGAAAAAGTGAAAACAGATACGAAAAACATCCTAGCCTTCATCCGCGATTCCGCCATACGACCGATGCGCATGCGCGAACTGGCAAAGGCCATGGACGTCCCGGAAGAGCATTACCGCGGCTTCCGCAAAACAGTCGCTGAAATGATGAAACAGGGCAAACTTGTTTCACTCAAACGTGGCAGAATCGGCCTCCCCGAGCAGGTCGATCTGATTGTTGGGCGGATTTCAATAACCCGCGCCGGAACCGGGTTCGTTTCCGATGAGCGCGCTGAGGAGCGTGGCGATGATACCGAAGACATTCTGATTCCGCCGCAACATCTTTCCACAGCTCTCGACGGGGACAGAGTTGCTGTGCGGCGCGAGGGTGTCTCACGCGGCAGGCGCCTCGGAGCGGTTGTCACTATTCTCGAACGCTCACGAAGCTCTATTGTCGGCGTCTTCCACCGCTCGCCGCATTTCTGTTTCGTCGCCCCCGATGATCGTCGCCTCCATCGCGACATTTACATCCCTAAAGAAAAAACGCATGGCGCCAAGCAGGGCGACAAAGTCTCTGTCAAACTTGCCGACTGGACTGACCCGTATCGCAATCCCGAAGGCGAGATTATCGAAGTCCTCGGCAAACCCGGCGACCCGAAAGTCGAGCTCGCGGCAATCATTCAGTCCTATGATCTACCAACTGCGTTTCCGGCCAAAGTGACCCGTGAGGCAAAAAAGTCCGCCCAGTGGTTTAACAACGAAGAAATCAAAAAACGCGAGGACTGGCGCAAGAAAAAGATTTACACAATCGACCCGGCCAGCGCCAAAGACCATGACGATGCAGTCTCAGTCGAGAAAACCAGGGACGGCTACCGTCTCGGGGTGCATATCGCCGATGTCTCATTCTTTGTGCGTGAAGACACTGCGCTTGACGCCGAGGCCTATGGTCGCGGGAACTCAGTCTATCTGCCGGGCAAAGTGATTCCGATGTTACCGGAGTCACTGTCAAATGATCTCTGCTCACTCAGAGAACACGAGGACCGTCTGGCGCATTCATGTATTATTGACTTTGACAAAAACGGTAAACCACTCAACTGGCGTATCGCCGACACCGTCATTCGCTCACAAGCGAAACTCTCCTATGAAGACGCACAATCAGTCTTCGACAGCGCCCCGGCCAATGAGAAAGTAGCGGCGTTGAAAAAGGACCTGCTTCTTGCTCTCGAGTTGGCGCGCAAGATTTCGGCGCGACGATTTGCAGAGGGCTCGCTTGATTTCGATTTGAATGAGGCGCGCATCGATTTTGATGAAAAAACCGGCGCTATCTCGGCGCTCGGTGTCCGGGTGCGGCTTGAGGCGCATCGGCTGGTCGAGGAATTCATGCTCGCGGCAAACAAAGCGGTGGCGCTGACATTTTCCCGCTCCGCTCTGCCGACAATCTACCGGGTGCATGACAAACCGGATCCGGAAAAAATTGAGGCCTTCGCCGAACTCGCCCGCGCCACCGGACATAAGTTCCCGTCGAGTGAACATATCACACCGTTGATGATCCAGCGTTTTCTCGAATCAATCAAAGGCGCTCCCGAAGAAGAATACCTCAATGAGCTCGCCCTGCGCTCTATGAAAAAAGCTGTCTATCAGCCGCTAAACCTCGGCCATTTCGGACTGGGCTTCACTCACTATACACACTTCACCTCCCCAATCCGGCGCTATGCCGATCTGGTCATTCATCGCCTGCTTCGCAAAGCGACCAATGGCTCATATCCACCTGCGTACGCCAAGTCCTTGAAACATCGCCTCGTCCCTATCAGCAAACACATTTCCGAAACCGAACGCCACGCCGTCGAGGCCGAACGCGAAGCAATCAAAGTCATGCAAGTCCTGTTCCTCAAGCGCCATGTCGGCGATGAATTCGAAGGAATCATCACCGGCGTGGTGGCGCGTGGCATTTTTGTGCGACTGAAAGATGTGCACGCCGAGGGGATGGTGCGTGTCAGCTCTATTGATGATGACTTCTATCACTTCGACAATGAGCGCCATCGGTTGGTCGGCTCCCGCACCCGCAATGTGTTCCGGCTCGGTGACACTATCACCGTCACTATCGTCAGCGTTGACGCACAACGCCGTGAAGTTGATTTGGCGCTTGTGCCGGATAGCTCCCGCAAAGGCGTCGGTGGCCGCAGAGTGAAAACCGAAGCCGGCGCGCGTATGTCGAAACCCACCGCAAGAAAACGCTCGACAACCGGAAAGAAAACGCGGCGAGGAAAATCGACGTCAGCCAACTCAGAACCTTCGAAACGTCGCAGGCGCAAATGACCGGCAAATCCGTAGTGGCGCTGATTGCTGACGATGATACACGTCAGAGAAACAAAGCGCGTAGGACGCTTGAGAAATTACACACACTGGTCGGCATTGTTGACCTGCAAAATGTGGCGCAGGATGTCAACGAGCTGGCCGGGGCGCTTGCAGACGCGCAGATTGTTTTGCTTCCCGAATCAAGCGCCACAGACTACCCTGAATTACTGAGTTGGATTCGTTCACTGCGGCCGCTGGTTGACATCTGGCAGATTTCCACAACGTCACGTCCACTGGAAACCGCAGATTCCGCTTATGCGATCGATGACATTCTGGGACTGGAGTTATTCAGCGCCACGCGGGTGAAACCACTGCGGGAAAGAATAGAGCGGCGCCTGCAACAAAAGTCTTTACTCCGGCAAATGGGAATTATCTCCCGCTCCCCGCGACTGGGAATGATTGCCGAAACAATAGACCGCATCGCTCCGACCGACGCCAGTGTCTTGATTGTCGGACCGTCAGGCTCCGGTAAAGAATTGATAGCGCGAGCGCTACACAACCACTCACGCCGAAAAGACAAACCCTTTGTAGCAATCAATTGCGGCGCGATTCCCGAAGGACTGATTGAATCAGAGTTATTCGGCCACAAAAAGGGCGCCTTCACCGGCTCAGTCGGAACGCGGTCAGGGTACTTCAGTCAGGCCGATGGCGGCACGATTTTTCTCGATGAAATCGGAGAAATGAAACCGGATATGCAGGTCAAACTGCTCCGCGCGCTTGAGGAAGGCGCATTCTATCCGCTCGGCAGTGACCGGCCGCAAAGTGTCGATGTCCGCGCAGTCTCGGCCACGAACCGTGAACTCGAATCAGAAATCGCATCCGGACGGTTCCGTGAGGACTTATACTACCGCCTCTCGGCAATCAAAATATCTGTGCCTCCGTTGTCCGAGCGTCCTGAAGACATTATTCCGCTTCTCGCGGCGTTTTCGACCGGAACGCAGTTACGTGGATTCTCCGATGAAGCGTTATCAGCGCTGGAGAATTACTATTGGCCGGGTAATGTGCGGCAATTAAAAAACTTTGTCACACGCATCTCTGCGCTTGTCGGAGACGGCGAAGTCACCGTCGCTGATGTCGAATCCTATATTGCTGAGCAACAATTCTCAACGCCGACACTTCCGGTTGTGTCACAACAACCGCAGGAGCACATTGGCATGGAACTGGTCTATCAGGCGCTGATGCAACTCGGCTCAGAGGTGAAGAGTCTTCGTGAGTTAATAGTCGCCAACCTGCCCAGTCAAGACAAGCATCCCGTGAATTCAGGGCCTGCATCAGTCGGTGAGCCAATCATTGTCAGCCCGGCGCAGTCTGAGGACGTCGAGTCTGTGAACGTTGAGTCTGTCGATAAAATGGAAGCCCGCCTGATAGCCGAGGCGCTGCGTGTCACCGGCGGCAATCGACGAGTCGCCGCAGAGCGGCTCGGAATCGGCGAACGCACGCTCTATCGCAAGATGAAGAAATATCGGCTAAAGTAAATTGTCATAGTCCATGAATTTCATGGTTCCCGTGAATTTCCCCCGGGCGCTTGACAAGCGACACTCCGGCGCTTTCCTTGGGCTGTGCGTGATAGTAAATGTCAACGAGCCATCGCGGAACAACGCGCCTCAACTTTCTTCTCAGTAGCTTTACTGATTAGACTGTCATTCAGCGTCGCGCTTTTCGCGCTTCCGCTAGCGTTGCAGGCGCAGGATGTCTCCAATGTAACATTGCCAAGTGAAGAAGAGCTCCGTAATGCGCTCAACAATGGCGACATTACCATTGAAGAGTTTCAACTATTGCTGGAGTATATGTACAGTTCGACATTTCCGGACCTGACCGTTGTCGCAGGTAACATTCCGAATCTGGATTTAATCGGCGCCGGAGCGTTGTTGCGCTTAGACAGATTACAGCAGGAACAACTTGACGCGATTGACGCCGGTGGACACTCCTCAGGGAACGCCAGAGTGAGAGTCTATGCAGATCAGGAGCTCAACGACCGGCGCCGCGCGCGCAGTGTCTATCAATTCCGTCTCGGCCAACGTGTCGGATGGCGAGTCGAGGGCTCGGTGGCCAGCGCATTCGGCCAGACTTCTCTCTGGCGCTCACGCTCTTTGCATTGGAGCAATGCCACCAACCCGACACTGTCAATTACACTTGGCAACTTCAACCTCCGCTGGGGAACCGGATTGGCGTTCGGGTATCGCAGCAGACTGCTGCAGCGCCAGACTGACTTATCCTATGAATCATTCCGAACTCCCGACCGTGGCGGATTCAACGGACTCAGCGTCTTAGGTCAGACACCATTGGATAAAAACCACAAACTGAGATGGCAAGCAATCGGCTCCACACAACAGGACATAGCACACCGTCTGAACACAACAGGAGTTATGGGCGACATCACATTGGCCGACATAACTGTCGGAGCGCTATGGGCTAGGTCAGAACTCGATATCCGTGATTCCTCCGGCTCGTTTGTTCAGAACCAGTTTGCTCTTTCGATCAAGAGCGCCAGGACAGCTTCACTCTGGTACAACACCGAAGTCAACACTCAGAACAATGCTGGAACACACTCTGTCGCCGTTAGCGCAGAATGGCGTTACAACACTGCTGCCGGTAATGTCCGCGGCGCGTTCTGGCGCTATCCCCGCTCTTATCGCAACCTGACAGGCGGCGCCCGCTCGGGATTGCTCTATGAAACGCTGGAATTCGATGACATTGGATTCAGCTACCGTGACAGACGAGTCAATCAAACCGGCGGCCTGTTGCGCAGTGTCACTGCGCTTGACGGGCGCAATAAACTGGAAACCGGCATCGAGTATAGCAAACAAAACCGGGGCTCTGCTACGCGTGGTGATTATATTCTGGCGCTACTCCATCAGTTTGAACGTAATGAACTCAAACTTGAAGCCGGTGGACGCTCGGTCACTAATTCCTCGACAGCGGTAGATAGCCGTTGGCGTCTGCGCGCGCAGTTCACTTCGCAATTCTCCTCCGGACACACACAACTCCAACTCCGCACTGCCCTGGCATATCGGAAACAAGTGTCAGACAGTCCGGCTTTGGGCTTCTTCACACGCATACGAGCGACAGTACGCAACAAACAACGCCTTGAACTCTGGTTGGATATCAACCGCTTTCGCTGGTGGCGCGGCGGACTTGAACGGCTCTATAGCTACATACAGTACAGCGCCCCGGTAGGCGCTTCCGGCGCTGTGTCACTGCTCACCAAACTCGTATACAGCTATAACGAAAGTTCCACAAATCACTCACGCGTCGTAGCGCGTCTGGAGGCGCTTGCCCAATGGTGAAACAGATTATCGCAGGTTGCTTCATCAGTCTCTGTCTGAGCGCCGGTTCGGTGTCCGCCGACGGTCTGGTCGTCAATGAAGTTATGGTCAATGAACCCGGCGGCCGGGTGTCTCTTGAATGGTTTGAGTTGCACAACACTTCACAGACAACTTTCTCGTTATTGAACGACACTGTCACCATAGGCGCGCAAATTATCCCGCTACCCACTCCGCTCACTATGGCGCCTTCCGAATATCTCGTCATCGCCCGTGACACCGGCGCCTTTGAGGAACACTGGGGTGACAGCAGTGGCGTCTGGGGCGATGATACCGCACGTGAGAATTACACAATCACACAACTGAGTTTTTCGCTGAAAAATGCCGCCGGAGCGCTGACTGTCTCCAAAGACACTGCAATATCAACACTCACCTGGCCGAATGCCGGAGCGGATGGTGTCTCATGGGAGAGAATCCAACTAACTCTCAACTCTGTAACGCAATCTATCTCGGCAACCGGCGCCACACCCGGAGCGCGCAATTCAGTAGCGCCTGCATCGCAAGACTGGATGATTACCGCTCTCGATATTCAAACAACGAATGACCTGCCGACATTCATCACTGTCACTATCCGCAACGCAGGAACACAGACGCTTCCTGCGTCATGCCTGTTACTCTATGACAACCCGACGCTCTCGGACTCCGCTCCGTATGGTTTGCTCGGTGACAGTCTGCAATGTGAGCCGGTTCCTGCCCTGCTTCCGGCGGACAGCGTGGTCATCAGCGCCGCAGTACATACCCGCAATACCGGCCCGTATGACACTATCGGTGTCACTATCGCCGGAGCTGACCAGCGCCCTGAAAACAATACCCGCATTGTGGTCATCCCCGGTGGAGGCCCGCCGCAGGTTGTCATCAATGAGTTCCTGCCAAATCCACAGGCGCCCCTGCAATCCGAGTGGGTCGAACTGAAAAACATGTCACTGACTCCAATCGATATCAGCGGCTGGGCGCTTGGGGACGAGCTTGGCTTTGGTGTGATTGATTCTATCGGAATTGCCTCGCGTGTGATTCAGCCCGGTGGATACAATGTCATTGCAGAAGATCCAACTGATGTCATGCTCTATTACAACCTCAATGTCACACCACTTTCAGTGAACTCATGGCGCACGCTGAACAACGACGGTGACCTGTTACGGCTCAAAGACGCGTTCGGTTTCCTCATCGACAGTGTTTCCTACAACAAGACGTACGACAGCAATGTCACCTGGAGCAGAAGCGAGGACGAACAAACAGCCGGGCTCTGGGGCCGTTCAGCGCGTAGCGGCGGTACGCCTAATGACAGCAATCAAACCCTGCTGAATCCTACTAATACCGGTCTGGCTGTCTCTATTCTGCCTAATCCGTTTTCACCTGACGGTGACGGATTCGACGAAACAGCTCACATAATGCTTGACGCGCCTGACGGCGCGAATATGACAGTGACAATCTATAATTCACGTGGCGAGAGAATCAAACGTCTCTTTGACGGCGCTCCGTTTTCCGGTGTCCTCGACTGGGATGGAACCGCCGATTCCGGACGGCGTGTCACTATCGGACTTTACATCATCTATGTAGAAATCGAAAACAGCGTCTCAGTGAAGAAGTCAGTGGTGGTGGCAAGATGACGACACTCCGACTCATACTGACTGTCATTCTTGTCGTATGCTCAATGCGCTTGAACGTAGCCGCATTCGACATCAAATCCTCACGCGCAAACATGCTCGGCGGGGCGCTCGCCTTACGGCGTCCCGGCGCGACAGATTTTCTGGCGGCTCCCGGACTTTTCGGAGAAGACAGAGCGCTATCTTTCGAAGCCGGAGTCGCGCAACAATTCGACATAAGTGATTTGGACGTCGGTTTTCTTGCTTTCGGCTATCGACGTGGAAATTTGCAGTTTGCATTTGGCGCGCAGCAACTCGGCGCTACTGATTATTTCGCAGAACAAACAGCGCGAACCGCTCTGAGTTACCAGTTGGGGAATATTTCGGCAGGTCTTACACTTTCGGCCAAACGTTTTCAATTCGGCTCTGCGTATTCATCATTGAGCGCGGGCGCAATCGGTTTCGGAGTCGGTCTGCGTCATAAACAAGGGACCATTCATATTGCAATTGATAATCTCAACCGGCCGTCATTCACCGGCTCGGCTCCTCACGAACCGCAACGAGCCGCACTTTACCTTGAACTGGCCGGAAACAAATCCTACACCCTCTCGGCGGTTGCGAGCTTCGCAGAAAACAGCAAACCGGGTTTCGGCATCGGACAGACAGTGGCGCTGACAAACTTCGCCCGCTTGTCATGGGGAATCAGTTCCGAACCGCTAATTTACGGCGCGGGATTTGAAATCCGCAAAGGGCGTATTACATTCATCTATGCCGGCTCGATTCACACGACGCTCGGCTATTCACAAAGTCTGACACTCAGCATACGCTTGGCGCCAAAGGATAAGCGTCACGCCAAAGCAGGAAAATAAAGCAAACACGATGCGCACAAGAGAGAAACTCGAAGAACTGGAGCATGAAACACTCGCCGGTTATGCCAGCAAGGCGTCTGAAAGCCGCGGACGGGTCTATCCGCTTGAAGAAAGTCCGGACCGGACATGTTTTCAGCGCGACCGCGACCGGATTGTGCACTCCAAGGCCTTTCGCCGGATGGAGTACAAGACACAGGTCTTTGTTTTCACCGAAGGTGACCACTATCGTACACGACTGACACACAGCATGGAAGTCGCACAGGTCTGCCGCGCTGTTTCAAGGAGTCTGGCGCTCAATGGTGATCTCGCCGAAGCGGTGGCGCTGGCGCATGACCTCGGACATCCGCCTTTCGGTCACGCCGGTGAACAGGCGCTCAATGAAATCCTCGCCGAGTCTGGCGGGTTCAATCACAATGAGCAATCACTACGAGTGGTAGATTATCTCGAAACCCGCTATCCCGACCATCGCGGAATAAACCTGAGTTATGAAATCCGGGAGGGCATCGCCAAACACGAATCCCCCGGCGCCGAGTTCGACACTAATGAATTCAAGCCAACCGAGGCGCCGACATTGGAGGCGGCGATTGTCGATATTGCCGATGAGATAGCCTACAACAGCCATGACATCGACGACGGCCTCGCCAGCGGCTTGTTCCTATTGAGCGATTTACGTGAGCTGTCGCTCTGTCGTCCGGCTATTGAGGAATCCGAAGCCACATATCCCGATATGAGTGAAGAATTACGCCGCTACAGTCTGGTGCGCTTTCTGATGCGCCGACAGATTCACGATCTGGTTAAAACTGTTGAAGTGGCTATCAAATCACGAAACATTAGCACAGTTGCTGACGTCCGCAATCAGCAGGACCCACTTGCCGGATTCTCGCCGGAAATGGCCGACGAAATCGACGAATTGCGCCTGTTTCTCCGTGACCGGCTCTATCGGCACTCGCGGGTCATAGCCATGGCCAATCGCGGCAAAAACATTGTTCGCGAAGTTTTCAGGCACTTCATGGAAACTCCCGGACGAATGCCGCTGAACTTCACTTCACGGTTAGAAGTCGAGCCGCGGAGTGATGTTGTCCGCGATTATGTCGCCGGGATGACGGACCGCTATGTCGAACTGGTATTCAAAAGCATAGAAACCGGAGCGCCCTGGCCGATTAGCTAACAGCCAACCCTGACAAACGACAACCCCGGGCTGTTTCACAAAAAAAGCCGCAAACCGGTCAGGTTTGCGGCTTTCACATTTTTCGTGTAAGCTCGTCTTCTGTAAAAGATTCTGTAAAAGAAATCGAGAAAGCTATGCAGCTTTGTCGAGGTGTGACTTCTTGCGACGACGCAACGCTACACCGGCCAACCCGACTCCGAGCAACAGCATGGTAGCCGGTTCGGGAACTGCTGATGCGGTCCCAACCCGGGCGACAATACCCGGCATCGAATGTTGCAGATAATCGTAGCGGTCATAGCCCCAGAAATCAAAGCGCAATGTTCCTTCACCGCGTAAACTCAAATGAAACTTCTCCGGCCGCCACCCACGGATAGAACCCATGCTACCAGTGAGATACGAGCTAATGCCACCCGTGCGGCGCCCGAACGGAGATGGAGCGCCTGAGATAAAGTCTGCATCCCCATAGGTTGAACCACCGAAAGACATTGAACCGGCAAATGGGTTTCCGGCCGTCGTCGAAGCTGTCAGGTTGAGGTTATCAATATTCCTCACCGACAATACCCAGACATCAATCTCAGCAGAGTTCGTGACCCAGTTGTTGGTGGACCAGTCAAAATCCGCCCCCGGCACATAAACAATCAATCCGGGAAACGCCTTCGCGCCGCCGGCAAGTGAAAGCGTGAAGATAAGTGTCAAAATCGTCTTTTTCATGTTGCAATCCCGCCTGTTAGACTAATGTGTGACTATTCCAAGATGCTCCTTCTTGATCCACCGACCGACATGTGGGGATACCAAGCGGATACTGTCTACACCCTATAATTCGCAATTGTGAAAATCGAAACAGGCAAATCCAGCGTTCGGATAAGCCTCAGCATGATTATAACCTGTTTAGAGAAAAAAGCAATGAAAAAGTCAAAGAATCTCTCCCTAAGATACTTTCTCACAACAAGTTGCAAAGTCTTGCATAATCTACGTTCCAGCGCCGCCTAAGGAAACACTGGGCAAAGAAGTCAAAGAGGAAGAGAATTAGAATTTCTTCTGATATGCGTGGCAATAGGGTTTCTTGCCGTTGTGATCATAGTAGTCCTGATGATAATTCTCAGCCGGCCAGAACTTGTCCGCCTTAACTACTTCAGTGGCAACATCATACCCCTTTTCACGCAACAGTCCAATGAGCTTCTCTGTTATCTTCCTTTGATTGTCATCTACATAGAACACAACAGAACGGTACTGCGGACCAATGTCCGGCCCCTGACGATTCACCTGATCCGGGTCGTGAATCTCAAAAAACAATCGCGCCAGAGTCTCAAAATTGGTTTTGGCAGGGTCATATTCGACCTCGACCGTTTCCGCGTGGCCGGTCGTCCCACTGCATACCCTCTCATAGCTGGGATTGTCCACATGGCCACCCATATATCCAACTCGCGCCTCTATCACACCATCGGACTTTTCCAGAAAATATTCTGTCCCCCAAAAACAACCGCCGGCAAAATAGGCCTTTGCGGTTTTCTTGCCCTTCGCTTCAGCGACCCTAACTTGTTCGGCGGCTCTTTCATCCGAAACTACCACAGTGTCACTTGCGGCTTTTCCTGTGGTGTCACCGGCCGGCAGAGAAGCTTCCTCTTCTTCTGTTACAAAGCTCAGAGAAACTGAATTCACACAATGACGCGTGTTCTTCTCGGTAAAGCGCTCCCCACGGAAAACATGTCCCAGATGGGCTCCGCATTTCGCGCAGACAATCTCTGTACGGCGACCGTCGGCGTCAGGGATTTCACGCACAGCGCCTTCGATTTCATCATCAAAACTCGGCCAGCCGCATCCGGCGTCAAACTTGTCCTCCGACCGATACAAAGGCGCATTGCAACGTTTGCATTGATAGACACCCTCATCAGTATTGAGATAGTATTTCCCCGAAAACGGCGCCTCTGTGCCTTTACCGACAATTACCCGCTCTTCCTCCGGTGTTAGCTTGTTCATATGTATCCCTCCCGCCCTTTTCGCTTCTCTTGAAGACCGTGATGATGCAGACTGTGATGATGCAGACTGTGATGTTGAAGAGCCCGTTGAATCTGATACTTGTGATGGTGAGCCATTCGTTTCCGCAGTCAGAAATAACGTCACCGCTACAGCAGCCAGACCCACACCCGCCAACGAGCTGAAGAATCCTTTTTTCAAGGCCCGGCGCGCTCCCAGGCGCCTGGCGCCGTTACCTGTATTCTTTCTTCGCTTGTTCATGTCAACTAATACGAAGAAAAACGTCGAACGGTTCCCCACAAGAGGATAAATCATCCTGCCCGCAATCCCTCCGGCTCATGCAAAAACACCCGCTGTCAAATCTGACAACGGGTGTTTTAGGAAATAATTTCAGAAGTGAATCCAGGAAGCGCGCATTGTCCCTACAGCGAATCTATCAATGTGCGCTGCTCCGCCAGTTGACGCTCAAGGAAGTTCTCCGAATGGGCCTCCTTAATCAACTGACTATACCACTTCTGCCAGACAGCGTTCTGTTTCTGTGATAACAAATCTGCGGCGACTGAATCACTCGCGGCATTGAATTCCTCAAGACCGGGAGATTCCTTTTCGAGCAATTTGAAAATCGCCGCGCCACGATCCAACAACACCGGCTCGGAAATGTCACCTATATTAGCTAATCCGAATGCAGCGCCGACAGCCGCAGGATCTGAGCCAATCGGCGGCGGGAAAGCCGCGCTACGTGAGAACTTGGTGGTCTCAACATATTTCTGATTGTGCGCCCGTGCGGCCGCATCGAGTCCTTTTCCGTCCTGCGCTTCCTGATAAATCACTTTGGCTGTGTCCAGACAAAGCTTTTTGAGTTTCTCATTCTTCACCAGATTCTCAACACTGGCGCGCACATCATCCAGCGCAAACTGACCTTTCGGCTTGATTTCAGTCAACTCCATCACAAAGAAATTCGACGGGTTATCATAGATACCGGAGATATCACCCTGCTTGGCGTTAAAGGCCCATTCCGAGACAAAGTAATTTGACCCGAGAAACTGCACCGGATCGTTGCGACGAAATGGAAGCGCTGTTTTTAGCTCCACTCCCAATTCTTCTGCGGCCTGCTCCATACCTTTTGTCTCTGCCAGAGCGCGAAAATCCCGCGCGTGGCGCTGAGCAACTTCGACTGTTTGATCTGAAGCTTTCACTTGCAACAGAATATGCGCCGTATTGATGCTCACTGCCTTGGCCGGATCAGTTGTCTCTTTGTCGTCCTTGTCTTTCATACCCAGCAACTTGATGACATGCCAGCCGAAAGAACTGCGCACCGGATCTGAAGTTTCGCCAACCTTCAATGCTAAAGCGCCTTTGACATACGCAGAATCAAGATTACTGGTGGCGATATAACCAAGTTCACCACCATTTGGCGCAGAGGGCCCTTCGCTTAGGGAGCGCGCCAATTCTGCAAAATCCTGGGTTGTGTCACGCGCAGTATTTGCAATGTCCTGACAGTCGGTCCTGACTCTTTGCCAGTCCTCTTCAGTGATGTCTTTCGAGAAGAGAGCGATTCGCATCCCGCGACGCTCTTCTGACTTGAAACGATATAAGTGAGAGTTATAATACTCGTTGATTTCCTCATCACTCGCTGAGACTATTGAATCCGGCAATGAAGAACTCGGGATAGCGACAAATCCGAAACGCGCCAATTCGCGGGAACTGAGGAACTTGTCCTTGACTTCATCCTGAGTAATCCGCGCCGATGACGTTATGATATCCTGAATCATTGATGTCCTCACTTGCGGACGAATAACTTGCTCAACCTGCGCCCACATCGGAGCATTCGACGGCTCAGCCATGATTTGGAGGTAGCGCTGATAATCAAACTTACCGTCAGTCTGGAATTGTGGCTGATTACGCATGAAAGCCGGAGGATTCAACCGCAAATAAGTGTAGACATCCTCATCACTGACAGTAATCCCCAGACGATCCATCTCCTGCTCAAGGGCCTTCTGCGCAACAATATTTGCCCAGGTTTGCTCTTTAATTCGCTGAAGGTCAGCGTCAGTCGGGTCTGTGTCGCTGTTTCCCAGTTGCTGATTGCGCGTGTTCTGATACGCATTGTTGTACACGTCGCGACTGATTTCCTCGCCATTTACCTCACCGGCCGCCGCAGTCGGCGCGCCATACTTATTGGAGTTGGCAATGTCCATGCCCCAGGCAAGGACAATTGTCCCGATAAAGGCGACAATACTGATATACGTGATAGGTTTAATCCAACTGCGAAATAAAGCAAACATGGTTTTCTCCAAAAAAAGGGCTTCAATTACTTACAATACTCAGGGCAAAAAAATCTCCTGTTACAGCCTGACAACTGACATCTTCGACACCTCCGAACCAAAACAGGCGGACAAAGGCACGCGCTGTATTGCAAACTAACCTGCACTCCAATGTCACTACAACGCCGCAACTATACCTATTATACAATCTCTCCTAAAAGCTCGTTCTCACAAATTGATGGTTATTGGGAGTCTTGCCGACTCATCTCCGCCGCTTCTTCGAGTATCGGCGAAGATATCTCACCCGCCACCGGAGGCAGTCTCCACTCGTACGCGCCGGAAAACGCTACGGCTGACCAATATACGCCACAACCGCCAATCGGCAAGCGTCGTCTCGCATATTATACGACACCAATTAGATGATACCGAGACAGAACCGCTACAAACCGTAACAAAACCGGCGCAAAACCGGCACAAAACCGGTACAACACGGGCACAGACAGACACGCGCCTGAAGCAACCGGTGTCCTGAACTCATCCGCAAGATTCAGGCCAATTTACGCATCCTGCGTCTGAATCCAGACACCCCGAAATCAGAATAAAGCGTCAGAATAGCGAAGTCTGAGTGTTTGAGATTGACTTATGTGGAGCTTTCGGGGTAGAATCACTTGATGAGAACAAATCCACACCAACAGGACTTCAACCCGCATATTCCAGACTCCATTCGGCCCGGTAGAGAGCAGGAAACCCGTAACTTATTGCTATATATACTACTACTGGCTGTATTCGCCGTGTCTTCCAACGCCATCGCAGGTGAGTCTGCGCAAAAAAAATCTGCCACCACCCCTATCTGGCCTATGCCGGCGCGCACTGATTTTTCCTCCGGCTTCGGAGACTATCGCCCCGGACGGTTCCATTATGGCCTTGATCTGCGCACCGGAGACAACCGGCTGGCTGTTGTAGCGCCGGTTGACGGCTATGTCTCGCAAATCTGGGTGCAATACTTTGGTTACGGCCGCGCGCTGTATTTTTCCGGCGATGACGGCCGCACGTATGTCTTTGCGCATCTGGATCATTACGCCCCGGCAATCGACAAGGCCGTGCGCGCAATTCAGGTGCAAAAAGAGCGCTATTTTGTCCGTGAGTGGTTCGAACCTGAGCGCTTCCGTTTGCATCAGGGGGACACGCTGGCCTTCTCCGGCAAAACCGGCATCGGAGCGCCACACATGCACTTCGAAATCCGTGACCGGGAGAATGTCCCGCAATCCCCGCTGAGACAGGGGTTGCACATAGACGATAAGACCGGCCCGCAAATCAAAGCGCTCACCTTCCGCTATCTTGACCACCGAACGCTCTTCGCCACCGGCGAGCGAACGAAGACACTGCCCGCAGACTTTGTCGGCAAAGACGCCGAAGGCGCTTCTCATTACAATCTGAACGCATTCCCCTATCTCAGCGCCCCGTTCGGACTAATCGTCTCCGCCCGTGACTACCCCACGAACTCAAAATTTGACGCCAGCCCGCGTGAGTTGCGGTATCGTATCGGCAAATCAGCTATCCCGGACACGCTTGCCGAGAACGCAGGAGCCAATACAGGCGTCATCCTCTATCAAACATTGTTCAGGCGCACGCTTGATTCCTTGAGTTACAGCGACGGTGCGCTGGCGCTGGATGTCTATGACCAGACCCGCGCCTTGCATGGTGACAAGAATTCATATTTGCTCTATCAACGTCGCCCGAACCGGCTCACAGGAAGTGAAACAGATTCAACAGCGGATTTTCGTCCGGGACGATTTCCGGTGTATCCTACCCGCCCCGCAAAGAAACTCTATGGTGTCTATCCGGCGCGGGTTGACGTCACCGACGCCTCAGGGAATCGGTCGACACTCGACTATTCGTTTTGTTACGGCCCACCCGGAGATTTGTTCACTGTCACAGACATCAGTTCCGGCTCAGCGTTGCTGACCACTCAACACCGAAAACTGCTCAAGCGCCGCCTCCTCTTTGGCGATTTACTTATCTATGAACTCAAAGACAACGGTGGGTGGAAAGTTGCAGAAAACGCAACAGTCGAACGCGCAGGTAAAGACGCGTATCGTGTCACGATCGCCGAACATACGCGAAATCGCAAACGCATCTTCAGAGCTGTTCTGAAAGGCCATGACGGCTGGTATAAACCGGATGTGATTTTCAGCAATATCCCGGCGCCATCTAAAACGAAACTCACGCTTGGCTATCAACTGGCTGACGGCGGCCTGTATGTAACAGCGACAACCAACTCGGTGACGACTGAAGCGCCGGAATTGCAGGCGCTATCCTCCGCCGGGACCACACAGGAACTGACCGTGCGTCAGACTGGAGCCAAATCGTTCCGCGCCTTTCTGCCGTTTATGCTATCGCAACAGCCGATTGTAGCCCTACGCGCCTATCTTCCGGCAAATGCAACTCAACCGTCCGCTGAAATCAAGGGCCTGCGCATTGGGGCTCCGGCGCAGATGACGCACGCTCCCGACCGGCTCGACAAAGAATATGAGATTATCG
>CAZFAL010000004.1:0-14609 GCA_964516945.1 uncultured Ignavibacteriales bacterium
GGGGGGGGGGGGGGGGTTTCTTCGTGTTTCTTTGTTCTGTGCCTTTTGCATGTCCTCTTCGGTGAATTCCAGTCTGGCGACATCCTTGTGATAGCGCACGCGACATCCCGAAAACCCCAATGCAAGCAAACTTGTTTCCGCTGTGTCTATCTGGCGCAGAATGTCTGAAGTGATTGTGACACCAAACGGAACGCGGGAGCTGAGACAAGCTGAAGACGGCTTGTCCGCGACATCCAGACCCGCAAGACGAGCAATCTTTCGAGCGGCGGGTTTATCAATCTCACAGGCCAGCAGTGGCGAGACAACACCGGCCAGTTCTGCGGCCTTTCTGCCCGGGCGAAAGTCACCAAGGTCCGACAGATTGCAACCGTCAAAGATGACAGACAGGTTTTCACGTCGGCGAATTTTTTCAAGTTCAGCATAGAGTGTGTCTTTGCAATGGAAGCAGCGTGTCGGTGAGTTTTGCGCATACTCCGGATTTGCCAGCTCTTCTGTTTCTATCAATTGATGTTGCGAAGTGGGTAATCCGATTGATTTGACATATAATTTTGTCGCTTCAATTTCCCGCCGTGGCAGTGACGCCGAAATTGAGGTGACCCCCAGTGTGTTCTCTGCGCCGAGCGCCTGTTGTGTCGCCCAGAGGACAAGCGCTGAGTCCAAACCACCACTAAAAGCAACCAGCGCTGAATCATACTGTCTGATACAGTTGAGCAACTTGTCACGCAATACAGTCGCGTGTGTCACCGGTGATTCATTTATCAAAGTGGCTGACTTCATAGCATTTGCAAGAGCGATTGAGTCAGGGTTTTGCAGAAGTGGATATTGGCGGCGGATTCCAGGATAATTTCTGGGGGAGTTTATCGACGACTGTATATAGTGACAATTCCCGATTAACATGATCCTCACCGAAAGTAATCTTGCCCGACGCCCCACTATATGAATTCATTCGCTCCAGATACTGTGACATCTTAGAGGGTCTATCCGCCCCATCCTGCAAGCCCTCAATAAGCACGCGCACAGCATCATAGCCCAGCGCGGCTAATCTGTCAGGTGTTTCGCCGTAGCGGTCACGATACAATTGCGCAAATGCACGAAAAGCTGAATTCTCAGAGTCCTGCGTTCTCCATGAGGTAAAGATGATGCCTTTGACATTCTGAAGAGGCATATCCCAAACCCTTGGTGTCGCCAGTCCGTCGGAGCCGATGAGTGTCGTTCTGATATTGTGATAGTTTATTTGCGGCAGAATCAGTTGCAATTGCCGTACAGTGGCGCCGACGAAAATACAGCCGATTTCAACCGGCGCTTCATCGAAGTCGAGTGTGTCTCCATTCTCGCCAATCAGCGCCACATTCTCATCGTAGGCGCCAAGAAACCGTGTCTTGATTTTCTCACCAAAAGCGCCGAAATCGGTGGCGGAAGGCGGGAAAATTTCAAATGCGACAACTTCACCACCGAGTTCTTTGAAGCGCTCAGCGAATGCGGTCGCCATTTCTTTCTCTGAAGAGTTGTTTTGCGCCAGCGCGGCGGCAGTGGAAACAGGCATTTGCAGAAAGGCATATTCGGCCAACCGCCTACCGATAGTGCGCGGCGACGGTGTCAATTGGAACATCGTCTTCGACAGTTTCGCAAAGTTATGCTGATTAGCGGCCGGAGCCAGAGCGGGAAGCTCGGAGCAATTCAGCGCCGCAGACACCGCCACAGCCTCCTCGGATGTGAGCGGTCCTATCAATGCCAATGACTTGTCCGACTCGGCCTCCTGTGCAATTGCAACGGCTTTTGCCGGTGAGCCCTCGGTGTCTTCAAGCAGGAGATTAACAGCAGGCAGTTTACTGTCCTGGGATATGACATTCGCCAGACGCGCGCCGTTTTCAATCCGCTGACTGTATTGCTTATACTTGCCGTTCATCGGCAACGCCAAAGTCACATTTGGAAGTGTGGACCTTCTTGTCCCTGCGACCCGGGCGCCATTCTGCCCCTCCGGTGGTTTCCCGGTTAACGCGGATAATAGGTCTGACTTGGAATGGACGGCGGCGCTCTTCGGAAAGGATTCGTCTATCAAGCGCGTGAATACGGAAAGAGAATCACCTGTTTGCTCAATCAGTGAACGCAGTGATTCAACAGTCAGCGTTGTCAAACGCTTATTGCCGGACAGCGCATAGGCTTTGATATATGCTTTGCCGGCCAGGTTCGCATCGCTTTCCCGCAGGGCGATATTGCCCAGAAAAAACCAGCGATAGGCGTTGTACTCACTATTGGGGTAACGCTTGATAGCGTTACTGAATTCCCGCTTGGAGTTGTCGAGCTGTCCGAGATGGTATTTACTACGGGCGAGATTGTAAAGCCATGAATCATGTCTCGGTGATGACGGAAACTGTGAGGCCAGGTCGGCGAAAATTGACGCCGCCCGGTTGTAGCGACCGGCTTCTAACAAGTCTATTGCGCTTTGTTCGAGCTGACGAGCCGATGCTGTTTTCTGGCCTCCTAAAGCCCGCGTAGATGTGAGACTCAGCAAACCAATAGTCATCACTGCGCACAGCGCTACCAATCCAAGCAGTCTCGCGCAAGAAACGCAGGTTGTGTTTCGCTCCACCATTAGATATTCAACAGATATTCAGCTCAAAAGCGCATGACAGGCGCTCAAAGAGAATACTTGCCGAAATCCTCCGGGTTGATCTTACGTAAACGCTCCTCAAGGGACTCAGGGTCGTTCGTCAGATTCATTTTCTCGGCGTCCTCCTTGTTTTCTGATTTTTCAAGGAAAAATAAATCCTCCGCCACATAAATCGGCGCGCCGAATTTGAGCGCCATGGCGATCGAATCTGAGGGACGAGCGTCAATTTGAAAATAATTCTTATTCTGATCCAAAGTTATCATGGCATAGAATGTCTGCTCACGAAGCTCGGTAATATCAACACGGGTCACCCTGGCCTCAAATGTGCGCAACGTGTCACGAAGCAAGTCATGCGTCATCGGGCGCGCCGGGCGCAAATCAGAAAGCTCCATCGCAATCACCCAGGCCTCGGTGTGACCAATCCAAATCGGAAGCACACGTTTACCGTCGGCTTCGGCGTCTACCGGAGCCAGGACCACGACTGGAGATTGGGTCGTGGAATCCAGAGCCAAACTGACAACTTTGGCTTGTATGAGTTTCAAAGCTACGATTGTTTGACCACCCATAATTTTACATTCGCAACAACATCGGCTTCAATTTTCACCGGCACAGTATACACACCGAGTGACTTGATATGCTCCGGCATATCGATATGACGCTTGTCCACAGTCACACCTTCTTTGGCCAGCAAATCAGCAACATTCTGTGCGGTAATTGAGCCGAACAGTTTCTCGTCTTCACCAACACGCGCCTCGGCGGTCAGCGAAAGCTTTTCAATCCGGTCTTTGATTTTTTCTGCGTCACGGCGACGTTTCTTATCACGGATGTCTTTTTGCGTTTTGACTTCATCAATCGCGCGTAAGTTGCCGCGTGTCGCCGGAATTGCCAGATTCCTCGGAATCAAATAGTTGCGCGCATAGCCGGACTTGACTTCAATCACTTCACCGGTTTTGCCGCGCCCCTCAATTTCGTCTCGTAGAATCACTTTCATAGTTCATTCCTTCTCTATTCTAAGGTATTATAGTTCAATAGTTATTGTCCAGCGTAACATCGCAAACGTTTCTTGCCGGACTGCACTGAGCCGACGCTCAGGCCCGGTTGCTTGATTCGTCTGTTTTAACCGTCATTCTGTTTCGCAAATCGAATTGTGTGTCAATCAGCCCGACAAGCGCCAAGAACACCGTCCCCGGCAACGCGCTAATCAGGGCCAGAAAATAGAACACTCCACGCATCAACCAGGAGACTCGAAATCTCCGGAACGCATACTCGACCAGCGCAAAACCCGTCACCGAGAACGCCAGCAGTGTGACGAAAAGTAAATTGTCGCACACCCGTGTCACGGTTTCAATAGCAAGAGCGTCGGCTGACAATCTTCCGGCGGCAAAAATGAACACCAGGACCATTGTCTGCGAAGGCAAACGCCACTGAGTCAGTGTCAGCCAGTGAAAGTTCTCACTTGTCGCCAGCGCCGCCGACCGTCCGCTTGTGACGAGGCGTTCAATAGTCGGCGCGAGATACCAGGTCAGGAACATCGGCAACAACACTTGAGTCGCAATCAGGGCCGGGGTTAACCAACGCAAGGTCTTGAGCAATTGTGTAATCATGACCGCATCGAGCGCAGGATCTTTCTGCGTGACCTCATTGAGGTCATTGAAGAAGCCATTAATCACTTCCGAACCAAGCAGAAAAAACACGCCGACAGTTACCACAGTGACAATCGCCATCAACGTCATAGCTGAACGCAAAGGCGAATGTGAACGGGAAAACATACGAAACCCGGTCGCGAGCGCGAATGCCGGAGCCAGAGTCATGATTGTCAGAGCGACACTCAATTCTACCGGCATCGTTTTGATTTGAATCATCGCCGTAAAAATAGCGCTCAGGCCAATCGACAAAACACCTGCTGCAAAGACAAGTACAGCTCTCCGGCGCGCTGTCAAACTCAGAACAGCGTATGCAGCCAGAATCCCGGCCACAACATTGACAACCGGAGCTGACAAAAACAGTGGATAAAACAGGACAAACGCCACTTCTATCCAGTCTCTGCGGCGGGAAACAAGAGATTCCCCTTGTGACACTGCAGACGCAGGTGATAGCGCCTGCCTCTCGGTTGTTTGTTCACGTTCGAGCATAGGTAATGCCATCAAATCGTATGCGATTGGTGTATATGACAATCGTCCACCGGGTTTTCCGTTAACAATCTACTTGTAGATCTCGTTCGTGTACGGCAGAATCGCCATAAAACGCGCGCGCTTGATAGCGGTGGAAATCATCCGCTGATGCATCGCCGTGTTGCCGGAGATTCTGCGCGGCACGATTTTGCCACGTTCATTGATAAAGCGGCGCAAAAACCGTTCATCTTTGTAGTCGACAAAATTGATTTTGTATTCGCAAAGCAAACATCCGCGTTTGCGACTTCTGGTAAATTCAGCCATGAGTGACTGTCCTTTCTATAAGCTACTTCTTGTTATGTTTTCTATTTGAATACCGGTAATCTGCAAAAGCAAACTACTATTCCTCGAGCAGAAACGGATCAAATGAATCATCTGTTTCCACCAGTTCAAACGGCGAATTCCCGCCTGGTTTGGCGCCGGACTTGGCGTCGGCCTTTGCACCAGATTGGGCGCCGGACTTGGCTTTCTGCTTCAGAGTGGCAGATTTCGAAGTGTCTGGTTTCAGACTGTCAGATGACTTGCCTTCGCTACCTTTGGTGTCCTGAGCGCTGCGA
Organism: uncultured Ignavibacteriales bacterium; assembly: GCA_964516945.1. Classification (GTDB taxonomy): domain Bacteria; phylum Zixibacteria; class MSB-5A5; order GN15; family JACZUZ01; genus JAJRPJ01. Next base: position 5,340 of record CAZFAL010000004.1, read on the forward strand.
CGCGGACGCCGTGTTGACGGCTTGCGCGCTGTTGACGACCTTTTGCTCCGTCGCTCCGGTTTGGCAGTCGTCGAAACAGTCGCAGAAGAAGTCTCCGGCAAAACCGGCGATTCTTTCGCTTCTTTCGATTCTCTCGATTCTTTCTTCTTTCTTACCGACTCTGTGTCGGACTTCCCCTTACGAGTTCCCCCCGACAATGGTCGCCGTGAAACATTGCCTGCAGTTCTGCGGCGGCGGGGCTTAGCGGCAACCTTTTCCGAAGTGGGCAGTTCCGAAGTAGGCAGATCTGAAGCCGACAAAGTGGGAGCGACAGGTCGTTTCCGTCTGCCATGAGTCCGCCTCGGCTTAGTCACCGACTCCCCTGCCGAAGATTCGGGGGCTGACTCTGTTGCTGCTGACTTGGTCGATTCTGTGTTCTTCGAAGCCGGACGCTGCTCTTCAACCGCTATCGTTTCAGTCACTGTAGCTTCAGTCACTGCTGCCGGAGCGACTTCCGCAGGTGTTCCGACGGAAAGGTCCTTCTCCACGAACTGCAATAGCCCGTTAACGTCAACAACCTGTACACGTTCAGCGTGCACCTCAAGTCGCGAAGCTGAGCCTCGCGCCGGTGGAGATGAAAGCCAGCCTTCGACAACGACCTCAGAACCGGTTGTGAGCAATGCGCCACATTCAACTGCGAGAGAACCGACGATAAACACCGGAACGCGGACAGTGGAGAGACGCTTGCTTTTCAAATCATCCGAGAGCGTCGGCAAAGAAACGGTCAAAGACACTTTCAATGTCGCCACGCCGGACTTGTTGGTCCGCAATGAAGGTTTGCGTGAGACAACACCACAGACAACCGCCTGATTCAGATAAGGAAATCTACGGTCGGTCATCAGAAGCGCCCACCGTTAATGGAGCTGCCAAAGAACACCTTGCATGGTTCGACTGCGCTCAAAGTGTTTCTTCCTCATCAGCGCCCGGAGTTTCCGGGGTTACCGGCGCAACCGGCGTTTCAGTCGGTTCTACTGATTCTGTCGGCTTCGGCGCGGGCGCCTCTTCAACAGCGGTAGCCGGCGCTTCGGTTGTGACTTCTGTCGCAGGAGTGGCAGAAGTGGCAGAAGCCTTAGCGGGCGCAGAAGCTTCTGCGGGTCGGGTCGCGGTGTCACGCGCTTGCGGACGCCTGTCACCTGCGGCGCCATGATTTGATCCATGATGACGGTCCTCAGAATCGGAGCCCATCATGACATCGGTAATCGACTTGCGGAACGGATCACCGTCATAGCGGATTGTCAAATGCCGGAGATATGAATCACCGAGTTTGAAATGCCGTTCCAATTTTGGCAGGACATCCGGACTACCGTCGTGTATCAGGGTCACGTAGTACCCGTGAGACTGACGGGCAATCGGATAGGCCAGCCGACGCGAACCGATTCTGCGTTCACGCAAAATCTCGCCATTGTTTGAAGTGATGATTTCTGTGACGGTGTTGATGCTGGCGTTTACCTGCTCATCACCGATTTGGGGATTTACGATGAATGTCGTGTCATAACGACTCATGCGTGGATCCTCCCTTTGGACATTAAGAGTGATTGTTACGCGTCTTTTCACCAGAGTTCCTGGATTTTTGCGTAACGAGTTACGGCCCCGATCTACAACGACTGGTCCGGCTTGACGCCGACTCAGTCGCTGTCGGATCCCGGGGCAGGGTCTGACGGGACAGTATTGTACTTTGCCGCAACAATATCAAGGGGATTCTCAGAAGAACTGAATAATAGCTCCTCACAGGCGGAGGCGGCCCGCTCAACCGCGAAGGACTTTAGACGCCCCTCAGAATCAGTAAATTGCCCCAAAACGAACTCAATTATCTCACTATTGTCCGGTTTTGGGCCGATTCCGACACGTAAACGCGGGAAATCAGCGGTTCCCAGCTCGGTTATGATGGATTTGAGGCCGTTGTGGCCCCCGTCAGAGCCGCTTTTTCGCAGTCGAAGCCGTCCTAAGGGCAGATGAAAATCATCGACAACAACGATAACCTGTTGTGGTTCAACGGAAAAAATGTCTATCGCCTGCCGGATAGCAATTCCGGAGCGATTCATCAAGGTTGTGGGCTTAATCAGGATACCGGGAAAACCGGCTGAGGCGTTCTGTTCAGCGCTGTCCGCAGGAAGTTTTCCGGCGAACAAGCTCTTTAACCGGATAAGAAACCCTGAACGGGCAAGGGACTTTCCTGCCGGAAGCGCCTGAAACGGAAACGCCTGAAAAAAGTCCCCTTTGCCGGAGGAGAATTGCAGGTCGTGTTTGTGAGCCAGCGTATCTACGACATCAAAGCCGATATTGTGCCGTGAGCCATGATATTGTTTGCCAACATTACCGAGGCCGACAATGAGATACCGGATACGTTCGTCCATCTGGCGCGTCTAACCGTCCAGCCGATAGCCGACTCCACGGATACTTTTGATAACGGTCGGCTTGGAAGGGTCTTTTTCAAAGATTTTGCGCAGACGCAAGATGAAATTATCCACTGTGCGGGTGGAAGGAAAAGCGTTGTAGCCCCAAACGCCATCGAGCAGGGAGTCGCGACTGACCGATTGTCCGCGACGCTCATAGAGATATTTGACCACTTGCGCTTCTTTGCGTGAAAGAGTTGTCGTCCCTCCCGGGCCGCTGGCTTCGAAGGTCTGCATATTTAACTGACAATCCGCGAAGTGAATCGTGTCGCTTTTCTCTTCCTGAGCGCTTTGCCAGCTCATTCTGCGGAAGACTGAGGATATCCGGTGGAGCAATTCTTCAAGATTGAACGGTTTGGTGATATAATCATCAGCGCCGACAGAAAGCCCCTGCACTTTGTCTTTGTCGCCGTCCTTCGCAGTCAGGAAAATAATCGGTATATGCGATGTCTTGCGGATTTCACGACACAACGTGATACCGTCCATCCCCGGCATCATGATATCGAGAATCGCCAGATCGAACGTAATCCGTCCAAACAACTCCAGAGCGCTGACACCGTCCCCGGCAACCACAACCTCATAGCCCTCCGAGGAAAGGTTCATCTCCAGCCCATTGGCCAGATTCGGCTCATCTTCAACTACAAGTATGCGTCTCACGAGGTTATTTCACTTTCCCAATCACGCTGTCCTAATCACGCTTTCCTAATCAACTGTCCGCTGTTGTTTCACTTCAAGCGTCGGCTTTCCCGTCTGTGTAGAGCGGCAACGAGAACGTTACAGCCGTTCCCTTTCCGATACCGGGAGAATCGATTGTCACTGACCCGCCATACGATTCCATGATACGTTTCGCCAGATACAATCCCAGCCCGGTTCCCTGTCGTGTGCGTGTCAGTTCGTTCCCCACTCGATAGAAGCGCTCGAACACACGTTTTCGCTCGGATTTCTCCAGCCCGATTCCATAGTCTTTAATGGTTATCAATACATTACTGTTATCGCAGGCAAGTGTAACATCAATTCTCACATCAGAATCCGAAAACTTAACCGCATTGTCAACTGCAATATCCACACAACGGGTCAGATCACCGTTGGAGATGCGCACACGGCAGGCCGCCTCACGCTGGATATTCAGCGTTATCTTTGCTTTTCTGCTGTCAAGCTCTTCCCGCCGGTCAGAAAAGTATCGTTCGATAAACGGTGGCGCATCGACTACTTCATCATGCTTCGCCGAAGCGCTCGAACTGCGCCCGGCTTCAAGTAAGTCGTCAATCAAATACCCGAGCCGGTCCAGATCTGCATCTATCATCTTTGCCACCTTGTGACGATTGACATCACTGAGTTTACCACGATGTAAACCGTCGATTCCGAGACGCAGTGACGCCAGCGGTGAACGTAGTTCATGCGTTACCGCCATCAGAAAGTTCTCCTGCATTTTGCGCGCCTCCTCAGAACGCGCCAACGCCCGGAAAATCAACGCCAGACCGACAAGTGTCAGAACAATGAAAAATCCGCCTTCGGAAAACAGCATGATTTGCGACTTGCGCATCTCATCCTGAAAACCGGCGACTTCATCGGGGTGCGGCTGGAAGTTCTTGCCGCCCAACGGACGAAAGAACGCCGAGTCCTGCGGTGGAGGGATAAACTCCAGACGTGGCTGGTAGGCGTCGGCGAGTTCACGTGCGATTTCGTAGTCGAGCGCAACTGCAATCACTGTGCCTTCTTTGGAAACCCGCACTCCTGCGTCAACCGCATGTGTCTCTTTGAATCTGTCGGAATCATATTCCACCAGTGTGTCATTCTTGTCGTTCGTGACAATCAGCCGCGCCACAAAACGATTCTCTTTGAGATTGCTGAGCAGACTGTCGATAGCGCTTTGTGAAAGATTCTCGGCATTGAGAAGCATCAAATCGCGCGCTGATTGATACTCATGATAGAGCGCTGAGGAGAGCTCTATTTTACGGGATTGCGCGTAGGTCAGATAGTCATTGTAGCGTTTGTCAATCAAACTCAGATGAAAGACAATCCACCAGACCAGTTGTGTCACAAACACAACCGCCAGCACAATGAAAATAATCAGTGACTGTCGATTTACGTTCTTTATGCGACGTTTATTAAACATAATCTCAACCTGCCGGATAGACCGTTTTTCGATATCTCATCAAATGTCCACTTCCTGCGCATAGTCGAGGGATTTGTTGCGGAAAATGTGTAACCACGTCAGACGAACAGAATTGCTCACCACCAGAACAGAAGAAAACGCCATCGCCAGCGCCCCAAGCTCAGGAGAAAGTTTCCAGCCCAGCGAATGATAAAACACCCCGGCGGCGACAGGAATCGCCAGCAAATTGTAGACCAGCGCCCAGAATAGATTCTGTTTGATAACCCGGAACGTCTGACGGGACAAGTCTCTGGCGGCCTGCAAGTAACGCAAGTCTGATTTCATCAGGATAATATCCGCCGCCTGTTTGGCCACGTCAGTTCCACTGCCAACAGCAACCCCGATTTCGGCTTCAGCAAGCGCCGGAGCGTCATTGATACCGTCACCAACCATTGTCACATGATAGCCGACTTTGCGCAAGGCGCGCACGAGTTCGCCCTTTTGCTCCGGGCGAATCTCGGACTCAACATGATCGATTCCCAGCGCATGGGCGATAGTTTTTGCAGAACGGCGATTGTCACCGGTGAACATAAAGACCTTGAGGCCTTCGTCTTTAAGCCCCTTTATCACTTCCGGCGCTTCGCGCTTGAATTTGTCCATCAGCGCTATCATCCCGATAACCTGCCGGTCAAGCGCCACATAGATAATCGTGCGCCCGCGGTCCATCTCTGCCTCGGCGTCGGCCTGCAGTTCGGAGATATCGATTTCCTGATTGTGCATTGCCCGTCCGCTACCGACGAGAACTTCCTGCATAGCGTATGTTCCCCGCACACCAAATCCGCTGAGGGCCTCGATGTCTGTCGCGTCTTTGAACAGTATCTTGCGCTGACGAACTTCGCGCATGATGCTCCCGGCGATGGGATGTTCAGAGGCGTTCTCCACCGAGGCGCAAATCTTCAGAACATCTTCTTCTGTTTTCTCCCCTACGGTCTTGATGAGAACCACTTCCGGATGGCCGTAGGTCAGGGTGCCGGTTTTGTCGAAGACTATTGCGTCGGACTTGATAAACCGCTCGAGCGCTTCACCGCCTTTGAACAGAATCCCCTGACGAGCCGCCGCGCCGGTTCCGGCCAAAACTGCAGTCGGGGTAGCCAGTCCCAATGCACACGGACAAGCGATTATCAACACCGCTATCGGCGCCGAATACATCAGCGCCTCGCGCGCATCACCACCAAAGAAGTACCAGCTCAGAAATGTGACAATCGATATCAAGAGCGCCGTTGGCGCAAACACTCCGGCTATTCTGTCTGCAATACGCTGAATCGGCGCTTTTGAATCCTGCGCCTCGGAGACCATGCGGATAATACTGTTGAGATAGCTGTCCTCACCGGAGTGTGTAACGCGCATTTCAAAAACTTTGGCGCCGTTAACCGAGCCGCCTATTACCTCTGAGCCGACAGATTTTTCAACCGGCAATGATTCACCGGTGAGCATAGATTCGTCAATCGACGGCTCCCCTGATGTTATTTCACCGTCGGCGGGAATCCGCTCACCCGGGCGCACAATCAATGTCATCCCCGGTTGCGCTGATGCGCTGTCGATTTCCACCTGCACACCGTTAATCAGCGCCGTGGCTTTTTGCGGCCGCAGGTCCATTAACCCAACAATCGCCTGCTTGGCGTTGCCTCCGGCGCGCGCTTCAAGGAATCTGCCGAGGAGAATCAGCATAATAATTACACCGACCGCCTCGAAATACAGATGCTCTGAGAGTGGCCGCCAAGAGGTGAAATGCGCGATGACATTGTAAGCGCTGAACAAATACGCCGCCCCGGTTCCCAACGCAATCAGTGAGTTCATATTCGCGCTACGATTGCGGAGTTGTTTGAAGGCGTCAATGAATATCCCGCGTCCGGAAACAAAGATTATCACAGTCGCCAGCGCCGCAACCACCAATACAGAAACAAGTTTGCCGGAGCTGATTTCGACACCGAATGCCGGATGCTCAAGAGTATGCGCTCCGGTGAGCATATTGATAACAAATAGCGGAATCGCCATCAGAGCGGAAACCACGAAGTCTTTCCGCGCCTGCCGGGTTTCCTGCTGGAAATTGAGAATGTCGTCCTGTTTACGCGCGCGGGCGGTGTAGCCGAGTTTTTCGATTTCTTTGGCAACAGAGTCGGCATCGAACTTCGACGGTTCATAGACCACCGAGGCCGAACCCATAGCGAAATTCACTTTGGCGGATTCAATGCCTGCAACTTTCGCCAGACCTTTTTCAATGGTCGCGGCGCATCCGGCGCAATGCATGCCACCGATGGTGTAGGTTGTCTGTGCGGTTTGTTGTTTGGCCATTCTTAGTATCTCTTGAGGGTATTCGATTTCCCGCGTCGGCTAACATAGTCTTCCGCGCCGGGATTTGCAATTTAGAGATTCAGGGTTAGAGCGGCTTACTTGCGAGACCGGTGACGCGCCACCCACAGATAGACAGCGTCCCGTAGCCGGCGCGGAACTATGAACAAGATCAGAGCCATCCGGTACAAACCTCCCAGTGAGAACAACACCCGCAAGACCGCATCGGAGCGCTGATAGACACCACTGTTGTCTTCAAAGACCAGCTCCCAATTACGCGGGTCAGGCGACAATTCAACCGGACAGTTCGAAGCGTTTTGTAGGGCTTTGAATTCAAGAGCGCCCTGCCTGTCACGCCGGCGAAGCCAACTCACCAGCGTATTACATAGCCCGCATTCGGTGTCATAGTATACAGTAGGTTTCATACGCTGAGACGCTACAAATTGAGACGCTACAAGACAAAACATTACTGAGTCAATTCGACTCTGTTCCCTTTCACGGCAACCATCCCGTCTTTCTCCAGCGCCTGCGCGGCTTGCTTGACGACGTCTTTACTTCTTTTCATTTCTGTAGACAGCAAGCGAACATCAACCACATCGCCGGAGCTGAGCCGTCTGATTATCTCACCGCGAATCTGCCGCAATGAGCCAATAAACGGACTTTGCTTTGGCTTGATGATTCTGCGTTTTGTTTCACTGCCGAGTCCGAGTGAGCCGTAGTCCATTAGCGCATAATGCCAGCGTCGTGAGCGCCCGGATGGCGTTACAGCTTCAGCAAGACGTAGTAGATCTTTCAGTGACACTTCAGCCCAGCGCGGGAATTCACTAACCAGCGCCTGACGGACATTCGTATCGACTGCCGCCAAGTTGCGATTAGCGCTGAATATCAGAATCGCCCGCGACGTGTAGGCGCCAATCCCCGGCAGATGTAACAGCGCTTTCTCGTCCGTTGGCATCGCGCCGCCATAGTCGCTGACAATCACTCGCGCGATATCGCGCAAATAGCGCGCGCGACGGTTGTAGCCGAGTCCTGACCAGGCAGAAAGCAGTGACCGGCTGTCGGCCTGCGCCAGTGACTCCCAATCCGGCCAGCGCGCTATCCACTCGCAATACTTCGGTTCCACTCGAGAAACCTGCGTCTGTTGCAACATTAGTTCCGAGACTGTGATACAGTACGGGTCGGTTGTGTCGCGAAACGGCAAATCGCGTCCGTCGCTTCGGTAAAAGCGCCAGACTTTGCGGCGGAATGACTGTATGCGCCTTGCAGAAGGCAAACGCGGCTTTGCAGAATGCGCGGCTGACATCTCAGATAAACTCCAGCGCCCGACGGCGGCTCTTGGGTAACATACTGCGCACAACATTGTCTTTGAGCAAGCCGCACATGAACGGCTGACCGTCACACGCCAGAGCGACATAGCCGTTCGTGACATGCTCCGGAACAGTTTCCAGCGAAAGTGTTTCCAATCCGGCTATCAGCTCTTTGGCAGTTTCAATAGAAACGCTAATGACATTGCGTGTGAGTTTGTCACCGAAGATCTGCACAAAGTTTGTCGACGGCTTCACCGTTTTGGCGACAGTGGCGATATGCAACCCGACAATCGCGGCGCCGTGTATTTCCGGCGCTGTCTCATGATGCGCATAGACTTTGCCTTTGGAACCCTGGTAGAGAACAAAGCCGGAGAACTCTCCCGGCGCTATTCCAAAACGCTCACATAGCGCTTCAAGAATCAGTGTCGCTCGTTCCTGTTCTATTACCTTGCTCATCGTCACTATCACCCTTTGCGAATTTTCGCGACAAAAAAACCGTTGGTGTTATTGTGATGCGGCCAGATACGCGCTGTGCGTTTTATCTCCGGACGGAATACGTATTCCGCAAAGCGCGCCAGTCCCGGTGTTAGCTGGAAGTGCGGTAAAGGCATCCATTCAATATTTGCTTCAAATTTGCGCAACAGAAAATCCACAACGACTTCGTTTTCCAGAGGAGATAATGAGCAGGTAGAATACACCAGGACTCCTCCCGGGCGAACAAGTTCGAATCCTTTGCGAATCAATTGCTTTTGCAGGTTCATATACTTCATCGAACGCTGAGGCCGCCAGTTACTCAACACATTCGGACTCTTGCGCACTGTGCCATCGGCCGAACAGGGAGCGTCGACAAGGACAACATCAAATTGAACATCACTCGGGAACTGCAACAAATTGTAGTTTGTGATAGTTGTGTTGAACACACCGCAACGCGCCAGATTGTGTTTCAGCGCCCGTGTACGTCCGAAGTCCGGCTCATTGGCGATTATCGCGCCTTCATTGCGCATTAGCGCAGCAATCTGTGTTGTCTTTGACCCCGGAGCCGCGCAGGCGTCAAGAACCAACCCGGCGCTGGTTAATTCCTCGCGAA
>CAZFAL010000004.1:14709-31110 GCA_964516945.1 uncultured Ignavibacteriales bacterium
CCCGGAGCCGCGCAGGCGTCAAGAACCAACCCGGCGCTGGTTAATTCCTCGCGAACTACCAATGGCGGAATCATCGAGGTCAACTCCTGCATGTATATCTGACCCAGAAAACTCTGCAATGTCGCATTGGCGTCTATTCCTTCACAGACATACGCATCCGGGTACCATGCACAGCGCCTTAGTTTCGCGCCGAATCCTCTGAGTTTTTCGAGCGCAGTCGCTGATCCACTCCGTAGAGGATTCAGCCGAAATGATTTTGACAATGGAGTCTGAAGTGAGGTGATGAAGGCCTCCAGATTATCAACCAATGGCGCATAGCGCGCAAGAAACTCCTCTGGTAGCGAAAGTCCCGTCTCGTTCTCCGTCGCCGCCGGGATATTGTCCTTAGAATCATGCATCAGATAAACCTTCTTTTGCCAGCGACAGTTTGCCGCACAACAGGCAAACAAGTATACAGGAATACGGTAAGAATCGCGAATGATGGTTCAGGTTGGCGCAGGCGCGGAGTTGTTGTATAATTCTACTGCAACATGGCGCGGTCACAATGCATAAGCGCAAAGAACATAGCAGAAAAAACAGCCAAGCAGGAAATATAATGAAACTGGTCAACCGAAGTCTCATGCGCGATATCGACGGCGCCACTATTGACGGGACTGTCTCAGGAGTTGCGCCGATTCCGGTTCTCGAATTGATGGAAACCGCCGGAATGCGGATCGCCGAGGCGTTAGCAGAGGATTTTCTTGAAGGTCTCGACGAGGCGATCATTGCGGTCTTCTGCGGCAAAGGCAACAACGGCGGCGACGGCCTTGTCGCCGCGCGCTATCTTGCCGAATGGGGTGATACAGTCAATGTCTATGTTGTCGGCAAACCGGACGAACTGTCTCCCGCCTCGCAAACAAATCTGAAGCGACTGGCTGAAACCTCTGCGACAATCAAACATCTTGAAGATTGTTCGTCTCTGCCGGAAGAGTATGGCGCACATGTGTTTGTCGATGCGCTACTCGGCAGTGGCGCATCAGGCGCCCCAAAGGGTTTGGTTCAGGAAATTGTCCGCTACCTCAACAAACAGGAATTCCCGATTTGCGCCATCGATAACCCCACCGGGCTGGATATTGACACCGGGGAGCCGCATGGGGATTGTATCGTAGCGGACTTCACCTATGCGCTGGCGCTACCAAAAGTCGGCCATTATGTCTACCCCGGCAGATTCCACGCTGGCGTGGCGCGGGTGTTGGATATTGGTATTCCGCAGGAAGTAGTCGATAGTTTCGCTGTCAGAGACAATTTGATTACTCCGGAATATGTCTCAGAACATCTTCCGTCTCGACCACCGCAGGCGCATAAGGGGACATTCGGCCGCCTGTTCACGCTCGCCGGTTCGAAAGGGATGACCGGCGCCGGAACGCTGGCGGCACAGGCGGCTTTACGGAGCGGAGTCGGGATTGTCACAGTCGGCTGTCCGGACACGCTGGAGCCAATTTTCGAAACCAAGCTCACCGAAGCCATGACTCTCGGCCTGCCGTCGGTCGCCAAACGCGGAGCGCTGTCAATGCGGGCGCTTGGAGATATTCTCACAGCGCTGAAAAAATCAACAGCGGCAATCATCGGTCCCGGTCTCGGAAGACACCGCGAGACATCTGAGTTGATTCGCAGATTAGTTGCAAGAATACAGGTTCCGGCTGTCATTGACGCCGACGGACTGAACGCCTTTGAGGGAGATACATCAGCGCTGGAGGACTCTCAGGCGCCGTTTGTACTGACACCCCACGACGGGGAATTCGCACGTCTGACCGGGGAAGCGCCGCCGACTGTCTATGCTGAGCGGGCGGAATGTGTGCGCGCCGCCGCGCAGAAGTTCAACTGCGTTGTCCTGCTCAAGGGCGCGCCGACTCTGATTGCTTCACCGGATGGAGAAGTGCATTTGAATCCAACCGGCAATTCCGGCATGGCCACCGGTGGCTCCGGCGATGTGCTCAGTGGTGTCATCGGCGCCTTACTGGCACAGGACTGTTCTCCACTTTCTGCGGCGATTTGCGGGGCATATTTACATGGTCTGGCCGGGGACTTCGCGGCGCTTGAATTCGGCGAGCGCTCACTGATTGCCGGAGACCTGACAGATTTCCTCGCTGAGACGTTTGCGATGGTGGAATAGCGTCAGTCATTGCCGCTCGACAAGCGCCAACTTGACCAAACCGGTCCACAGATTTACCTTTTGAGCGACGTTCAATGTAGTTCACTTCACAACCCGAAACCAAAGAACTGTGATCATAGTAGCCATGATACGTACATCCTCAACAAAACACTGCCAGACATTGCTTTTCATTCTCTCCCTTTCTCTCTCACAACTAATCGCTCAACCGGTCGCAGGACGGGTTCCCGCTGGAGAGTTCACTGTGACCATGATAGAGTCACCTGCAGGGAACTTCACAGCCGAACCGAACTTTGCCGCCACAGCCACAGGAGAGCCGGCGCTTTCCTGGGTGGAGAAATCCGGTGACACGCTTTCAATTCTCAAGCTGTCCTTCTACCGCAACAATTCATGGGCAGCGCCGCTTACTGTCGCATCCGGCCCGGACTGGTTTGTCAACTGGGCGGACTTTCCGGCTGTGGCAATCGACAAAGACAACCGCATCCTCGCCAGTTGGCTGCAAAAATCAGACACCGCGACTTTCGCCTATGATGTCCGTCTGTCACTATCAACCGACGGTGGCAAGCGCTGGGGCAAGTCATTCGTGCCGCACAAAGACAGCACAAACACCGAGCATGGTTTCGTCTCAATGGCGCCGAAGCCGACCGGCGGATTTGCAGTCACGTGGCTTGACGGACGCGAAACGACTTCTGACAGCGGGGCGATGACTGTGCGCGCGGCAACTGTCACCCCGGACGGGACGCTGCAGGACGAAGCGCTTCTTGATGACCGCACCTGTGATTGTTGCCAGACTTCAATGACGGCGCTTTCTGACGGTAGTCTGCTCGTCAGTTATCGTAATCGTTCTGCAGAGGAGATTCGTGATAATTACATTGTCAAAGGCGCCGGCAAACAATGGAGCGCTCCAAAGCCGATTGCCAGTGACAACTGGAAAATTGCCGGTTGTCCTGTCAATGGTCCCTCACTGGCGTCAAACCAAGCTCTGGTTGTCGCCAGTTGGTTCACGATGGGACCGGATAACAAGCCGAAAGTGTTTGCCGCATACTCACGGGACTTCGGTGAAACATTCCAGGAGCCGGTGCGGCTTGACAGCGGCGACCCGCTCGGCCGGGTGGATGTGATCATGTATGACTCAAGAATCGCCCTTGTCAGTTGGCTGGAAGTTGTCGACGACAAAGCGCAGATCTTTGTGCGCGCTATCCAGCCCGAAGGAATTATCTCGGCGCCTATGACTGTCACAGAATCCAGCTCCAGTCGCGCCAGTGGTTTTGCGCGCATGGCGCCGTTTGAGGGCGGAGCGCTTATTGCCTGGACAAACGCCGCTGACACATCGACAGTGCGCACGGCTGTTATCACGTTTCAGAAGTGATTTCTAATGCAAAAAGTCCTTTAGAGTTGCGGCAGGTCTTGCGACAGCGTTTTTTGCTGTCGTGTGACCTGCCGCTTGTACCGAGGTAACGTGTCGGGTCACAATTCTCGCTTTGCGAGAATCAAGACCCGACACAACAACTGGAGGTTTTTCAACAAGCCCTTAGCTTCTGGGTGACGTGTCGGGGCTTCAACAAACCCTATACTACTTGCTGTTTAGTTCTTACCGTCAGTCAAAGACTGCAAATAGGCCGCAACCGCCGGGCCTTCTCTGTCGCGTAAGCCGACACAATCATTGACCTGGTCGGAAACCCGCGCCAGTTGTTTCTCCACACCCGGCACAAACCGGGTTGTATCCATGAAGAAGGTGTCAGCTTCCTTCAGTAACTTGCCGGAGCACCCGCTGGCGAAGAATGGCAAAAACGTCCTGAACATCGGCGGCATTTTCGACGTGATAGTGTCATAGTTCTTTTCAAGCCAGGTGAAAATATACTCCTGCGCGGCGTCTGACTCACTCGCCACTGCGCCCGGAATTGAAAAAATCTCCTGTGGGCGAAGTGGCCCCTCAAAAGCATAGCGTAGGGCCTCATCGCGAAGTTTCGGATCACGGAACATCCCGAGGGCGCTGAGGAATCTGCTACGCTCGGCCGGTTTTTTGGCGCTCTCGAAGCGCTTGCGATATTCATCAAACATATCACGGTGTCCGCGCAACGCCGAAATGCGAATCGCTACGCCTATTGTTGATGGGTCAACTGATGTCGGGTCGGCGAGATATTTCTTCGCTTCCTCTTCGCAATGTTTCTGCACCTGCTCATCATGGCCACTGTTGGCCATCATGCTTATTAACTGCGGACGCACACGTGTAACTGCCTCGTCTTCACCCTTTTTGGGGTCGAGTCCGTATCTCTTAAGCGCCGGTGACAAAGTTTTCCGAACGTAGATTGCATATTTGTCTCTTAGATCATCCGGCACAAATGCGCTGGAAACTTTGCCCAGTCCGGAGACCACGGAGGAGATGACATTTGCATCAGTGTCCACGGCAAAACTACTCAGCGCTTTGAGATAGTCACCACCGCTGACCACACCGGCGTCCATCAAGGCCGACAAGTTACCGAGGTAGCCAATTTTTTCCTGTGGCTCCAGAGACTGTGACACATTTGCAATTGCCGCCAGCCCGGCTTGCGATGTTTTCCAGCGATAATAGCCGCTGACACCAGGATTCGGCAATATCCATTTGACAGCGCCGTCGGATTCGAGCTTGACCTGTTTGGAGGGTGAATCAAGAATAACTGTTTCAGTCCGCACACCGCTTTCATCGGCATATTTCAATTCAACCGGAATCGCCCACACCGGTGTTTCCGGTGGTGTCACACCGTAGTTTGCAAAACGAGTTTGTGACAAAGTAACTGTACCGTCCAACGCAGTTTCCACATCAACCAACGGCACACCGGCTTTTTCAATAAATGTTCCCATCGCTGCTGAAATGTCTTTGCCGGATGCTTTTGACAACGCGCTCCAGAGGTCGTTTGCGGTCGCATTCTTCCATTCGTGCTTTGCAAGGTACTGCAGAACACCCTTCCGGAAGGTTTTCTCGCCCATCCAGCGCTCGAACATGTTCAGAATCGCTTCGCCTTTCGAATAAATTGCTCCGGCATTTCCCAGCAAATCCTCAGGTGAGTTTATCGGCTGACGAATCGCCTGCGCCGAAGGACGGGCGTCACTGACCATCGTGCGACTTGTGCTTCGCGCGGTTGCAAGCTCCATTTGGTATTCGGGGAATACTTCTTCGGTAATTTTGTCGCCCATCCACGATGCGAATGATTCATTCAACCACAAATCATCCCACCATTCCATTGTCACCAGATCACCAAACCACATATGTGACAACTCATGCGCAGTAACAGCGGCCAGACTTCTCTTTTGTGAGACGGTGGCCTCGGCCGGATCAACCAACAGGATAGTCTCCCGGAACGTCACCGCGCCGACATTTTCCATCGCCCCGGCCCAAAACTCCGGCACAGCGAGCAAGTCCAGTTTCTTGTAGGGATACTGCCGACCAAAGTATTTCTCCAGCGCCGCGAGAATTTTCGGCGTTGCAGAGACGGCTTCCTGCGCCATGTCCGACTTGCCCTTGACTGTCACAACCCGTCCGGGGATTGACATGCCGGGAATGTCCACAAACTCCAGTTCACCGGTGGCAATCGCCAACAGGTATGACGGAATCGGTTTCGTCTTTTCGAACGTCACTGTTTTCCAACCGTCAGCAATTGTTTCGCTGGCAAAAGGTGTGTTGCTCACTGCGTTGTGATTTTCAGGTATTGTCAGTGTCATCTGAAACGGAATCTTGAACATCGGCTCATCCCAGCAGGGAAAGGCCTCACGCGCGTCATCTGATTCAAACTGCGTAAAACAATAACTCTGATCATCAACATCCAATTTGTACAGACTGGCCGCCTGTGTGTTAAAGTTATTCGTGAATTCAATCTTGAGAATATATGAGCCGGGTTGGATTTCTTCATCGGTTGTGACATCGATGACCGTAGTGTCAGCTTCATTGACTTTATGACTGAAACCCACGTATCCGTCCGGACCTTTCAGCTTCATTTTGCCGAGTGTGATTCCTTCGGCGTTAAAGCTGAACGTTGTGGTCGGGCGCTCAATATCGAAATTAATAACGACCGAGCCGCTGTAATCCGGTTGCGCGGGGTCCAGTTTGAGATTGATTTGTTCGAATGTCGGTGATGCGTTGGGGTCAAGTCGTTTGAACTCGGCGAATGCCTGTGAGTGTACGCCAAGCAGAGTCAGAACTGCCAGCAAAAGCATTTGAGATACGTGTGAAATAGTACGATTTAACATGAAACCTCCCGGGTAATGAAATTTGATGCGTCATTAATTGCTTATTTGTGGATTGTTGCGCCACTGCCAACCCGGTAAATCCCTACGTGGCTGAAGATAAAAAGTTTCCGCCGGGCAGACAAGGAATGAACAAAAATCAAACAACCGGACTCACACCCCGGTCAGCCTCGCGCGGGCGACCTGCCAGTCTTCGCGTAACAGACCATAGTGGATTTCATCGTGAATCTCATCAGTTGCCCGGCAACGAGTCGACTGTCTGGCGATTCCCTCGCTGATAAAGCCGAGCTTTTCTGACATTGCTTGCGAAGCGATATTGTCGGCGAACGCGCAGGTTTCAATCCGCCGCAAACCCAACGTGTCAAAGGCGAAATCAAGAACCGGAATCTTGGCTTCAAGAATATATCCCTTCCGCCAGTGATCGCGGCGAATCCAGGAGCCGGTTGCCGCTGTGCCGTTGAAACGGTCAACTTTAAGCAATCCTGTCAAGCCAATCACTTTATCACTGATCTTGCTTTCAAGAAAGAAGATGTACTCTGTTTGCGGTGTCTCGCTCCAGCTCTTGAGTACCCGCGCAACAAACTGAACAGCGTCAGTGTCCTTGTACGGATGCGGAATAGACGCCATCAACCGGGTGACCTCTAAATCACTAACACCCTCGGCTATATCCCGCCAGTCATCTTCAACCGGTGGGCGGAGGATTAGTCTTTTGGTTTCGATTTGCATGGGGCTCTCATTTAGCGAAGTATCGACTAAAATATGAAGCTTGTTGTTTTGTCATGCAAGGAGGGGCAAGCCCCTCCACTACAACTGCGACGGGACATACCTGCTATGACAAGTTCATTCTGACAATGCCCGCTTGAAATCCTCTATCAGTTCATCTATATCCTCAATGCCAACTGACACACGAATGAAATCATCGGTGACACCGAGACGTTCGCGCTCCTCCTTTGGAATACCAAGATGCGAACTACGGCTGGGACGGACAACCAATGACTCCACTCCACCGAGACTGGCGGCATTTTTGGGAATAGTGACACGTTCCAGAAAGCTCTCGGCGTGGGCTACATCCTTTGTATAGAAAGAAAGCATACCACCGAAGCCGTCAAAGCAGGCGTCGGCGTTCGCGTGTGACGGATCATCGGGTAAGCCGGGATAGATCACTTTGCACACGGCAGGATGTTGACTCAGAAACTCCGCCAGTTGTTGTGCGTTTTCGTTTTGCTGTTTCACACGCAGTTGTAACGTCTTCATGCCGCGTTCGAGCAGGAAACAGGCATGCGGGTCTAATGAGCCACCGAGATGAAGCAACAGATGATTGATAGTGTGGATGTGTTCGGCGGAGCCGATGACCGCTCCGGCGACAATGTCTGAATGACCATTGAGATATTTTGTCGCGCTGTGGACAACGATATCGAAACCTATTTCCAGCGGACGAAAATTCACCGCCGTCGTGAATGTATTGTCGATGACTGCCAGCAGGTTATGCGCTTTGGCGAACTTGACTACGGCGCGCAAGTCACCGACTTCCATGAGCGGATTCGAAATCGATTCGACATAGATCATCTTCGTATTTTCCCGCAGGGCTGACTCCCATAGCGATTCATCCGCTCCGGGACCGACATCAATGTTGTCAAAGGCAAACCCGAACCCGGCGCTGTCATCATCGAGAAAGTTCTGTGTGCCGCCATAGAGTGTGTTCTGCGCCAGTAAATGGTCACCGGCTTTGACGAAGGCGAGAATGGTGGCGCTGATTGCGGCCATGCCGCTGGCTGTCACGACTGCGGTTTCGCCGTTTTCGATAGCGGCAAGTTTGTTGTGCAGAACATGATGATTCGGGGTGTTATTCAGCCGGATGTATTTGACTGCGTCATAGGTCTGCTCATCACCCATCAGGAAATTCGCCGATTGGAACACCGGTGTCGCCACTGCGCGTTCGATATTCGGCTGCGGGGCCCCGGCGTGTACGAGATTTGTCGCCAGCGATTTGTAACGCTTGTTGTATTTCGTTGTCATGCCGGTTTCTCCCACACTGTCTGAATCACAACGATGCTACCTTCCTGCATATTGTACAGCACATTCCCTGCGCGTTCGGCAAGGTCGTCCGAACCGAATACCGCCTTGCTGGCCTTCTTTGACTCGTCACTTTTGGCAACATGCTTCTTGTTCTCAAACCAGCGAATGGAAAACTCTGTCATATCATTCCAAAGTTTTTCACGGAATCCGACAGTGGCGAGCTCCTGGCGCACCCATTCGGCGGGCTTGACAAAGCTAATGGCCGACTCCTGCGCCCAGAGTACCGGAAACTTCAGCGGTGTGTCACTGGCGCCCATAACTTCATGAATCGCCAGCGCTCCTCCCGGACGTAAGACACGAAACATCTCACGATACAGTGTATTCCGGTCGTGGATGTTCATCGACGCAAACTGTGTCCAGACAATATCAAAACTCTCATCTGCAAACGGCATCTCCAATGCGCTGCCATGATGAAATGCTGTTTTATCAGCAAGTCCGACTCGTTTTGTTAATTCGCGCGCCACACGACAGAACTCTTCGGTGATGTCCAAGCCGGTAACCTGTGCGCCAAATTCCCCGGCCAGAGTCCGCGCTGGCCCACCAACACCCGAGCCGACATCAAGCACCTCAACGCCTTCACTGATCTTGACAATCTTCGCCAGATTCCGTGTTTCCCCGCGTCCACCGATATGCAATTCATCGAAAGCGGTCAAATCGTCACATGTCAGCGAATCTATGTCTTTGCCTTCATTTTTCAGGAAAGCATGAATCTTCTCCACCAGTTGCGGTTTGCCATAGTGTTCATTGATAGCGTGAGCGTAATTATTCATACAATCCTCGATTCTGCAAATGTGTGATGACAATCCGGAGACTACTGACCGGATTCAGCGGGTTACCCTCCACTGGGTAGCGTGACTCAGGTAGAAACAATCAGCGCGTCATTGAGTTCCTTCAGCCGCGCTGAATAGTCATCAGCCCCGAAGAAACTTGTGCCGCACACCAGATTGTCGACGCCGAGCGTTGCCAGCTTGCCGATATTGTCCACACCCACACCACCGTCAACCTGAATATCAAAGCCGAGACTCTTTTTCTGGCGGTATTTCACTGTGCGCTCGACTTTCGCAAATGTTTCTTCAATGAAGCTTTGCCCGCCAAAGCCGGGGTTGACCGACATCAGCAACATCCGGTCAACTTTATCCAAGAACGGCGCCGCGAGTTTCGGGTCGGTCGGCGGGTTAAGCGCCAGACCGACTTTCATGCCTGCTTTACGAATCTGGTCAATAATATGATTGATACGACTGACATATCGTAGTTCGGTGGCGCCATAGACCCAGCGACCACCCGGGAGCGCCTGCCGACGTGAATCAATCTCCAGATGAAATGTGAACATTCCGGCGCCTGCCTCAGCGAATTGCTCAATATAATGCTCCGGCATCGTGACCATCAGGTGCGCGTCGAGTTCAAGTGGCCTGGCTCGTTCAATCACCGTTCGCGCGATATCGACTCCAAATGAGATATTCGAAACGAAGTGGCCGTCCATAATATCCAGATGGAGCGTCTCAGCCCCGGCGGCCAGCGCGGCGTCGACTTCTTCACCGAGGCGGGAAAAATCAGCGGCGAGTATGGAGGGAGCGATTGTTGCCATAGAAACAGTATACAGCATCTGCAGGCGGGAATCAAAAAGCAGAGCTGAGCGGTAAGAATCGCCTTGAGATTTACTGGCTTTGAATCAGATTCGAACCAATCAGACGCCAGACGGTGTTCTGAGTTACTGTGGTATCTCCTTCGAAAAAGAATCTGGAAAGTGACTGTCCCTGAATAATACCGACGCTATCTGCAACCCAACGGGTCTCCAAAGCGAGATAGCCTGTGAAGTCCTTAGTCCAGCCATTGAGGACACGGGCAGTTACAGGAAAATCACCGGCTGGCACGCTGACAGAGTCAATAGCTTGCACACCCCCACTGTCATGGTCAGGCCAGGCGGGGTTTTCCCAGCGTTTGTTGGCTGTCAGTGGCATAAGAAATAAGTCGTGGCCAAGCGCTTGTCTGTCACTACCATAAAACTGCACACTATCTCCGGCGACTCGAACAAATGTTGAGTCTGTCATCCCGCTAATCCGGTGATAAGTTTCCCAGACTCTGGCGAAGAACCCGGGAAGCATCCCCTGCTCACCTCTGATAGTGATATTCAGTGTGTCAATCACTGAATCTCCAAGAGAGTCATAGACTTCATAGAACCAGACACTATTGCGAGAGTTAGGAAAGAAGCGGATAACATCGGATGTGTCAGTTGGATTATTTCCGCCGGGATCTTTGCCGGGACCGGTTGCTGTGTCACTGCAATCCGCCAATAACAGCGACACAACGAGCGCAAAGGAAAGTAGCGCTACACCGGTTTTGCCGGGCTGTCGTTGGTTCATATTGACACTCATTCCTCTGTCTTAGGCGTTACTACCGGTGAGGGCGGATACGTGAAGGGTTGTTAAATCTATTCTGTGGTGGAGACAACCAAATCGACTTCCTCGCCGACTTCCAATTCAGTCGCGGGGTCTTCGGACTGTTCTAACACGGTTTCCGGCAAAAAGTTCTCGTCGTGGCGGGTTTTGATAAGCCCTATCTTCAGTCCTTTTTGACGTAAAACCTCACGCGCTTCGTCAATTGTCGCGCCTACCAAGTCCGGCATATATGTCACGCCCTGACCCCGCCCCCTGTTGACCAGGATATTGACTTTTGAGCCGATGCTGACTGTGTCACCCGGTGACGGGAATGCAAAAACAACCAGTTTTTCCGGTAGAGTGTCTGTGTATGTCCAGGCGATATCTCCAAGCCGTAAGCCGGCTGTTTCCAAATCAAGTTTCGCCTGACGCACAGACGCGCCTGTTATCTGAGGAATTATCACATCTTTCTCACCGAGCGAAACGACAACTTTCACAATTCGTCCGGACTTGACCTTGGTCCCGGCTGTGGGATATTGGGTCAGAACCGAGCCGTCACGAAAAGATGGATTATACTCCTGCGACGTCACCTCAATCCGCAGCCCACTCTCTTCAACAATCTTCGTTGCTTCTTCGATGGACATCCCCACGAGATTCTGCAAATCAAAGGAGTCTCCATGGCGTGTCACCAGCGGCATGACAACACTATTGAAAACCACAAATAGGATTATCAGCGCCCCGCCGAGATATCCGAGCCGAATCAGTGTCCGTATTCGTTTGCTGTTCCGCCAACCCGGTTTGGACGCTGTTTTTTCAGATTGCGCCTGCTGACGAATTCGCTGTGGTCGTGGTGTGAATTGGTTCATGTTGTGGTCATTCCCGTTTCAAACTCCCGGTAGAGAGCTGACAACGGTATTATACACCGTGAAAATGCAGAGTGGCGTAAAAAACGTCGCGGGATGTTACGCGCTTAACTAATTGGGTCTCAACTTGATACGCGCAACAAATCCGCCCTCAAGTCCTGCAACCGCAGGATAGGTCTTCACAAACCCACGCTCATTGACGATGGATTCATCAAAAAACTGCGCGCCGGAATCCAATTGGTATTGTTTATTGCGCGCCAGAAACTCTTCGACAATCTGATCATTTTCGGAGCGCATGATAGTGCAGGTTGAATAGACCAGAATCCCGCCGGGTTTCAGCAATGAGGCGCCACGCTCCAGCAATTTGCGCTGAATTTTGGTCATTTGCCGGATATCAGTTTCGGTCTTGCGCCAGCGTAAGTCCGGATGTTTGCCGGCTGTTCCCCAACCCGAACAGGGCGGGTCTATCAACACACGCTCAAAGCGCTCTTCGGATTCAAATTGCGCTGCGTCACAAACCACCGGCGAGACAATTTTAACTCCTGACCGTTTGCAATTCTCAATGAGTATTTCGAGGCGTTTGCGCGATTTGTCGAGCGCCACAATCTTGCCCTTGCCACGCATCCGCGAGGCGCAGTATGTGGTTTTGCCACCCGGCGCCGCTGTCATGTCAAGAGTATGCACACCCGGACGAGGATTCAACATCCGCACCGCCATCCCGGAGGATTGATCCTGAATATAGATTTTTCCCGCCTCAAGCAACGGACGAATCGGCTCCAGAGCGCTCGTTTCGAGCGTGAGAAACTCATCGAGATACTTACCGGGAGCATAACCAACACCGGCCTCTTGCAACGCTGATTCGACCTCGCCTTTTTTGGCTTTCAGCAGATTGACCCGCACGGTAATTCCCGCAGGTTGATTCATGTTCTTGAGTAGCTCGACAGTGCGCTCAGCGCCGAATTCCTTGAGGCAATAGTTGACAAAATAATCCGGATAGGAGTAGAAATTTGCCAGATGACGCACCGGCTCGGCGTCAAAGTCCGGAAACACCGCCTTCTGCGGCTCACGTAGAAAAGAGCGCAGGACAGCATTGACCATTTTGGATTTCGGCTCACCAAAGAAATAGCGCGCAAGTTTAACAGATTCGTTGACAGCCGCAGACTCCGGAACCCGATCGGCGAATTGCAGTTGAAAAAAACCGAGCCGCAGGATGTTCTGAAGTCTCGCGTTGAGTTTTTCAGCCGGGCGCGCAAGATAGAACCGGATTTGATAATCCAGTCGACGGCGCATTTTGACTGTTCCATTGATGAGCAACAGGAGGAATCGATTATCACGAGCGTCAATCCCGACAATTTCGCGCGCATAGGCAATCACGTCATCCAATGACTTGTCCGTCTGATCCAACTCGGTCAGCGCCAGAACCGCCGCTCCGCGAACCGGATCAAAATCAGTCGGTGTTTTTGCTTCGCTCATATTTTTGCTCTGAGAAGTCATGTCGTTCATTGGTTACGCGCCGGAAACATCCAATATTTGTCGACTCTCTGTCGGCAACGGTCGCAGAGTTTCACTGCCGAATCGCAAACGATGGATTCGCGCTTGCGCCATTCCCTCACGCGAAAGGATGCCTGCGACAGATAGAAATTCTTCGGGGCGCACTGAGAACGTATCGGTCAGCGTCAATGTCAATTTAAGTAATTGATAGCCCTCTTGCTTATCAGCCGGCAGTGAGGCATAATTGAAAAAATTCGCATAATCCTTGTCGCTCTGCTGTAGCAACTCCGCTTCGAATATTCCGGGACGCAAATCAACCTGCCGCTCACGCTTTTTGCTTTTACGCGTGTACATCAGTTTGCCCTGCGAAAGAGCTACAGCCAGCGCTGATTCGAGGTCTGGGCGCCGCAAGCCGACAAGATACGTCGCGGAGCGGGTGGCTTCCAGTATTGACAGATCTTTTGTCAACGACCGGTCGGCCGAGACGATGCTGAATCCCGGTGGCAGAAGCGGGTCAAGCCGGGCGATATCTTCGTGTGAGGGCGCAGTCTCAAAGTAGGCGTCAAACTGTTCACATTCAGACGTAAAACCCACAGGTTTTGGCGCTCCGAATGAAATCTTCAACCGCGGACGTTGCCCCTGCGTGTAGGATAGCGCCAGACCACTGCGCAACAGCGCCGCTTCAATAGCGCGGATATTATCCAAATGTGAAAGATAGCGCGCCGGACCGGCCACAGACCAGGTGAAGCGCAGGCGAGTTTTGGTTGGAGTTGCGACTGTTGCGACTGCCATACGCTTCTTGCGTCTGCCGAATGCCGACGACTGACTGGAGGACGCGGAGCTGACATTTTCCGTATCAGCATTCACTGCAGGCGCAGACTGGACAGCAGAGTTTGCAGTAGAGTGAATATCTGTGTCAGTAGTGTTCTTGTCTGTCCTGTCGTCGGCGCATACTCTTGCAAAAATCTCTTTATACGGCGCCCAGATATCTTCTCTTTCGGAAGGATTATCTGACCGTGTCTGAGATGACTCAACAAACGCCTCCATTTTAGCGACGGATGAGAAAGCGTCTCGCCGAATCAATGTTGCAAAAAGAATCGAAAATGAATCCTCAAGAGCGAATGTCACGCCTTTTATTCGGCATTGACGTTTGATGTTCGCAAACAGTGACTGTACGTCTGCTTCCGGGATGACCGGCGTCGCCGGAGAAACATGATGAAAGAATTTTATACGCAGACCGCGACGCGGACTCAGCGCCTGCGCGCATGACTGCAATGTCGCCACTGTTTCTTGTGTTTCTACTGTTTCTTGCGCTTCCACTGATTCATCAACACCGGCGCAACTAAATCCAAGTTGCAGATTAAGATGCATTGATTGCAGAGAGTCGAATCGCAATAATGTCAGGCATGCGGCTAACTTGTCTGCCGCACACCGCTGACCTTGCCCGGCGCAGACTGTCGCTGACAGTGACAGAGCCGCAAGTTCTACACGCACACGTCGGAACCGGGCCAACGCTCCGGTGAGTCGCTCAGTCACTTGCTCGATTGCTACATCACGCAGTGACAGCGCATAGCGGCGCGCATCAATTCTGTGAGCTAAGGTATTCAGCAATTCACCAAGGTCCGCTCTGCCGACTAAGTTTGAGCAACCGTCTAATTCAACTTCAATCAAACCGGACTGCTTGATTGCTTCGACAAGCCCATTGCTGATTTCCTGAGCGCTTGTATTTGTGGCGCCGGTGAATCTGAAGCGCGCCCTGTGTTGCGCGACTTCGACTGTCGGCGTTATCGGGCGCACAGGTAAGAAACCGGCGGATACGACTTGTTCGACACTTACCTGCTCGCCCTGCAAGCATGCCGAAGGATGAGAGAGAAAATCATGCAGCTCTACTACTGAATCGAATATGTCATCGGCCAATGCGGGACAGTTTGAAATCGAGAGCGCATCAGACGTCATAGCGCCAGAGTCAACAAGCGCCATAAGTTGCGGAGCTCCTGATTGTCGCTGAATCTTCGTTGGCGCTATGTTCGCCGCTTTCAATACTCGAATCAGCGTCGCTAAGTCCGCCCAGTAATTCAGCGGAACGATGAGATACTGCGCTTCGGACAAAGGCGCGAACTCAGGTCCGGAAAACGGCGCCAGATTCAACGACTGTAATAACTCAAGCGCTTCCTCCCCGAAGGGATAGGTCATACCGACACGAAACTCACCGGTATCCAATAGCGCCAGCCGAGTTGCGGCAATCAACGGCTCGTTGACCACACGCTCATAGCGTTTCAAGCCGACAATCACTGCCGACGGTAACTGTGCGGACGATACCTGTGCAGAAGCAGAGTAGCGGCGTCCTTCTTCTCCGGGACATATCCATTCGGCGGAGATGTAGCGTCCGGGCTTAATTATCGCCGGGAGAAATCCGTTTTCAACGGCTGATGCGAATTGCGCTTGCTGTGTCAGTGGATTCATGCTCTATCGGAGAGAATTGATTCAATGTCGCAACAGGTATTGGTCCTGTATTGCTACAGATAAAGAACCCGCGTCAACAATTCCGCTTGTTGACGCGGGGTGATTTGTCATGTGATTAACCGGCGCTGTAAGAATCACTTTACGTATCGAATACGAAATGAATACCTATCAGCCCACCGGCAACGCCGACCGCTTAACCGTAGACTTCAGCCTGATTGCACTTGCAAACACCAACGGTGCTGGTGCGATAACGCACACCGTTTTCAGATTTGACCGCGCGAATCCATTTGACCCGGCTCTTGGCCTCATTACAAACCGGGCACATCTCAACATGCTTTTTCTTGGAGGCCTTATCGGAGAAGCTTTGTTTCTTCGCCATATTACCTAAACTCCTTTGACTCGTATGTCACTGCAGAAAACGCGGCTCGGATGAACAATCATCATAACCGCACGTCCTGCAAAACACAGTCTCTTACAAAACACATAACACACACGCCGACTCCTGAGATTTCGAAAAACCTCAATGGACTCAGCGAACTTCGCGTTCAAGTATAGTAATTTCTTCAGATATGGCAAGCAGAAGCTGGAGAGACTCGACAACTACACGGATACCCTGCAAACGCCGGGATTGTTTTGGGGACGCCTGCGAGGCGCTCACTCGCGACGCCGATTCGGTAAGCTCAAGAAAGCCAGCGAGTTGCCTTTTCGCCTCCGGATAGTTTTTCTCTTTCAACGCCTTGAGTCCACGGGCAAAGGCCTTCTC
>CAZFAL010000004.1:31210-39510 GCA_964516945.1 uncultured Ignavibacteriales bacterium
GCATAGGGGGCCATGCGAAACCCCTCTATTTTCAGAAAATAAATTAACGACCCGGCCAGATGTAAATACATCGGATCTGTCTTAGCCTCGGCGTATTTGAGAAGCTCATCAAGTTTGATGAGCGCATGTTCATCAGTTTCAAACTCCCGATACAATAAATCCAATTCAGTCCAAACCTGCTCGGTAAACCGCTCGAACAGATTGGTGTCCGCGTTCTCGCCTTTGCGACGCAACACAACTTTGCGACCGGCGCCTGCGTCAGTTCTGGTGGCGGTCATAGCGCTCGTTCTTGTGTCATCTGCGCCGGATTTCGACAGAGTGACATCGTTATTAATCCGCTTTGTAGGTGAATCGATATTCACAGAACCTGATCGCTCTTTCCAAACTTCAAACCTCTTGCGCAATTCGTTGGCGCCAATCTGGTCAGAAGCATCACCGGCAACTGGAATATCATCGAATGACTGCGGCTTGCTTTCGGAATCTGTCGAATGACGCTGTAGTTCCAGCAGGAGTGACGAAATCCGTTTCCTATCCGCAATTGACAAAACTGTCGCTTGCGCCAGGTCACGATAGCGCTCCATCCAGGCATCTATCGCCTGCCGGTCAAAGTTACCGAGCGCCGCTTCGCAGACAATTCTGTCCAGCCACTCTATCCCCTCAAGCGCATCAATCCGCGTTGACTGCGACTCGGCATAGCGCTCAAGAAATGATTCAATCGCCACACGGCTGCCTTTGAGCTGATTGAGGGTTTTCAAACGCGCTCCTGTGGGTATGGCAGAATCCATTGTTGGTGTCTGTTGTTCTTCAGCGCTCATCCGGCGAACTCATTCCACAGTTGTTCTTCTTCAGACTGCT
Source organism: uncultured Ignavibacteriales bacterium (assembly GCA_964516945.1). GTDB lineage: Bacteria > Zixibacteria > MSB-5A5 > GN15 > JACZUZ01 > JAJRPJ01. Next base: position 32,066 of record CAZFAL010000004.1, read on the forward strand.
CTTCATCCGTTTGCGCGGTTGTCACGGAATCATCGGCGGAGCTTTCAGCGAGGATGTCGGTCAGAGGCGTGGAGCCAACCAGTCGCGAGGAACGTTTTGCGTTAGTTGAAATAGATGACGAGGGGGAACCGCTTCCTTGCAAAAAATCTTCCAATAAACCGGCCAGACGGGTCATCATACCCTCCAGTCGATCGGTCCCCCTCGCCATTGAAGCCGACGAAGTATCAGATAAAGCCCCGGATGTCGTTGTGTGGCCGGTTGTCGGACGGGATGTGTCTGGCATTGCTACTGCGCTTATCAAACCGGCCAGTTTAAGCGCCGCCAGTTTTTTCAACGTCTCTATTTCGCTGAGATTGGAAATATCAACGATATCCTTGATTGTCCGTCTACCGTCGATAAGCGCCAGCAGGTTCCACTCCTCTGGAGACAGCGAGACGTTGATACTATGTCCATCACCGGCCTGGGAAATAGTCAGCGCTGTATTCATGTCCGGCAATGTGTCACGGAGGTGATTCATTTCATCCAACCGACGCAGTCCTTCAAGTATGACATTCTCTGCTGAAATCTCGACGGTGATTTCCTCCTGTGTCGGGTATTGGTCTTCATAGAACTTGAAGGAGCCATCCTGCCATTTCATCAGCGAATACAGCAACTCCTCAACTTGCGCATGGACAACTTCGATAATATCCGCCCGGTCGACATAACCCAATTCAATCAGAATCTGACCAAGTCGCTGATTTGTTTCTGATTTGGATTGTTTGAGCACCGCTTCGTCGAGTTGCGCCCCGGTTATTTTATTGCGCTCTTTGAGCAGACGGCCAAGATGGAAAATCTGTTGTGGGCCATAGCCATAGACAATCCGGCCGCTGTCGAAATAAATCATAACAATATCATCTTCGCGTTGAATCCCGAGCGTGCCGCTCTTACGTCCGACCGCGAGAAGCTGGAAAATGTCCGGTAATTTGAAATTCTCGATATTACCCTGCAAATCCAATGCGCCGGTTTTCTGCGTGGTTGAGCCGGATGGAGCGGTCGGGGCAGATGAAAACTGGTTTTTGTTCGCTGAATTTTCCACTATCGACTGCCTGTCTTTTACTTGAAATCTCTTTTCTGAGGTCACAGACGCTCCTGACAAGAGCGCATTTCCTGTAAGAGTAATATTCTGTGCATAGGCTTGAAAAGTAAAAAACACAGACATGAAGAAGACAATCAGGATGAAGTCAGAGCGGAACAACCCAACCACGCTGGAGAATTCATGTTGGCGACCGATAATTTTGCTATAGCGAAAGGTCTTACAAATGCACTATCTTTGCTCTTGGTTGAAGATTCAGCAGGCGCCGGAATGTCTGAGCGCCACATGCGACCGGCAATACAAGGATAGCATCCAAGAATGACATCATTAGAAACTCTCATTCGTGGGCTTGGCAAACAAGCCAGCCGTTTTGTGGATCCGGCGTTAGTCTATGGTCCGGTGTATCGTCAGTTGCGGCAGTCACTCAGCTCAGAGGCGTTTTCCGATGAGTCCCGTCTCAAGGCGTTTGAACGCGCTCAAATCGCCCAGTTACTGGATAGAATCTCAACTCATGTTCCGTATTATCGCAATTCCGGCGTCTTCGGGGCCAACTGGCGGCGCAGAGACCCCAACGAAGTCCTGCTGGATTTGCCGCTGGTCGACAAGAAGATGATGCAGGAGGATGTCCGGCGTTTTACTCTGGACTCGGTTCCCGAAGAAGAGCTTGAATATGTCACCACCGGTGGCTCAACTGCTCTGCCTTTTGGGTTCTATGACCGCAAGAGAATCTCGCGCGCTATCGAAACGGCTTTCATTCATCACCTCTGGAGCCAGCATGGTTTCACCAGTTCCAGCAAAAGCGCTGTCATCCGAGGGGCAGTTGTCGTCACAGAAACAAAAATACGCCAGAAACGGCTCTGGCGCTATGAGCCATTTCAGCGCGCGCTGGCGATTTCATCCTATCATCTACAGGGCGCCGACATAGAACAGATTTACACCAAACTCTGCGAGTCGCGCCTGCCATACATTCAGGCCTATCCCTCGGCGGCCAATATCATCGCAGCATATATTGAAGAGACTTCTCAATCTCCTCCGCCCGATTTGAAAGCCGTTTTTCTCGGCTCAGAGAATCTGCCGCTCTGGCAACGTCGGAGAATTGAAAAGGCGTTTTCGGCTCCGGTGTATAGCTGGTACGGCCACGCTGAAAAGGCGGTTCTCGCCGGTGAAGCTCCCGGCTCAACCAAACTGCATGTTCTGCCACGTTATGGCTATGCCTATTTGCGCGCCGATGACGGTTCAGTGATCACCAAACCCGGTGTCCCCGGAGAAATCATCGCCACCGGGTTTACCAATCAGGCCACGCAGTTTGTGAATTATCACACCGGCGACATAGGAGTCTGGGCGGAGGACGATTTTGCCCTGATGAAAAATGGCTTCACCCGCACAATTGAACGGGTTGAAGGGCGCCTGCAGGAGCTGGCAATTACCGCAGAGGGGCGAAAAATATCGATGTGCGCAATCAATATGCACTCAGATATCTTTGACGGCGTCAAACAATTTCGTTTTGTGCAGGACAAGCGGGGGGCGATTCGCATGGAAATCGTTCGCAAGAAAGAGTATACAGAGCAAGATGAACAACGAATCAAAGCCGGAGTCTCAGAGAAATTCGGAGCCGATATGCAACTCGAAGTGCGCTATGTGGATTCAATCCCGCGCACGAAATCCGGCAAAGCGCGCTTTTTGATTCAAAATCTGGATATAGACTAACAGCGCACTGCTATGATGAACATCAATGACAATACTGTGAGAAACAACACAGTGAGTAACAATTATCCCGCTGGCGCCAGCTATCATGTCGGTGTGGCGCTCAATCGGGATATCACTTACAACAATAACACTCCGTTTCATCCACAGGTTGGATATCCCGAATATCCGTTCGCTGAGACTAATGACAGTGATGCGCCCGGCGCATACGAGCTGGTGCGGGAGTCATTGCGCACGCTCGGTCTGGATGCTGAACACTTTGGAACAACGCAATGGAACCCGCTCGGTGAAGTAATTCAGCCCGGTGACAAAGTGGTTATCAAACCTAATTGGGTGCTTGACACACATCCACGCGATCTCGATATCTTCTCAGTGATAACTCATCCCTCGGTGATTCGCGCGACTATCGATTATGTCCTGATTGCATTGAAAGGAAAAGGAACTGTCACTGTCTGTGACGCCCCACAGGCCGAATGCGATTTCGAACGCCTCAGTGTTTTGTCACAGCTAAAAGAATTGAAGGCGTTCTACACCACCAAAGATTGCCTGACACCGGAATTCCTGGACCTGCGCAAGATTCGCTACTTTATCGACAGCGACGGCTATCTCAAAGATGACGGACGCGAGACGCTGGCAGGTGATCCGGCCGGCTATCGACTGGTGAATTTGGGCAAAGACTCGCTCTTATATGATCTCGACAATCTGGAGAATCTCTATGGCGCCGACTATGATCGCAGTTTTACCACAGAGCACCATCGGGGCGCAAAGCAGGAGTATCTGGTCAGCGGCACAGTTTTGGAAGCCGATGTGGTCATATCTCTGCCCAAGATGAAATCACACAAAAAAACCGGTGTGACACTCAATCTCAAGAACCTTGTCGGTATTAACGGCGATAAGAATTATCTGGCGCATTTTCGCGTTGGCGCATCGAACGCCGGCGGGGATGAATACCCCGGAGAAATGCCCGGCAAACAAAAGCTGACACTCAAGGGTCAGCGGTTCTTAATCGACCATCTGCTGACCAAACCAAATCGTTTTTCGGTTGGCTTGTTTAATGTTATCAGCAAGACCTACCGGAGGATTCGTGACACCGGCCATATGAACCTGACACCGACAATTCGTCTCGGTGACTGGCACGGCAATGACACCGCCTGGCGGATGGTGGTCGATTTGAACCGTATCCTCTTTCTGGCTGACAGCGACGGAAACATGTGTGATAGTCCACAACGAAAGTACTTCTCAATTGTCGATGGTGTGCTCGCCGGTGACGGCGACGGTCCCTTGGATCCGAACCCGAAACAGGTCGGACTCATCCTCAGCGGGTTTTCACCCACCCCGGTTGATTTGGTTGGCACCTATCTGATGGGCTTCGATTATTCCCGCCTGCGGCTCTACGTCTATATTGTCGGCGAACGAAGTGACAGTCGCACCTTGCCCTATGCCGTCTCTGACATTGACGACATTTACGTTGGCTACAAAGACCAACGACTGTCGTACAAAGACTTTTGCGCCATGCAGGCGCCTCTTGGGTTTCAGCCGCACTATGGCTGGAAAAACCGTGTTGAACTAACTCATGTCGCCAATGCCGGCTCATCCTCCGAAACTGAAATCCAGTCACAACAAACAAGCGCCCAAACATGAAACATCGCATCGCCCGCAATACACTGACTGTGTTCTCTGCAAACATCCTGCAGGCGGGGCTGGGATTTTCGGTGTCCGCGTTTATCGCGGCAGTCTTCGGTAATGCCGCAGAAGTTGACGCATTCTTTATCGCTGCGCCGATTCCAATTCTGATTGGACAATTCACTCTCTCTATTTCGCTGGTGGCTCTTACACCATATTATCAGCGCTTGTCCGAGACAGACGGCCATGACCGGGCGCTGATGACAATTGCGCCGTTGTTTTGGATATGGTGCGCTATCGTGGTGGTTATTGGCGGTGTCGGTTTCTTTCTGACAAAACCGCTGGCGCTGGCGCTGGCTCCGGGGTTTGAGACGGAGCGCTCAGCGCTTCTTGTAACATATTTGCGCTGGGCATTTCTTGCGGCGCCGTTTATTTCTGTCTCGGGCTTCATGCAGGCGCTCGAAAACGCCGACGGTCATTTTTTCCGTCCGGCATTTGTGCGTCCGTTGATTACCGCAGTCTCTTTCGGCGCATTAGTGGCGTTTTTCGCTGATAACGGCCTTGAGCCGTTCTTCATCGGGATGTTCTGTGGCGCGGCGTTGGGGACAATCTGGCAGTACTTTGAAATTCGCTCATTCGGACCGTTTCCATTTTCACTACGCGGTGTTGGACAAGTCTGGCGCTCAGTGCGCGGGCCGGCGCTCTCAATGGCCTTTGCGCGCAGTATCGGGCAGGGGGCCGAACTGGGTTTGCAGATGATTGCCTCGCTGGCGGCAGTGGGTGTGGTGGCGATTTATGGATTTAGTTTCAAAATTGCCGCGATACCGTTGATGCTCTCAATTTCTCTGGCGCTGGCGCTTTTTCCTGCGCAATCAGCGGCGCTGGCCAGAAACAATGTCGCCGAGTCATTACGGATTCTCTGGCGGGGTGTCAATGCGCTGACTATTTTGGGCGCGCTCTTCGGGGCATTCTTTTTTGTCTGGGCTAAGCCGCTGGTGATTCTGCTCTATGAGCGCGGTGATTTCAACCCGGCGTTGACTGCCGATGTCGCACAGACGATTCGCGTCTTTTCACTTGGGCTGATGGTAGTCGCGGCCAACAACGCTATCGCTAATGGCTTCTGGGCGGCGAGGCGGATGAAAGAGCGGATAACGCTTGAAGCGGTTTCAATCGTCATTCTGCTTTCGGTGGCGGCGCAGACTATCACCAAACTGGGGGCGACCGGATTGGCTGTCGCCTATGTCGCCGATTACACCTTCCTGTTTTTTGTCGGACTCTGGCTACTCGAAAAAGATGAAGCGCCTGCCGGCTCACGCCTCTCCGCCTACTTCAAGCGTCTCGCCACATTCGCAAAAGTAACCGCCATCACAATTATATCTATTGGCCTGGGCGTTTTTCTCGTCCCTTCAGACGGGTTCTTCAGAGGGCTTGATATGGCCGCAAGATTCGGCCTGCTGGGAGCCGGGGCGGCCGGATTCGCCATTTTCTTCTTCGCGGGACTCTATCTGGCGAGAGTCAGTGAGGCGCGCGATCTTGTCCACAAGGTAGTTTCCAGATTCACTCGAACTACAAATCCAGCAGTCACCAATTCCACAACGACAAAAGTGAAGAACATCGAACCCGACAATCAACCCGCTGGCGTAGAATAGGTTACATGCGCGCCCATCGGCCTGCTTCGCAGTTTCGGCGTTTGGGCTTGACAAATCATCTGAGCGTTGTACGCTACGTTTTCACTGTGACTTACACATATTGTAAGGATCGCTGTGAACAATATATATAGAATATATTTGGGGACACCAACCAAAGATAGCGCTATACTTTACAGATGAAACGCGGAGCCGCACCCCAAAGAAATCACCATAAGCCCGGACAGAACAATTCCGGGCAGGCCAACCTCTTTTCTGTAAATCCGCCGGAGCAAACGACACAACCCGCACCCTCGCAGAATCCGATTTTGAATCCGCAGAATCCAGAACATAAACAAGCGACTATCAACGAGAAGAAGCGCAGTATCTATGAGGAGCGCTCGCTGTTTCTGGGGCGAATCTGTCTGAAACTGGGTCTGACTCCGAACTTTATCACGGCCATCTCATTTTTGATTTCAATCGCCGCCGGGATATTTTTCTGGAAAGGGATGTTGCTCTGGGGGGTGCTGTTTATGTTGCTGACCGCTTTCACCGATATGCTCGACGGCTCAACCGCGCGCGCCGGAAATATGGGGACCACATTCGGCGGAATCCTTGACCATGTTTCAGACCGCTATGGCGAGTTTTTTATCCTTGCCGGACTGACACTCTCCGGTCTCGACCATGAAACAGTCCATCCGGGTTGGGGGCTGGCGGCGTTGTTTTCGATGTTAATCGCCTCGTATACCCGTGCGGCCGCCGAATCGATGGGCAAGATTGAGAATTGCGCAGTGGGGATCATGGGACGCTTGGAGAAGTTCATCCTGATAATGATAGGCGCCACATTAGAGCATTATTTCCCGCATCAACGCTATCTCGAAATCGCCCTGATAATTGTCACGGTCGCCTCGCTGGTAACCGCCATCCAACGAATGGTGTACACCAAACGAGTGCTCGACGAACGCGAAGGCCGGTAATAAAGGTGACAGCAACGATTCGTAGGGGCGGGGTTTCCCCGCCTTCTCTCGATTCAAAGATTCTGCCTGACCCAACAAAGGCGCCGAAACGACGCCCCTACAAAAACGATGAATGACAATAGACATAGACGGTCAATAAGACTAAAAGAGTATGATTATTCACAGGCAGGTGGATATTTTGTAACTATTTGCACTCACGACAAAACTCCAGTTTTCGGTACACTTGTTGAAGGTGATTCAATTCTCAATTCACATGGTAAGATTGTTCGCAACACTCTTTTGCATTTACCTAAGAAATACCCGGCTGTTTCAATCGATGAGTTTATAGTGATGCCTGACCATTTACACGCAATACTATTGTTTTCCTCCGATGATGTAGTGGCCGAATTGGCTAGCCCTACTTCGACTCAAGGATCTCGCCTGACTGAACAAGGGCGCCGAAAC
>CAZFAL010000005.1:0-2466 GCA_964516945.1 uncultured Ignavibacteriales bacterium
CTCTTCAATTGCTTCACGAAAGTCATTGGTTTCGACAGATTTCTCACGGAACTTTTGCGCATAGTGGTGAATCGCTTTCCACCAGAGTTTGTCACCGAGCTTAGCGCGTATCATATTCAGAACCAACGCGCCTTTTTGATAGGTGTGCCGGTCGAACATTTGTTCGGGGTCTTCGAAGCGATGCGTTACGACTGTGCGACGGTAGCGTCCTCCGTCTTCATTGAAGTAGGCGTTGCGGCTGTCACGCAGACGCATGGCGAACTCGTCACGTCCGAGATCATGCTCGGTGTAGAGCAAATCAAAATATGTCGCAAAGCCCTCATTGAGCCAGATGTTGTTCCAGTTTTTGGTTGTCAGTAGATCGCCCCACCATTGATGCGCCAATTCATGCGCCACGAGACTATGGCTGGTGTAATCCTGATGCGCGCGTTTGTCATGAATCATGCGCTGTGTCATGGTTGTGGCGCTGATATTCTCCATACCACCCCAGATGAAATCCTCCGCTGTGATTTGCGCATATTTTTCATAGGCGTACGGCACACCGATGCTCTTGGAAAAGAAGTCAATCATATCAGGCGTCTTGCTGAAAGAGCGCATTGCATTTGCTGAATCCTCAGGGAGCACATAGTAATTGACCGGGACACCGTTCCATGAATCATGAATGACGGCAAACTCACCAATCACGAGTGTCACAAGGTAGTAGACATGCGGTATATCCTCGCGCCAGTGGAAGGTGATGGAGTTGTCGTCATTGCGCGTGGAATCAATCAAGGCGCCATTGGAAATGGCAGTGAATCCGTCATCAACTGTGACTATCATTTCGCTGGTGAGTTTGTCATTGGGAAAATCCCAGCAGGGGAACCAGTAGCGGCTTTCTTCCATCTCTCCCTGTGACCAGCATTGCGGGCGCTTATTCGGGTAACCGTCATCGGGCCGGACAAAGTAGAGTCCTTTGTCATACGGATGGCCGGAATAGCTGATAACAACGCTGAATGTATCGGAGCTGTTGTAGGTCCGGTCGAGATCTATTTCCAGTTTCTCACCCGTTGAACGAAAATCAAGCGCGACACCGGCTCCGGTAGTGACATCGCTGATTTGCAAATCAACTGCGTCAAAGGAGATATGTTTGAGTCCGTCATTGATGGGAGTCAGTGTTGTGGTCGCAGTGGCATCGATGCGGCCGTCACGGATATCAATTGACGGTTCAAGTTTCAAATGGATGACATCATAGGTGCGTTCGGGAGTAAAGAATGAATGTGAATCCTTGTCCGAAAACCCTCTGTCCTGCGCAAGAGCAATATATGGGGCGCTAAATGTCAGCAACGCCAGCATGAAACACGTCGTTCGTCCGATGAGTCTTATCATTTGTTTTCCACTCCTTGATTGGCGCTCTCCTGTAGCCAGGCGTGTAGCAGGTGTTGTTCTTTGTCCCGTGATAATCCGGCCTTTAGCTGATAATCAGCCGGTCGTTGTTTCGCCCAATGCAATGTATCCTCTATTGTTTCTTCCAATGCGCGGAATTGTAAGTCGGCAGAGAGGGCTTTGGCGCTATTAAAACGCATGGAGATAGTTTTACCTGAGTCGGGGCGAATACACAACGGAAGCTCTGACCAGAAATGTGTGTTATGTTCTATCAGAAACTGCTCATCCAGCCAGATGAAGTTCGCTGTAGCGCCACTGACATCACAAGCAACCCTGCAACAGGTATTCAGGAACGACTCCATCGTCAACGGCTTCTGTGGACCGACAGCATTGAATACACCTGTGCGTTTGTTCTCACAACAATTGATTATCCATTCACCGAGATCCCGGGCATCAATAAATTGTAACAATCGTTCCGGCGGGTTCGGTGCGACTGCATCACCCGGCTGTGACGCTCGGAGTGTCCAGTAGGTAAATCTGTCTGTGGGGTCATGGGGACCAACTACGACACCCGGACGGATATGCAGTGACTGTCCGGGGAAATACTTGTCAACTTCTTTTTCACAGAGGACTTTGAGCGCGCCATAGGTTTTGGCATTTACTTCTTCGGTTGTTTCATCTTCAATCGTTGCCAGCGGATGCTCTTCGGTGGCCCCGTCATGGCCTTTATCATAGACCGAAATGGAGGAAACAAAAATGTACCGCTCGACAGCGTCCTGCAGAAGTTTCGCAGACAGGCCGACAATGCGTGGGGTGTAGCCACAGGTGTCAATGGCAATATCCCAGTGCCTGCCCTTCAGGGCATCAAGTTTGCCGTCTCTGTCGCCTGTGAGTGTTTCGACAGAGGAGAACAAGTCAGGGTTTGATTTGCCACGATTAAACAGAGTGACCTGATGTCCGCAGGCGATGGCGGATTCGACAATCGCGCGACCGACAAATTGTGTGCCGCCGAGAATAAGAATATTCATGAGGACTCCTTCGTATTTGGCAAGAGAGATTTCATCTTCAGCGCCCGACTGAAGTAGTTCCAGCCTGAGAATAATA
>CAZFAL010000005.1:2566-37386 GCA_964516945.1 uncultured Ignavibacteriales bacterium
TTTTCTCTTGCTAATCTGTCGTTTTTTTGTACCTTAGAAAGGCCCTCACAGGCCACTCACAGCGACGCCACCATACTTACTCATTTGATTTCGTGATTTCGCCGACTGGTAATTTTGTCGGCTGACGCGATAACACAGGAAAACAGTAGCTACATTGAAATGCTTTGAAATATTGAATTGCCCTGAGACAGCGAATTACTCTGAAATAGTATCATGGCGCTTTGCTCCAGTTTTTACTAAACAGTTCATCCAGTCCACTTTCTGACCCTAAGGAACCCAGATGAAGTACTCTTCCCCCGAATTCAAATCCAATACGCCGCGAAGTCAGGCGGTGAAGACGTTTATTGCAGTATTGGCGCTGATCTTTGTGAGAATATCACTTGTCGCTCCTGCGGCTCACGCTATTCCTTTTCCGTACGAATGGGCGCCGGGAGAGCGGGAGGCCATGCGCGCTCAAAAACAGACAGCTCCATCGAACAAGCTCAATGCGGCGCAGAGATTCAATCTGGATAGTGTCGCTACTTTCACATTCGGCAGCGCCGACGGCAGTGACTGCTGGGGCTGGCAGCAACCCGGTGGCGATCAATATGCTATCATGGGCATTCGTGAGGGTATTGTCTTTGTGGATGTGACTACATTGCAGATTGCAGACACAGTGTTCAACGTCGGCACTGAGTGTATCTGGCAGGACATGGAGACTGTCGGGAACTATTGTTATTCGGTGTCGGAGTGTAACAACGGTTTGATGGTGATGGATATGAGTTTCTTGCCGGATAGTGTACATTTTGTCGGCTCGTTTCCGGTGAATAACACCGGCGGAACATCATCCCATAATATCTCTATCGATTCGGCAAAAGGGTTCATCTATCTTGAAGGTAACTCCGGAGCTAATCGCAATATCTATGTGCAGGACATTTCCAACCGAGAGAATCCGGTGTATGTGACCAGTTTCAGTAATGTCGGGACATCAATCCATGATATGTATGCGATAAATGACACCGTCTATGTCGCCGGTGGTTCGAGTCATACCTATTGGATTTGGGATTTATCAAATAAAGCGAACCCGCAAGTCCTGACAACCTGGTTTGTTTTTGGCAACGGTTTCGCGCACAATATCTGGCCGACAGAAGACGGTAAGTATGTTGTTACAACGGAAGAAACCGCCGGACAGACAGTAAAAATTTGGGACATTCAGGACTTGGGCAATGTGACTCTTGTCGGAGAGTACCTCGGGACTTCACAACTGGCGCATAATGCTCATGTCCGCGGCAACTTTGTTTATCTTTCGCATTACCAGTCCGGTGTTTATATGCTGGACATTTCTATTCCGTCATGCCCACAGGAAGTTGCGCAGTTTGACACCTGGGAATTTGGTGACGGCTCCGGTTTTGCCGGTTGCTGGGGGGCATTTCCCTTCACCGGTAATGACAGTTTGCTGTTCGCCTCAAATGAAGACGGACGGTTGTTCGTGATGAAGATTCGTGAAGACCCGTCGGTTTCGATTCCCGACACTGACGGTGACGGAATTCGCGACTTTTGTGATAACTGCCCGACAACACCGAATCCGGCGCAAGTTGACACTGACGGCGATGGTGTCGGTGATGTGTGCGATATGTGTCCTGCGGCCTCCGGCAATGACACTGACGGTGATGATGTCTGTGACGATGTCGACAATTGTGTTTTCACACCGAACACTGATCAACTTGACACGGACAACGACGGGATCGGCGATGTGTGCGATGCATGTGTGAACGATTCACTCAATGATATTGACGGTGACGGATTTTGCGCCGATGTGGACAATTGTCCGTCAATGACGAATGTCTTTCAGGCGGATGCTGACAATGATGGCATTGGTGATGTATGTGACGTCTGTCCGGATGACCCGTTCAATGATATTGACGGTGACGGACTCTGCGGCGATGTAGATAACTGCCCGAATGTTGCGAATCCAGCTCAGGTTGACAGTGACGGCGATGGTGTCGGAGACGCCTGTGATGTTTGCCCCGGTGAAAACGACATGCTGGATGCAGATAACGACGGAGTTCCGGATGCCTGTGACGCTTGTCCGCTGGTGCCGGACCCATGCCCGTGTTGTGTTGTCGCCGGTGACGCCAATCATGACGGCGCTTTCAATATCGCTGATGTGACATTCGATATTGCCAGGATTTTCAGCGGTGGCTCAGCGCCTGTCTGTCAGGATGAAGCTGACGCCGACGGCGATAATATGTTCAATATCGCAGATGTGACATTTGGCATCGCAAGAATTTTCTCCGGTGGGTCGGCCCCGGTGTGCGGAACTACCGGAACATAGGTAACAGGACATAGACGACAGGACATAGACGACAAGCGCTACAGCGCATGCCACTACACACGAAGCGGAAAATATGCAAAACCAAGCGAGAGCCGGAAACTACGGCTCTCGCTTTTTTGTTGGTTGTCTGTTTTTGCGTTGTATCGTAGGCGTTAGCAATACACAGATACAACTGTGTAATACTGATAACACGAGGAGCAGGCAGATGAGACATTTTCGCAAAGAACTCTGGTTCAACATTCCTACACGAGTAGCGTTGGTTAACATTACTGATAAGATTCAATCGTGTATCAGTGAAAGTAAAATTACAGAGGGGCTGGCTCTGGTAAACGCCATGCACATCACCGCGTCAGTTTTCATCAACGACGATGAATCAGGACTACATTCTGATTATGTTCGCTGGCTTGAGGAGCTTGCGCCTCATGAGCCATTAGCCCGGTACCGTCACAACAATACCGGCGAAGACAATGCTGACGCGCATTTGAAACGGCAGATTATGGGTCGTGAAGTGGTTGTAGCTGTTACAAACGGGGCGCTTGATTTTGGGCCATGGGAGCAGATTTTCTACGGTGAATTTGACGGTAGGCGCAAAAAACGCGTGTTGGTAAAAATAATCGGCGAATAGCCGAGCCGCACGTTCAGGAAAGTTTCTTGGAGAATCTGAGGATGCCGATTGTCACTATCACCGGGGCAAACAACACCAATGGCCAGACGAATTCCAGCAGGTCTATCAGTGAGCTGCCTTTGAGCAGGATACCGCGCAGGATGACAAGAAAATACGTGAGTGGCAGGATGTGCGCCAGTTTTTGAATTATCCATGGCATTGAGGAGACAGGAAACATGAAGCCGGAGAGCAGGATATTCGGCAGGAAAAAGAAAAATGACATTTGCATGGCTTGAATTTGTGTTCTGGCAATAGTTGAAATCACCATCCCGACTCCGAGACTGGCGACAATAAACACAAATCCGATGGCATACATTTCGATAAAACTGCCGTGCAGTGGTATCGCAAATACTTTCCAGGCAATGAGTAGCACCAGTGTCATTTGTATGTAACCGACAGCAATGTACGGGATTATTTTGCCCACCATCAACTCAGTTTTGCTCACCGGTGTGGTAATCAGCGCTTCAAGCGCTCCGGTTTCCCGCTCCCGGACGATTGCCACAGCGGTTACCAGCACCATGGTCATGGTCAGAATCACACCTATCAACCCGGGGACAATATAGTTCGCCGAACGCAGATTTGGATTATAGAGCGCTCTCACGCGGACATCGTACGGCGCGGCCACACCTCCGGCGGCGGCGATTTGTTCGCCGACAACCTCGATGTTCAAATCCAGTCCAACCTGCGCGGAAGCCGACAGAGCCGAACTGGCGAGTAGTGGGTCGGAAGCGTCAACGATAACGCCGACTTCCGAGGCGCCGCGTTTGACATTGCGTGAATAGTCGCTTTTGAACAGCACGGCGACTTTGGCATCCTCTTTGTCAATAGCGTCCCGCGCTTCTTCGAAACTTCCGGCATAGCCGACGAGGTCAAAATAGGATGTATTGACCAGACGTTCGACAAACAGGCGCGCCTCGCGGGAATTTGACAGATCACAGACAACTGTCGGGATGTGATCGACATTGGTGTTGACCGCATAGCCGAAAAGCGTCAGTTGAATCATCGGAATACCGAGAATGATCGCCAGTGTTAATCTGTCCCGACGAATGTGGATAAATTCTTTGCTGACAATCGCCCAGAGACGTGTCCAGTTAATCACTGTCGGACCCCTCTCTGCCATTTTCCATGTCGTTAGAAGTCAGACTGACAAAGACATCTTCCAGCGACGGTTGTGTTCTGACGATTGAGCGGACAGTGATTCCCGCCGCCTGCAGTGTGCTTTCTATCAACTGTTCAGCGGGAACAGAAGTGTTTGTTGTGACATGCAGGACATTGCCGGGAAGGGAAATATCCAGCACACCGTCAGTGTCCTGCAAAATATGCGCCGCCTGCGCCAGTTTGTTGCAGGTGACCTGCCAGAGGTCATGATGGAAACACTCATGTTTGATATATTCAGGTGTTCCTTCGGCGATTAGTTTTCCGCGACTCATGAACAACAATCGATGAAACTGTTCAGCTTCATCCATATAGTGAGTTGTCACCAGAAATGTCGCTCCGGTATCCGATATTTGGTATATCATGTCCCAGAATTTACGTCGTGAAACGGGGTCCACTCCGGCGGTCGGCTCATCAAGAAATATCATTTCCGGTTCATGCACTAACGCACAGGAGAGCGCCAATCGTTGTTTCCAGCCCCCTGAGAGATGCGCTGTCATTTGTTCACGACGATTTTCCAGTCCGGCGAGTTGTAGCATGTGCGCTACCCGTTCTTTTCGAATTGCTCGCGGCACAGCTTGCACTCCGGCGTAAAAGCGCAGGTTTTCGAGGACTGTCAGGTCATCGTAGAGCGTAAACTGTTGTGACATATAGCCGATATGCTCTTTGATTTTTTCGCCTTCTCGCAGAACATCAAACCCCAGCGCCCGGCCGGAACCGGAACTCGGCTGGAGAATTCCGCAGAGCATACGGATTGTCGTTGTTTTGCCGGAGCCGTTCGGGCCGAGAATGCCGAAGACTTCGCCACGTTTCACATCAAAGCTCAAGCCATCGACGGCTTTCAAGTCTCCGAAGCGTCTGGACAGGTTCTGCACTTCTATAGCATAGCCGGATTCTGTCTTCGACAACGCTTGTGTTTCATCAGATTTCATTGCAGGGCGCCTGGAGACTTGAAGGACGGACTCACAGCATAGATTCGCGGTATAGATTCAAAGTACAAACTTATAGAACACAGTCATAAAACAAAGTCAGCGGGCATCCCCGCTCGCAAGTCCAGTTGGTCGGAGACAACGGCGACCTTGACGGCAAAGACGAGGTTTACGCGCTCTTCGGGAGATTGCACATTGCGCGGTGTGAATTCCGCTTCATTGGAAATGAATACAACCTGGCCAACGAATGAACGCTCAGGATAGGCGTCAACAGAAAACGAAAGCGTGTCACCTATCCGGACAACATTGATATCGCCTTCGGGGACATAGATTTTCACCCAGAGATTCTCCGGATTGCGCAACGTGACAACCGGCCGACTCAGTGGAATTCTCTCACCAACTTGATACGGCAGAATCTGCACAACACCCTTTTCCGGCGCAATCATGAATGCATCGCTGTACTTCTTTTTCTGAGCCGCGAGTTCCGCCTCCGCGCGGCGCAAAGCTGAACGCGCCGCTCTAATCTGCTCAATACGCGCTCCACGTCGTAAGTCCGCGAGCTCCTGCTCCGCGACTGTCACCGCCTGCGCGGAATTCGTTTGTTGGAGTTGCGCCTGTTCAAGCGATCGGTCATCAAGTAAGTCCGCCTGATGCAGTTTTTCCGCTCTGCGCAGGTCCGCCTGCGCCTGTTTGGCCGATGATTGCGCCTGCGCCAGGCGAGCTTCAGCGGCGCGTATTTTTTCGACATCACTTCCAGCCAGCAAATCGGCGAGGCGAGCATTCGCCTCTGCAACCGCCGCTTGTGCCGCGTCCCTTGAGGCGACTACCAGTGTAGTATCAAGAACCGCCAGTGTATCTCCGGCGTTGACTGTTGAACCCTCCGGAAAGCGGATATCCAACAGCTCCGCTACGAACGGCGCTGTCAGATCAATATCATCTGATTCCAATGTGCCTGAAACGGTGAATGTTCTGTCTTTGGACGCACAAGATCCCAAAAACAATCCCAAAAACATAGACAAGAAAACAAGTGAAATCAGTGAGGTTGGTTTCGGGCGTATCATGCTTCAATTGTACGGACAACGCACATTGTTTGCAAGATTTATGGTTTGCAAGATATATAGCTTGCAAGAGATATCGTTTGCCAGCTCACCCTGCCCGATTCATTCGGGACGCCAAGTCAGTTTTCAACCACAAAAAACGCCCGTGGATACCCGGGGTAACGGGATATCCACGAGCGTTAACTCACAAGCGTACTATGCGGGGACGATTTGTTCTATGGGGCGCAACTGCAGGGAGACATTCCCCCGCCGAAGATATATGCAATGAGATACGTGACATCGCCGATATTGACTCCGCCGCCGCAATCAGCGTCACCGGCGTTCAGCGGAGCCGGTGGCGGACCTCCGCTGAAAATATAGGAAATGATATAGGTTACATCTGCGATATTGATGGAGCTGTTGGCGTCCGGATCTCCGGCCATGGCGCACATACTGACTTCACCGTCGTTCGTAGCCGGGGAATAGATTCGACTACCGTAGACAAAGTTCGGGGTGTTGGCGCCATAACTGACGAAGGAAATTGTATTTGTACCGGAACCGGCGCCCGGTGGGATTCTGAATCGCAGGTTTACGACAGGACCGGACCCGGCGGCGACAGGAGCTTCGCCTGCGTTGAAATTCGGTGTGATAACATATGTGCCGCGCAGGTTGAAAATCGGATCAATGTCACTTAGTCCCTGGTTCGCGACGTATTCTGTTCGCAAGCCCGTGGTGTTGGCGTCGATAAACTCCAGGTTCAACGGCCCGGCCCACGCAAATGGAATCCGAATTTGATCGAGTGGCAGGTAGTTCATTGCAGACACCTGAACTACGATTGTGTCTCCTACTCCGCCTTCAACCGGAAGTACAGTCATTGTGTCAGCGTAGACTGCGACAAATCTGCGTTTGAGCGCCGCATAGGGTCCTTCAAGAGACTGGATATCAACCAGAATGTCTCTTTCACCGGGACCGAATTGATGTGTCGGCGCTTGCACGGTTGCCACACCGCCGTCACCAAAGTCCCATGCCCAGTCTGTTACGTTTTTGTTTGTTGTGCCCGCAAAAGCAACATCCAGCGGAGCTTTGCCAAACGTCGTATCGGCAGTAAAGTTTACTCCACTCTGCCAGGCCATCAACACATCGTTTGTCCAGCAGTTCATTCGTCCCCACTGCTGTGGTGAAAACTCGGAATAGCAGTTATCAGGCGCGTAACCCATATAGTTCTGCGTGTCAGTCGGTCCCCATGGATTGCCGCTGCAGGGGTCATTGCCTCCCGGACCGGAGCAGTTAAAATTCGTCGGTGTCGGATCTGTATCTGCGCAGAGATCCCCGGTCGTATTTCCGTCCGAGGCGCCACCTGCGGCTTCATAGCACGGCCCGCACTGAGCTACTTCATCAACACCGTGATGTGTGTGCCACAGCCCGAGACAATGGCCTATCTCATGGGTAATGGTTTTTTGACCGGCTCCGAATGTTCCGTCATGGATAATTGTCCCGCCCATGTTACCGAGCGCGACATTGTCCCAGGGAAATGTTCCGACACCAATCCACCCGGCGTTGACCGAAACAACATAGACGTTTAATTGCTCGTCCGGCTTGTCAGCATAGGTATTCTTCATACCCGCCTCCTCAAACTCGGAGAAAAAGCGGTACGTTGAGTTGTTGATGAATTCTGTTGTGTATTCGAACTGAATACCCGCAGGCGCATAATCCGAGTTTAGCTGAACAACCTGGGCGTCAACATCCGCCTGTGTCGCCGCAGGATTACTCCCGTCATCGTTGCGAAAAATGTTGAACTTGAGTCGGATAATCATCGCCGGTGTTCCCGGTAGGGGAATTGCCGCGTCACGGTTGGCGGTCAAATCGCAATCTCCAAGTTGCGGACAAGCGGAAGTCTCACCATTCAGCGAGGAATATTTTCTGTCATAGGCAATTTGTGTCTGGCACCAATTCACGCCATTGGCCATGGCGACAGATTTGGCTCTTGACGGATCCGAATCCATTGCGGCGCGGAGCTCACTGCCTTCGAGAACAGTTTTGTTTTGAACAGCGGTTTGATCTTGATTGTCAGGCGTGTCTGCGGCCAACAGCGCCCCGGAATTCAACAGAGCAACAGCCATCAGAGTCAATCCGGCGGCTTTGCGCAACCTGCTGACATACATACACTTACACCTCTTGAGTTTTTGCACCTCTTACTCCTTCTCCACAAGGGTCCTCATATTACTTCCTATAGCGTGTGATTTTGCGACTATCCCTGTGAGGCAGGACACTGCATAATATACAACATTCCTCAGAGCTGACAAGTTGAAAAAGAATGCATAGATTTGCAGATATTTATTGCCGTTTCTTCGATTTCAAAGCCTCTGCGGGCGAGACAGGAGATGGTTAGTCAACCGTCAGACAGACTCTTAGAGCTTCCAGAGCTTTTTTGCGCTTTAGCAACGCGCTGTTTTTAGCAGCGTATACTATTGGACTCCGAACCGAAAAGCGCCGAAATATGCTATGAGAGGTTTTGCCCAGAGATTTGAGCAAGTCTTTTGGCAATGAACTTCTTTTAGTATGAATTACCTTTTGGTGATTATTTCTTTTGTCAGTATTCAGATTGGACAGAAGTCTCTCAATAGTTCCGAAGGAGTTATTTCCGGGAGAGACATTATCCCATCAGAGATAACAGCTAAACTGCATATCGCGTTCTATGAAGCAAACAATGTTCAATTTCCTGGTTGCGGGATTGTGCCTCTCTCAAGCGCTCCTGTTTACCGGATGTTCAAGCTCTGGTTCGGGCGATAATCTTCTCACCGATCTTACACCTCAGACTTCAACCTATTCGAATGCGGGAGACTCCACAGCCTTCCTGGACTCACGTTTACGTGAATCGGCGCCGTCTCAGGTTCAGGGGACAATGGGACAAGTCAAATGCGGAGATGAAAATGGCTTGTCCTTAGATTATATCGCGATGGATTCCAGTGTCACGTTTCTTGACAGCATACCTCCCGGACACACGATTGTCGCCTGCACATTATTCGTTAAGATTGGAGCGCTTCCTGACAACGACAATGACAGCGTTGCGCTGGACTTATGGAGTGTGCCGCAAAGCTGGAATGAAAACGAAGTATCCTGGAATTCGCGAAACGCATCCAGCGACTGGATAGTTCCGGGCGGAGGGGGGACACTGATTGAAGCCGGGCTCATCAGCGCCAAGCGCGTGTCACTATTTTCTCTTGAATGGCGGATTCGCGGAATTGTATTTGACACCATCACAATTTCTGAAGCGACTGCAGTCCCGATTCCAATTGACTCCACGCTGGCGCGCATGAATTACAACCGTTTGTCATATGGTCTGGCGCTACGAAGAAACCCCGCAACTTCCACCAATGCGCTTGTTTCGTTCACTGCAGTCAACAATCTGCAACCGGGGAACCGACCGTATATGGTCTGGGTGTATCGTTAGATACTTCAATACTCTACGAAACCGGACAAGCGCAAAAAAACGGGAGGTGACAATCTGTCACCTCCCGTGTCTCTGAGTTTTCTGCGCGCATACACGAGAGAATTGCGGTTTTCTTAGCGCTGTCGCAGAACTCTGAGAATTCTGGTACTGCTATTTCATCATAGTGATTTCTGGCGGTACTTCTCGTACAATTGCTTATGACGATTGTTGAGATCAACCCGCCGCCCTCCAATAAACTCATAGACTACCATGTTTGTCAATGGATCAAGTAAATCTCCATTGGATACTACAATGGTGGCCTTCTTACCGATATCAAGCGAGCCGATTTCTTTATCAACCCCGAGGATTTCCGCGGTAGTCAAAGTCAGAGAGCGTAATGCAGTCTGAGGGTCCAGGCCTCCGCCAATTGCCTGTCCGGCCTGGAAAGGCAGATTCCTGGTATCCCAGGTTGACGGGCCACCGGCCGAGTTTGAAAAACAGAACTTCACACCGGCGTCGGCCAATCTTTTCGGCAGCCGATAGGCCTCATCATAACCGTCATCCTGTCGCATCGGCATTGATTGCACCCGACGGAGTATCACCGGCACGTTGTCGCGTTTCAGACGATCGGCCAATTTCCACGCCTCGCCACCGCCGACGATGATGATTCTGAGATTGTATTTCTTCGCCAATTCCAGCGCTTGGTCAATCTGACGATAGTCATTAGCCGAGATCATCACTGGCATTTCACGTGAGAATATCGGCGCCATCGCCTCCCAGCGCAGGTCTTCGGGGATGTCCTTACCGGTTTGTTTTGCCACATAGTAACGATGCGCCTTATCGAATACCTCAACGAGTTTCTTCCGATTCTTCTCGTTGTTCTTTTTTTGCTCTTCCGCCGATTGTGTCATCCACCAGGCGTTGATAATTGACGTGCGAGGCCAGCTCACGCTCAGACCGAGGTCAAGTTTTTCGGCGGCGTCCTCTTTCGTCCAGCCGTCGAGATTCAGCAGTGAAGACTGTCCGCGCACCAGACTGCCACCGGGCACAACCAGCGCAGTAGTAATCCCATTGGAGCGTACAGTTGGGAGAACTTCCGAATCCGGGTTGTAGGCGACATGTGTGTGGACTTCGGGAGTCACTGAGCCAACTTCAGTGAGATCGCGCGTGGCGCGCACAGCTCCGATTTCAGTGATACCCAGCGCAGTCTGCGGAGCGATGAGCCCCGGGTAGACACGTTTGCCACTGACATCAATGACTTCAGCCCCTGCAGGAGCTGTGATGTTTTTGCCGATTTGTGTGATGCGCCCCCTATCGAAAACCAGATCAGTTGATTTCATCACCCCGGAACTGACAGTGTACAAATCACCACCCTTGAGCACAATCACATGGCTCTGCGGCTTTCCGGGCACATAGTCATGCGCCAGCGCTGTCGCAGAGGCCATGAAACCGACAAATGCAAGAGTCAGCAGGACCGGAAGGTAGTGGCGCCTCGATGTATAATTCTTCATATCGCTTTGCGTTTTTTTATTTGTTGTTTGTGCCGTCATTATTTTCCAACCTTCCAGAAGTCAATATCATCTTCACAGGTCCACTCATTGTGTGGCGCTCCTTTTCTTCCGGCGAAACTACCGGGACCGGCGCTCTTGTCTTTGCTCTTGAGCGCCTTTTGAATAAGCGCGCTTTTCTCGACCTGATTTTCTTTGCGCAATTCGGCGTCTTTTGCGATGCTGAAGTACTGACGACCATCTATCCACGTCTGTTCGACTTTGGATTTCACCGAAAGCGGATTCCCGTTCCAGACAACAAAGTCCGCCTGCTTACCGACACGCACACTGCCGACCCATTTGTCGACTTTCAGTTGAATGGCCGGGTTGATAGTCACGAGTTTCAACGCATCCTCCTGGGACATGCCGCCATACATCACTGATTTCGCGGCCTCCTGATTCAGGCGTCGTCCCATTTCTCCACTGTCTGAATTGATGGAAGTCACTACCTTCTTCTCCGTCATCAGCGCTGCATTGTAAGGTATTGCGTCATAGACTTCGAACTTGTATGCCCACCAATCAGAGAATGTTGAAGCTGTTGCGCCATGCTTAGCCATCTCGTCGGCGACTTTGTAGCCCTCGAGAATGTGCTGGAATGTCTGGATATGGAAGTTGAAACTTTCCGCCAGTCGCATCAGCATCAGAATCTCACTCTGAACATACGAGTGACAATGCACGAAGCGTTCGGAATTCAGTATTTCCAACAGCGCATCAAACTCAAGGTTTTCGCGGGGCGGAACGGTCTTTTCTTTATCCGCATTCGAAAGAGCGTTGAATTTCTGACGGGCTTTTTTGAATTCGAGCGCCGCCTGGAATCCATCGCGGATGATGGTTTCAACTCCCATCCGGGTTTGCGGATAGCGCACCGTATACTTGTCACCAAAATTGCTATGCTTAACATTCTCACCGAGCGCAAACTTAATTGTCGGGGCCGCCTCTTTGAATTTCATTTCCTCTGCAGAATTCCCCCAACGCAGTTTAATAACTTGCGTTTGCCCGCCAATTGGATTGCAGGAGCCATGTAGTATTAGAGATGCAGTAACACCACCTGCAAGCTGTCGATAGATTGTTATATCATCCGGGTTGACAACATCGGCAATGCGAACTTCTGCGGTGATTGCCTCAGAACATTCATTAACTCCCCCCGATATGGCGATGTGTGAGTGCGCATCAATAATGCCTGCAGTGATATGTTTCCCGGTGGCATCGACGACTTTTACCCCCGACGGAACTTCAAGCCCTTTACCAACGCCGATAAATTTGCCGCCGCGCACCAGCACATCGGCGTCTTCTATGATACCCTGTTTATCGCTTGTCCAGACTGTGGCGTGCTGGAACATGATGTTCTGCGATTCCGGTTTTTGTGTATATCCGAAGGCCATGTCCGGGTAAGTCAGTCTGGCAATGACCGTATCCGCCTCATTCTTGTCGCTGTCTTTCTCAGCGGAATCCTTTCCGGCAGCGGCGGTCGAGTCTGTCGTGTCCGATGACGCGCTGTCGGCCTCTTTTTCGGCGTCAGGATCATACGCGGCTGTCTTTGGCGCGAGGAATGTTAACTCGGTACCGTCAGGCAATGCGCAGACACCATACAGTGTGTCCTTTTCAAAACGGGCATTGAAGCGCAGTTTCCCGTCATAACCAAGTGTGTCCAAACTAAGTGAGAACTCAAGTTTGTTCTCTGTCGCGCTGAACGGCTTCAACTTCTTCGCGGCGTCAGCGTTCTGGCCTTTGAATAACATCTTTCCGTCTGGGCTGTCACTCTTACCGCCGACTTTCAATTCGAATTCATGCGAATCGACAGTCATCGAGTATGCGCCACGCATATCAACCGGCGGCTCAGGTTCTAATTCAGTCTTCGCGCCCCGTATCCAGACAGAAACAATCTTCGTATCGTCGTCAAAGATATTGCCATCAGTGACAACAAAATTCGCAAGCTTGCCACGTTCGATTGTTCCGATATTTTGTTCCTGCTGCAAGTATTTCGCGGGGACGGTAGTCAAAGCCGCAAGCGCGGTAGATTCAGGCAGTCCGCGTTTCACCATTTTGCGGACATTAGGCCAGAACGAAGATTTCTTTTTCAGCCCGGTTGTTGAAAAGGCGAAGGTGACACCCTTGTCGGCAAGCATGGCCGCATTCGACGGGGCCATGTCCCAGTGACGCAATTGCGCCAATGTCACATCAAGCTCATCCTCAAAGGTTGTGACTTCCGGTTTTTTCGGCAACTTGACCGGCAGAATCAACTCGGCCCTTGTGCCCTTCACCTCATCAAGCCGCGCATATTCACTGCCACTGCCGACTTCTATGAATTTCAACGCAAATTCACGGGCGATTCTGTTGGCGCGCAATAGTGACAACTCATCACCACTTTCGAAAAACAGCGGTTGGGTTTTGATTCCCTGCAAGGCCTCGAGCGTGGCGTTGAACTCCGGTTTTTCCTGAACAGGATTGAGTTTGTAGGCATCCTGCGCCCTGCGGTACCAGGGAATATCCATGAACGTCTGACGCAACAGGGCAATACTGCCCATCAACGATGTCGGATAGTCCTGTTTGGAGGAACCCTTGTCGAACGAAAGTAATTGCGCGTAGTGCGCATTAAGGATTAAGTCATTCGGGTCCCCCTTGCCAAGTGTGGTGATGAACGAACGACCACGGAAAATCCCGTCACGCTTGCCCGATTGAACAACGGTAAAGCCCTGCTCAATGAAAGATTTGGCAGACTGCTCATCAGCTTTGAAACTTTCAACCCAGTTTCTCTCAGCGTGGAACGCGCCATTCCAGGCATTGCCGCCCACGCGCTCGATTGTCGGATTCGGTCCACCGCCAAATCGTGGTCCCGGAGGACCACCCTGGTCTTTCGGGATACCGTATTCGGTATATGGGTCGATGAAGCCGGGATAGACTGTTTTGCCGGCAAGGTCGATGACTGTTGCGCCTGCGGGTATGCTAGCGCCTGCGCCAACTGTGCGCACTACTCCATCGTCAATGATGACTACTGCATCGTCAATTGATTTTCCCGGCGCAGTTACAACTTTGGCGTTAACCAGCGCCATCAGTGACGGTGTCTTGTCACGAATTGTGTAGTGCGGTGTAGTTTCTCCGTCGGCGTGTCCTGTCTGAAAAAATAAAACTGAGCCGAGGAGCGCCAGAGCGAACGCAAGCAGGCCGTTCACCAGCATGGCCTTGCGCTCAGGGCTGTTTCGCCGGAACATTGAGGACCTGGACTGTTTCGGTTGTCGCTGTTCCCTGCCTACCCTATCTCTGTTGGCCCCGAACGGCTGAGTAAGCGCTCTGTGGGTCTGTTTGTGAGAATGCAAAGATAGATTTTCCATGAACAACTCCTATGAATCAGGTTGGCTATTGATTCGATTCATTTCTTTTCGTTTTTCGATTTAAGTCAATAATGCCCTGCTGTAGCGCCCGATGACGATATCCTTACGAATACCAATGCCGACTAAGAAACGGGAAAAGCGCACGAAAAGCAAGACCTCGACTGACCCGCCACATTTGCTCTCTGTTTATCAACCGACTTGAAACGGAAACTAATTCAGGAACAAGCGAATGGGAACGTCTGTTGTTGATAGCGGAGAATGACATGCGATGCTGATTTCGATAATTATTCCAACGCTCAATGAACAGCGACGTTTGCCGCGGTGTTTAGCTCGTGTCCAATCCTTACAAGCCACAGAAGGACCATTGGAGACTATCGTTGTTGACGGTGGCAGTGTTGACGGAACGCAAGACAGCGCTCATCTCGCCGACAAGTTTATTGTCTCAGCTCCGGGCAAAGGGATTCAATGCAATGCCGGCGCAAGAGCCGCAACCGGAGAGATCCTGTTTTTTCTGCATGCGACTATCAGCGTTCCTGTCGGAGCGCTGACTGCAATACGCAAGGTTCTCTCAGATTGTTACGTTGGCGGTGGATTTAACAACCGTTTTGTAGGGGTTGACAACAAGACCCTGCGCCTCCGGCGAGTTCTGGCTTTGGGAGCCGGAAACCCGGCCCACAAGGACAATTTGAACTTCTATGGCGATAATGGAATTTTTGTGCGTAAAGACGTGTTCAATGCGCTCAACGGATTCAAGGAAATTGAGATCATGGAGGACTATGATTTCAGTAAACGTCTGCAGGCAAACTACTCTGTCAAACGCATACTTGAGCCGCGTTTATCCGTATCACCGCGCAGACAACTCAAGGGCGGGTTTCTGAAAACCCGCCTGCAATGGATTACTATCCACACCTTGTACAATCTCGGTGTTTCACCGAAACGGCTGAAGCGCCTGTATGCGGATGTACGTTAACGCTGGCGCTGACATCAGCTCATCGCGTCAGCTCGTCACTTCAGCTCATCGCGGCGGAGCCGGGACACCGGCTTGTGACAAAATCGCCTGCACATTCGGATTTGAATAATAGTTTGCGCCATATTCGGCATGCAGCTGTGTGGCTTTGATGATGTCACTATTGCGGCGTCGCTCATAGAGATATTGCACGAGTTTTTGGTATGCCATCCCACTGTTGCGATTAACATCGAAACCCGCCCAGAGTAACTCCAGTGACTTGTCCATGCGTTTCTGGTCGTCTTTATCACCGAGCATCTTGGCAACTTCAAACTTGAGCAAGCCAAGGTCCTGCAGATAATTCGCATTGTTCGGGGAATTATCCAGGAACTTCTGAACATTTTTTTCACCCGTCATAAGGTAATCAAGCGCCTTGGTGGAATCTCCTTCGCGACGGAAATGTTCGGCCATGATAATGTAGTTCATCCAGAATTCGGGATAGCGGGCTATCATTGAATCCAGCAATGTCTCACCCCTTTGCATAAACAACGCCGAATCTGCGGGACTGTGCCCGTTCATTGAAGCAACGAGAGTATCAAGCTGACTCTGATCAGCGTCAGACCATTTACTACCCTTATCACTCTTTTCCTGCTCTTTGGCCTGGATTTGACCGGCAATATCACGCAGGGTCATGTACTCATTGAACACCTGCACAGCGCCAAATCCGACGGAGACGAGTACGCCGGTGGCGTTGTCATCTTTGTATATCTCCGGATCATTCAGCCCGCGATATTTGTAGGTGTTCATATACAGGTCATAGGACTTATCGACATCTATAAAGCGCGCCGGCGGATTCAGTGTCAGTAATTTGACAACACCGGTAATTTTCTTGCGCTGACGCAGTTTCAACGGTGACTCAGCATACGGTTCAGCGGTAAAGCCGACAGGTATCTGGAATTTTGAACTCAATACAATTTCGTCGACCATCATATCCTGCACTTTGAGCGCTCGACCGTTGTACGGTTGTGCCACAAGATAGCGCTTCTGCCCACCCCGGGCGCGGTCTTTGAACATTTTGGCCGGGCGGTTGATTTCCTTACCCTGGAATTCATACGTATGGTAGACTATTTGGCTGTCTGTCAGATCCAGCGGAACACCGAAACGATTCTTCAGTTGATCGACATACCAGTCCGTGTTCAACAATGAAAGATTCGCGGTGCGCACATCACGCCGATAGCGATGGGCCTCCTGCAAACACCAGAGCGGGAATGTATCATTGTCGCCGGATGTGAAAAGAATGCCGTCTTGAGGCATGGATTCGAGAATATTGGCCGCATAGTCATAGGGGATATAGTTCTTCGAGCGGTCATTGACGAAGTAGCTGTGTTTGAAGGGCACGAATGACAGCGCCGCCAGAGCGGAGGTGGCATAGACTGCAATCTGACGCGATTTTTCCGCGACAGACTGGCGCACCAGTTCCATAATACCGGCAACACCGAGTCCGATTGCCAGACCGAACATAATAAAGGCCGGGGTGAAGAAATAATCTCGATTGCGGACTTCCATATATGCGTCACCCGTGTTCGGGTTATAGCGCATACCATCAGCGAAATTCATGTACAACACCAGCCCCACTGAGCCAAGTAATATGAGTATGAAGAACGGATAACCGATTTCCATCCGGCGACGAATCATCATGTAAATCCCGAACATACCGAGAACAAAGAATGGCACAAAACCAAAACGAGGCGGGGAATACTGATCTTCAAAGTAACTCCAGAAACCCATATGCGGCGAACGGCCAAACTGGTTTTCGAATTTGCCACGGCGTTTGAACATACGTTCGGTCATGGACATCGAACCATATTGTTTCCGCTCTAGAAAATTGACAAATGTTGTGAAATCCTTTGAGGGATTGTTTTCATCGATTCTCGGGTTCACTGAAGAGCGAATCGGGATAAAGAGATTGACAGAGAAGCCGAGAAAAGCCATCAGCAGTACAACAATGGCCGAGCGCCAGGTTGCCTTCGGGTTTATCCTGCCATAGATGACCAGCAGTACAGTCGCCACTGCCAGACCAATAATGAATTTCCAGAAACCAATCATAATGAGACTGACGGCAGCTAGGGATATCACCCAGGCAAGATTGATTGAGTGATAGAGTTTGAAGGCCAGAAAAGCAAACAGGACAGCCGACAGGAAAAGAAACGTGTAATAGGCCGTCTTGATTCCTTCAAAACCACTAAAAGAAAGTAGCGCTACCAGCAGGAGCTCGACGACAAAGAAACTACACAAGTAAATCCAGCTCATCTCATCGGCATCGCGTTTGATGACGAAGAATATGGCGGCAACAGGCACGACCAGAAACACAGTCAGATGGATCCCCACGCCAAGCATCGCCAGATATATCGCGAGGGCCATGTAGCGGAATCCACGCGGTGTATCGCGGTTTTCATAGAATCGTAACGCCAACCAGAGCACCGCCAGCGTCAGCATCATGCTTAACCCATAGACCTCCGCCTCCACAGCGTTGCCCCAGTTTGTGCTGGAGAACGCAAGGAACATCGCTCCGGTGAATGCGCCGACATAGCCAATGAAACGGGTGAGCGCATTGCGCTCTTTGGGGTGATACCAGAACTTTATCATACGCACGACTATTAAGTAGCCGAAAACGGCGGTCGCCGCCGAAGAAAGCACCGAGATTAAATTCACCCGCAGGGCAACATCACCAAACAAGGGCAAAATCGAGAAAATCCGTCCTATCATTATAAACAATGGAGAACCCGGAGGATGTGGGACACCAAGAATATATGAACAGGCGATAAACTCGCCACAGTCCCAGAATGAAACAGTCGGCTGAACTGTGTTCCAGTAGACAGTGGCGCTAATCAGGAACACCAGAGCGGCAACAAAGGCGTTGACTTTGTCAAATCCGGCGGATGATTCATTAAAATCTGTGAAGCTCTTTGAAGATTCTGAGCTTTGTTGTGATGGTATTGAACGGTCCAAGGCCGCCTCCTCCTAAGCGTTGTTTCGAATCAGCCGATAACGATTCAAAGTGAGCGCATGTGGACTGTTGTCTGTTTTCTGCATGACCAAAATGAATTTCCGGGGCAGCATTGTCGCTTTCACGAGTTATCGGCGAGCCGCATGGGGATTTGAAACCGCAGAAATATCCGCTGGCTCATTTCCGCCGTGGGCATTGAAGTCGAATGTCAGTTACAACGGCGTAAAAGTCAAATATTAACCGTTTTGACCTCCGGCCCTGATATATACACATCAGAGCGCCTGAGGTTGATTGCTCAATATCGTTTCGGGTGAAAAGGCCGGAACTGAGGAAGGATTGACGTATGCTTTTGTGGGTATTTGTCCTCTTTGGATTGGGAGTCAGCGCGTTCATCGATTCAATTTTCAATTTTGGCGAGATTTTCCGGCAGGTGAATTCAGTGATGTATTTGCTGGTTTCGGTTGGATTACTGGTGCGTACGACCACCTTGAAGAAACGTGGCAGACTGGAGAATTCTCAACAAAGAATCGAAAAGCTCGAGCGTGATATCAAAGCGCTGGCCAATCAGCGCCAGCCATTGGATTTCTAAAGATTTCTATAATTTCCAGAGATTCTTGGGAGTATTTGCAGAACTCTCAGGCCTCCGAGACGGTTTTGCGTTTCCGGCCATTCTTCTCGTCCGGATTAGGTGATTCACCGACTGCCCGCAGGTTTTCGCGCACTTCTGCGGCAAATGGATACGTTTTGTATTCTTTTAGCAGAGAGCGATAAATTGCCAGCGCCTGCTCTCTCCGTGATTTATCCTTAAAATATATGTCTGCTATATACTTGCTTGCATAGGGAGCAAAGTAGCTCTCCGGGTATTGTCCATTAATCATATTGAAGTATTCAAGAGCGCGCGCGGTATCGCTGTCCGCGAGATGGATTTTGCCTAATTCAAGGATCGCAATATCCGCCAGCGTCGTATCATCGTGACTCGCCAGTTTGTCCAGCGTCAGCGCGAGAGAATCCTTCATGCGTCTTTCGCGATACAACTCTGATTTGCTGTATAATTTCAACAATTCAGGATTTGCCTCAGCGCCCTGCTGGAGAATCATCAACGTTCTTATCGCATTGTTCACATAGAAACCTTTGGGATAGCGCTCGACGACCCGTTTGAGTTCAACATCGGCTGAATCAATCTTTCCCTCAATCAAATCCATCCGCGCCTGATAGTAGAGAACTTTTTCGCCCTGGTCTTCGGTTTGCCGCATTTCGGCGAGATGACGAATTGCGCTACGCGCCTTGACGAGATTACCGTCGATGATATCCAGTTGGAATTGCGCGAAGCGCGCTTTCCAGAACGCCACACCCGCCGGATACTTGCTTGTGACAAGTTTGAACATCGCTCTCGCAGAATCAGGACGGTTCAATTGATTCAAATACATATCGCCGATAGCATAGGCCGCCTCAGCTTTGTCAGAGCGTGAGGGATCAACCTTGAGAATCTGTTGATACATGGCAATCGCGCCTTCTGTGTCACCTGAATGAAACAGTGATTGCGCCTGATAAAAGCGAACGGTGGTGACCAAGGGGCTTTTGCTGTGGCGTTGTAAAATGTATTCGCTCATCGCCAGCGCCCGGTCATAGAGTTTCCTGTCGTAGCACTCACGCAGATACTGAAACAGTTGTCGACCATCACTGGCTGTCAGCGAATCATATTTGACATACAGATTGAATGCGGGTGTGAACTGTTGCGTTTTCATATACAATTCGCCGAGGTATTTGAGCGCCAGTGTATCAGTCGGTGAATCCTGCATCAGCGCTTCCATCGTTTTCTGGACTTCTGGCTGCGCTTCCTCGAAGCCGATGAGTTGCGCCAGTTTCTGGTCTCCGGCGCGACGGAGCCGTCCGCTGCGACTGGAGTCAGCGCGAATGATTTTGAAGCATTCACGTGTGGCGCCGGCATAGTCTTCACGCCGTTCAAGAGCTCCGGCCACAATATCGCCATAGCGGGAACTGTCCGCGCTGATTGCGCGTATTTCATTCGCATAAGACAACACCAGTGAATCATGTTGATTGTCTGAAAGGATGCTCAGGGCGCGACGAATGCCAAAGTCATAGCGCAAGACATCAGTCTGTGTCACCGGAAAACTCAAGACTCTATCAATTTTCAGCAGAGCGCTGTCCGGTTTCCCGGCTTTGAAATATACATCTGCGAGATCCAGTAGCGGTGTGATATTTAACGGGTCTACTTTCGACTGGGCGGTGAGGATTTCTATGGCGCTGTAATAGCGTTTGAGTTGGACATAGCAATCCCGAAGCAGGTTGATAACACGCGGGTCCTGCGGATAGTCACGATAAATAAGCTCCAGTAATGAAGCAGCGCCGTTATAATCACCTTGCTTGATTTGCTGACGGGCAACACTCAGGCGTTTGACCTGGTCAGGAGGTAGCGCCCCTTTGCGCTGAGCGACAGAGAGTTTGGTTCGGTCGAAGACTTTGTCATCCGGTTCGGGTAATTTGGGATTCACCATATCCTGTGCGGCGACCGGTGAAGACATAGCCACAAAGACAATTCCCGTCAACGGGAGCGCCATCACGACTGTCAAGGTGGCCGACAATACACCCGCCTTGAAGTTCATGAACCTGCGTGTTACAGTAGTATATGAATTGGCTCTCATAGTTCTTCTCTTGTAAACTATCATCGACAACAACAGATGCGCAGTGGACTTAAATGATAAATGTCTGGAAACGACACAGAAAGCAAGGTGATATTGTTAGCGACGATTGCCTTGTCTGCGTTGTTACTTGCCTTTGCCGTCGTTGAGATTATTCAGCGCTTTGAAATAGTTGCGAATTTGCGTTTCGTATTCCGGCGGATAGCCCTCTTTGAGAAACTCCTGCAGGCGATCCTCAAACGGACGGGAATCAGCGCCGTTATCCAGTAGCGACGGCGAAGGTCGGAAGAAATCCTGCCCGGTTTGTGCGCGACGCTCCGGAGTAAAGTCACGTTGATTCAAGGCCTTCACTGATTCAAGCATGCGTGAGTAAATTCGTAGTTGGCGTTCCTCGGTTGCGCCACCTGCGGACCCACTGGATAGCTCCTCGATTACTTTTTCCATTTCTTTACTGATGCCATCCAGATCTCCGAGTAGCTCGCGCCGGTTGCCAAACTCCTTTTCGAGCTCCTTGAGTGACTTGCGAATCGCTTCCTGCTCACCTGCTAATTCCCGCATACGCTCGGAGCTTGGTCCATTCTTGGGATTCGGACCGAGGTTTTTCTGCGTGTCACGATTCAATTTGCTCTGACGCTCACCGAGCGATTGCATTTTCTGTCCCGCTTTATCGCAACTGCCACCTTTATTGCATTGACTCTGATCATCCATACTCTGCAGAAGTTTCAAAGCTATGTCATTGAGGTTGCTCATGGCGTCGCGCTGTGATGTTGAGGCGGAAGGCCCGCGGGTCTCACCGAGATGAGTGACAGATTCATCGATATTATAGAGCGCGTCATTAACCAGCGAGCGAATTTCCGAAGAGAGGAACGGGTTTTTTGAACTGAGCCGCACCAGCCGGTCTCCGAAACCGGCGACCGCTTCCTGCAGTGTGATTTGCCCGGAAGCCAGATCACGAAGCGCAGTTGAGCTGGGGTTTAATTGCGCCGTTTCATCCAGAATATCTTCCTGTTTGGTGGACAGATATGTGGCGTCCTCAATAGCGCGTCTGATTGCGGCGTTCATTTTGGAGGCCTCATTGCCGTTCATCGCCTGTTGCTGTTCACGCATGTCATCAAGCATGCCTTTTAGTTTCTTTTCGGCTTTGTCACCGCTTTGACCGGACTTTTTCTTTTTGCCTTCACTGAGTGACTTGGACATCTCGTCCATATCAATGTTCGCATCACTATCCTTGACTGCGTCACTGAATTTCTTCGCTTCAGGAACATCGGCAAGCTCTGCGTCTTTGAGCATCTTGTCCAGCTCTTCGGCTTGCTTTTTGAGATCCTCGAGTCCCTTCTTGACCTTATCTTCTTCCGGCGCGAGGTCTGCGAGCTTGTCCTTTTCGGACTTCTCTGTCTTGTCATTATTTTCTATTTGTTTGTCAAGCAGTTGCTTGGCGGCCTCAGTCATCGCATTGATTTTCTGTTCGACACGCATCTTCTTCAGCAACGACAAGGTGCGCTCAAGACGATTGAGCATCTCCTCCTGGGAGAGCTCGTAATCTTTCATCGCTTCCTCGAGTTCCTTCTTGTCCATTTTCTCGAGCGCCTCCTGCAGACGTTTCTGGGCGTCTTTCATGTCCTCGGTTGCGACTTCATTGTACAATTCCTGGACACGCTTGAGTTTGTCGAGAATCTCCTGACTGTAGAGCGATGAGTTTTCCTTGTCCTGCAACTGGCTTTTCATCTGGTCCGCCAGTTTCTCCATTTGCGTCATCAACTCTTCGTTCTTGTTCGCGAGGTCTTCGAGAGCTTTTTGTTTTTGCCAGTCGAGTTTTTTGTCGTCCTGCGCCTGTTGAATCTTGCGCTGGGACTCCTTCATTTGCTCACGTAACTGACGCTCCTGTTTGACAATTTTTTCAGTTTCGGAAATCCTGTCGTCAGATTCCTTCTCCATTTCGGTAATGAGCTCCTTAATCGAAGGGAGCCGGGCGCGATAGACTTTAGAGAGCCCCTGCTTGGGTCCGCTAACAGCGTCATTGTCGAAGACTTCAAAATAGTAGGACAAATAATCACCGGGTCCAATAGCCACTTTTGACAGGTCCCAGGTGAACTCGACCTCACCGTCAGTTTTGATATTGTCAGAGAAGTTGATGATAATCACGTTTTCATCACTCTGACGGCCGTCGGAAACAACAGTATACTTGAGCGCCAGCGAACTGAATCCAAAATCATCAGACAACCGGACTTTCAGCGGTAGCAACATTGACTCATCAATGTCCACATCGGCGCCGGGTTTGATAACGGTGACTTCCGGATTTCTGTCTTCGAGAGCTGTGATATAGTACTCTATCGGATCAGGATTAGTCTCACCGAGTGAGTCGGTCAATTGCAATGTATAGACACGGTTTTCTGTGACGGTCATGTCTGCGCTGAGAGTCTTTCCAACAGGAGTAAGCATGACTTCATCTTTTTGATTTGCTCCATCTTCTGATTCCTCGACAGACTGGAAGACAATTCTGGCTGCAGCGAGCGGCACATTGGTTTTCATTTGCAACTTGGCGTGACTGCCGATTACCGCGGCGAAGGAGCCGGTGTTATCGTTGAGCAGGACCGGCTCAAGTCCGGTGTAATCCGGCGCGACGATTGAGATGGCAACGTCTTCAATTCTCGGCAGGTCGACAACTTCAATCCTGACCGGTTCAGTCTGCCGTTTGCCGGCGCTGACATAGTATTCCAGCGAGCGACGCACCTCCCGCAGACGGGCGCTGAAGGCCAGACTGTCACCTGAGGCGGTGTGAGTTCTCGGTAGTTTGCGCAAGTCGAATTCTTCTTCCTGCCAACTTCCACCTTCATAGCGGAAGCGCACAACACCTTTTGATGGGAGATCTGAACCCTTCACGCGCCCTGTCAGAGTCAAATCACGAAAGCGGGTGGCTTTGCCCGCACCGGGGCTGGCGCTGAGCGCATATCCCAGCGGCGGCGCCACTTCGACTGTGGGCTTGCTGTACACCGCATAGGCGTGCGAATAGTACTCAGGCGCAAAAACGCCTATCAGCGCCACGAGAGCGACAAGTGACAACGAGGGTTTCCAGAATTTTCGCACCGACTGATAGTCCAGCGAGCGATTCAAATCGATTGTTTCGGCAAGCTCCAAAGTTTGACGAGCTGTCAGGTCTACCAGTTCCGGGCTTGTGCCAACAGGAAGCGCTGCGGGGTCACGTTGAAACTGCACTGCGGCTATCAAACGGCCTTTGAGTTTCGAGAAACGTTTCTCCAAACGTGAAGCGACACTGTCAATATCACCTGCGAAAAACGGCATGAACGCAAAGCGCCAGAACAGATACACAGCCAAACCGGTTGCCAGAGCCAGGAGAGAGATTTTGAACCAAACCGGCAGAACTGTCACTGCGGCTATGAGAGCCAGAGCAGTCCAGACACCCCCGATTAGCGCCAGTGAAAGAATCAGTCCCGCAGAGGAGCCAATTAATCGCTGTTTCCAGAGGAGTGACTGGAGACGATTTACCAGTTGTTTGATATTGGTCCAGCGCTGATTGTTATTCGTGTTTTCCATATTCTTTCCTCTGGCGAATACTGAGTCGTCGCTCGCAATACAGGCACTAAAGGGCTCTTTTGCGGCTACCGGTACAACTTCTTTTCTATAACGTATATCGACGCTTCAGGGTTCGCAGTTCTGCTCTTTTGCAAATCTGCCGTTCTGTCGGCTATGGTTTCAGAACCGATGCTTCAGAACAAATATCTCAGGACTGATGTTTCAGAACTGATACCTCAGACTGAGTCAGGCGCCGTCAATTCGGACAGGATACTCTGAAACGCATTTTTTTTGCCAGCGTATTCTTCGCCAACATGTTCTTCACCAACATATTGTTCACCCGGCGTTACTCTGTCAGGGCGTAGGCAAGTAAGTTAACGCCCATTTTCAAGGCCGCAAGACGTTTTTCCTGCGGGTCATGATGCACCTGCGGGTCTTCCCAGCCGTCGCCAATGTCGGATTCAATCAGGAAATAAATCGCGACTCTTCCATCGAGCAGAATCGCAAATCCCTGCGGGGGCTTGTTATCATGCTCGTGAATCTTCGGGGCGCCGTTGGGAAAATCATAATATGAATGATAAATCGGATGCGAGAACGGTAGTTCAACCAACTCTCTATCCGGGTACAAATGCCGAATCTCTTCTCTGACTCCGGCGGCCATGCCATAGGAGTCATTGATGAACAATGTTCCCCCGGCGGCGAGATAGGAGCGCAGGCGCTCCCGGTCCGTGTCACTGAAACGCATCTTACCGTGTCCGGTGGCAAACAGGAACGGGTAGTCGAAGAGCTCGGCGTCAGAAACAGCCACCCGCCCCTCAATGGTATCTACCGGCCAGTTGGTGTTGTCTCGCACAAAGTCCAGGAGATTCGGCAAAGACGACGAGCCCCAATACCAGTCACCGCCACCGGTGTAATGCAATCTTGCGATTGAAACCGCTGAGGGATCGTTTTTGAGTTTGACTGTTCCCCGGGAAATCCGGGATATCGGCGCTTTCGGCGATACCGAAACAGGCGATTGTCCGAAAGTCGAAGAGCCGCCAAATACTGCGCAAAACGAGAGGAGCCAAATCAGGCGAGTTTTCTTCATCCGATGGCAGTATCCTGAAAGTCTCAAATGGCTTGTCGATACGGCGCTATTTGTCTCCAGAGGTCTCACGGAATTAGCTATGGTCGTAGATACACCCATACACTATAATATACCATGAAAACCGGAAAATGGTCGTGGTTTTTTGATTTTTAATAGAGATTATTGGCATCCATATTGTCTTTTGAGGGCCTAATTGACACCTAATTGGCCCGCATGGATAGTCTGATACAAAACTGGCCTGTATAACTCGATAGAAATAGCGTCATTTTGGACGCTGTGTTTTGTTTTGCGGGTTTTGTATTGAGGACTAACTTAGAGAAAGAGGATAAAGGCGATGTTTAACTACGGAGAATCACCAAGCGGCGCAGGCGGTGAATACGCTCTACCGCCAACAGCCAATCCGGCGCTGGTCATTGATCGCTCGTTTCTCAATGCGGTCTATATGTGGATGGCCGGCGGATTGTTGCTTTCGGGCGTGATTGCCATGGTGGTGGCTGTTTCACCTGATCTTATCAATCCATTGATGGAAAACAGCGCGTTGCGCTGGGGGTTGATAATCGCCCAGTTCGGAGCGGTTATCTTCCTGATGGCACGGATTGAAAAAATGTCTGTGTCGACAGCGCGTTTGACATTTCTGCTATATTCGGCGCTTACCGGCTATACACTTTCGACGATCTTCCTGATTTACACCCAGGCGTCGTTGTTTTCGACATTCGTCGTTTCCGCCGGGACATTCGGAGCCACCAGCGCCTACGGCTATATCACCAAGCGGGATTTGAGCAAACTGGGCGGGATACTGACAATGGCGCTGATAGGTTTTGTGCTGGCGACTGTTGTCAATATGTTCTGGGCGAACTCAGCTCTGTACTGGATAAGCACGTATATCGGCGTGCTGATATTCGTGGGTCTGACCGCCTATGACACCCAGGCCCTTAAACGCCTCGGCCAGTCACAACACGCCGTCGGCGAAAGTGGCCAGAAGCTGGCGATAATCGGCGCATTGAAGCTCTATTTGGATTTCATCAACCTATTTTTGCTTCTCTTGCGGCTGATGGGCAATCGTCGTTAGGAATCGAGCCGAGGCCCCGTCCACTCGCTACATCGGCGGAAAACAAAAAATCACTGTTTCAATATGGAATCTCCCACAGGTGTTGGGAGATTCCTGTTCTTTTTTTGAGCGCTTGCAGTAATTCCGCTTTCAATCGGGCTGCTTGAAGCACCTGATTCCGGAAATTTCACATTCTACTATTAGCGTCTATGCGACTGCACAACAACAGGTTACGCCAACTATGTCTGGCAGGGTTTCGAGTCTATGTCGCATTGATGGCGCGAGGAGCTGAGTTGGGCAAGCGGATTGAAACGTTGAGAAGTGAATTCGTCGGGATTGCGTAGTCTGCTTGATGCAACATAAACGTAATCCGGGAGTTGAGGACACTGCAAATTACAAGACTTGCGACACGAGAATCTATAGAGAAAAGAGGTCTGACGGATGAAGCGTTTGAGCAAGCTACAACTCAAAGCCCGTTGCCAAAAAGGTGTCACGATGCTGGAGGTGATGGTCAGTATTCTGATTCTGACCATCGGCGTTCTGGGATTGGCGCCGTTAATTGGTATCGCAGTCCATAACAATACATACGCCAACGACTTGACGATTGCCAATAATCTGGCGCAAAAAGAGCTGGAGTCATTGATGGCGCAACAGAGCTATGGGGCGCTGCCACTTTTGGAAACCAAAGATTCTGTTTCCGGCGCCTATCAGGTGAATCGTCGAGTGGATGACAATACTGTGCTTGCGGCTGTGCCGCCGGGAGTTTTCAAACTCAGTGTGAATATCAAATGGACAGACAGCAAGCAAAAGCAACGCTCAATTGATTATTCGATTTTCAAACCCAAGTCATAAGGGACAGAAACGATGAAGAATATACTAAAGAGAGCGCTTGACGAGAAACGCAATGAGCGCGGATTCACAATAGTAGAAATTATGCTGGCGACACTGTTGACCAGCGTGATCGGCATCGCTGCGCTCAATTTCTACTCTGCGGAGCACAACACATTGATAACTCAGCAAAACGTTTCTGATATGCAACAGAACTTGCGGGCAAGTATTGATGAGGTGACTCGTCGTTTGCGTAACGCCGGGGCGAATCTGCCTGACGGAATCCAGCCATTGGAGATAAGCGACACCAATCCGGATTCGCTGACAATTCGCTATGCGCCATTTGGCGGGAGTCTCGATGTTGGCGACCATACGCAGAAAAAACAGGCCTCGCCAATTCATGTGGCGCTTGGTTCTGACCTGAGCATGTTCCAAGCGGGAATGAAAGTCCAGCTCTGGCATGAAGGTAGCAATACGCCGGAGTGGTTTACGATTACCAAGGTGGCGACAAACAACGGCAGTGGCTGGGAAGAAATACATCATCAGGGGCAACCGTTTCTTTTCGACCCGCAACCCGGTGACAAGATTCTGATTCTCGAAGAGCTCAAGTATTACATCGACAACACAGATACGGCGAACCCGCTCTTCATGTTGCAACGCAACGGGGCGACACCAAATGTGTTTGCTGACAATATCGATGATTTCCAGATGAAATTCCTGCGCACATCACTGGACACAGTCACTACATTACTTCCGGGTGATACAGCAATCGTCGGTTTCGTATCAATGGCGGCGCATACGGCTGACATTGATCACGATGCAGTGGCGTTGGGAAATGATGGCCGTCGCCATCGTTCACTCACCTCAGAAGTGACAATCAGGAATCACTTACAGTAAGAGAGTGTAGTAACACTATAGCATAAACGCAGGCTAACAGCTTAAAACAGCCCGGAGGCAATACGATGATTATGAAACGAACACAACACCTGATACGACAAGAAAGAGGCAGCGCGTTAATTGTTGCGATTTCTGTCTTGCTGATGGCGTCGATTGTCGCCATGCAGATGTTTTCAGTGTCCAGTGATGACATGAATATTTCATTCAATAATCAAGACGCCACTCGCGCGTTGTATTCGGCCGAATCAGGAGTTGCGTTGGCGCGTTCCGAGGTATGGAACAATTATTTGAACTGGACCTCAACCAGTCCACAGAAACTACCCGGAGAGGTTGGCAACAAAGCCACATACATAAAATACCTCGAGAGCATCAATTTGCCGGACAGCGGGAAAATCCTTGTGGCCTCGAATGTTGATTTGAGTGCGCAGGACAGAATTGACTCAGTGTTTGTTGAGCGCAGGGATGAAGCCGGTGGAATCAACCTATTGGTGACATCGGTCGGCGGCTCCAGTGAGCACGGACAGCAGACAATCAAGTCTATGCTACGAGTTCAAGGCGGAGCGTTCAAGGGGTTTGAATTCGCCGTGCTGGCGAATAACATCAACTGTATAATGTGCCATGCAACGATTGACAATGTTGACCGCGTGTACAACACTGACCCTACATTGCAGGGGACATTTGACAGAGTTAAGATTGCTTCACTCGAATCTATGCTACTGAGAACCACAAGCGCTGATTCAAAGCTCGCCGGCACATTGTACACTCGTGGTATTGTGACAGACAAAGCCGGGAATACTATCACTGACCTGTCACCAAGCGGTACCGGACTTGACGGATTCGGGTTCAGCAATGTCGATGGTAAGATAACAGAGCCAATGACTCCGGTAAAGCTCAGTAACACCACAGGCAGTCCGTTACCAACGAATGGCAACTTGTATATGAATTATCCGACAGCCGCCGGAGACATGACTGACGGCGACCTGCCGGACAAGTTTCCGCCACCGTTCCCGGACGTCAATGGTAACAAAACTGTGGATGACGCAGAGTATGCTGATGTGGCTTTGAACGCCAACGGCGCGATCACCGGTGGTATCATTTATGGCGTCTCCGGTGGCGGCTCGTATGCCGGAAGCGGATTGCCCGGCTCCGGGAACATTTCGAGTGTTAACGGGAGTTACAACGGAAATCTGATATTGGTTGGCACTGATGCAAATCCTATCAAGCTCAATAATGATATCGCGGTCAACGGAGATGTTATTATTCAGGGTAAAGTTGAAGGCGCAGGACAGATAATGGCTCGCGGCAATGTCTACATTACCGGGGATTTGACATACAACGACGGCAACAAAGCCGGAAATCGCACATTTGGCAAACAGCAGAACGGAAGCACAAACGCTATTTCAATCGCGGCAGGGAAAAACATTATGGTTGGCGATTACCTGACTCCGAAAAAGGGTGACTTGCTTGATAATACCGTCATGGATCCCGGCAATTTGTCCGGCGGCGAAGGTTTTTCGTTTGCAATGTCAGAAATCACGCTGTTCAACAGAGGCGAATGGGCGAAGACTCAGCCGACACTGCCTGATGCGAGCGGAACTCCGCAGACCAATCCGACGTATGAGCCGAACTACACACCACGATACTACGTCATGAACGAAGGCGATCCGGTTTATATCTACAACAAGTCTTTCAAAGATAATAAAGGCAAAGAAAAGGGCACCTATTTCGACGCGGCGTCTATGAGCTGGAAAGGGAAAGAACATCAGAGTAAGTATGACTTGAATACGCTGACGATGCTCAATTCGGGAGATCCGCAATTGACCGGAGCTACGATTAACTCGCTGAGTTCATCGAACAATTGGATTACACCGAGTCAGATTAAGGACATGTGGATTGCTGATGAGGGAAACCGGACACCTGGAACGCCATTTCAAATTGACGGCTTGCTTTACACGAATAATTCAATCTTTACCTTGTCACGCAAAGCTTCCAATACCACAGGCAAAATGATTGTCAATGGCTCCATCGTAGCCGCAGACATTGGAATGCTTGTGGGTAACGGTTTGAATTTGAATTACGATCAGCGTATGAAAGATTTCCTCAAGATTCAGGACAACAGCTCCATCGCGCTGACGCAGGTTGCCTGGTATGCTGAATAAGCGAATCCACCAAGCGCGAGTAAGCGTAATACTCCACTCACTATCAAAATCCCTCCGACCTGTCGGCCGGGGGGATTTTCTTATTGCATAACAGAGCGCTTGACATCCCCGGTGTCGTGGGTAATCATTGAAATGAAAGTCCCGACTTTCGCCTGTTTATATTGTGAATGTTCGCTATGAAAACGAATCCCCGCCATACACAAACCCCGACCACAAGGCGTCCGGCAGAGGTCGTCCGGAAAGCTATGCGGGCGGTGCATAGTGAAAACACTTCACCGGAGCTGGCGCTTCGCAAAGCGCTTTGGGCCAGAGGGTTTCGCTATCGACTACACAGAAAGAATCTTCCCGGCAAACCGGATTTAGTGTTTCCGTCGCGGAAGGTGGCGCTGTTTATTGACGGTGACTACTGGCACGGCCGCCAGTGGCAAAAACGCGGCTTCGCGTCACTTGAGGCGCAAATGGGCCGGGTTAACAACTCTGAGTACTGGATTAAGAAAATCAGCGGCAATGTTGCGCGCGACAAAAAAACCGACCGTGAATTGCGTGCGTTGGGCTGGGTTGTGATTCGAGTGTGGGAGAGTGATTTGAAAAAGCAGTATAACAGAGTCATCAACAAAGTCATTCGCAAACTGCAAT
This sequence comes from uncultured Ignavibacteriales bacterium, assembly GCA_964516945.1. GTDB lineage: Bacteria > Zixibacteria > MSB-5A5 > GN15 > JACZUZ01 > JAJRPJ01. The sequence continues at coordinate 33,771 of CAZFAL010000005.1, forward strand.
CGGCACAACTGACTATATGAAGAACAAAACAAGTGTTACACAGATGTCCGCAGAGAAGGCGTTGAGTTCATCGACTGAATCTGTAGCGCCGATTCGGTTTGTTGATCTGTTCTGCGGTATCGGTGGCTTTCACATTGGTGTCACACAGGCCGCATTGTCGTTGGACAAGCGCGCCGAATGTGTCTGGGCCTGTGATATTGATCGCTGGGCGCGCGAGTGTTATGCCGAGAATTTCTCACTTGAGCCGGTCGGGGATATCACACAGGTCAACGAGTGTGAAGTTCCTGACCATGATTTGCTTTGCGCCGGGTTTCCGTGTCAGGCGTTCAGTGTCTTTGGTAAGATGCGCGGTTTTGCAGACACGCGAGGCACATTGTTTTTTGATATTGCGCGTATCCTGAAGGCGAAACGTCCGGCGATGTTTATTCTCGAGAATGTGAAACAACTCATTACACACCATCAGGGCCAGACTATCTCGGTTATCCTCGAGACATTACACTCTCTCGACTACTCGGTTGAATTCCGCGCACTGGATGCGCGTGACTTTGGTTTACCGCAGAAACGTGAGCGCGTTATTTTTGTCGGCAGGCGCAACGACCTCTTTCCAGATAAAGAAGAACATCCATTTCAATGGCCTGAGGGGAGCGCCCCTATGAAGCCATTGTCAGATTTGCTTGAAACGCAAGCGCCGGAGAAGTATTATGCCAGCGAACGCATACGAACGTCACGCATGGCCAGTGTTGAGAGAAACGGCAATCAAGATAGCGCTCCGCAGATTTATCATGAGAACAAGTCGGGGCATGTCTCAGCGTACCCCTTTGCCTGCGCTCTGCGGTCCGGTTCAAGTCACAACTATCTCCTGGTCAATGGAGAGCGGCGCCTGACCGAGCGTGAATTACTCCGTCTGCAAGGATTCCCCGACACCTTCAAAATCACGTCGAGTTACACACAAACCCGCCGTCAGACCGGCAATGCGGTTCCGGCGCCGATGATTGAGGCAGTGGCTACTGAGTTGCTACGCGAGTTCAAACCAAAAGAGAAGGCGTAACGCTTGTGCGCGTTACGCCATCTCTTTGCAGACAAAGCAAACTACAATACGATTACTCTATCACTGCCTGATGGATGTTCTCTTCTCCGGCAAAGATGCCACGTCTGACACGACGCTCCTGAATCATTGAATACAGAACCGGAACGGTATAGACAGTGAGCAGGGCCACCGCCATGCCGCCAAACGACGGAATCGCCATCGGGACCATGATGTCCGAGCCCTTACCGACTGAGGTCATCACCGGCAGAAGCGCGAGCAATGTTGCGGCAGTCGTCATCAGCGCCGGTCTGATTCTGCGTTGTGAGCCCTCGACAACACTGTCACGCACATCGGCAATAGTGCGTGGCTTGTTGCGCGCAAAGCTCTGGTCAAGGAAGGTGGATATCAGAACGCCATTATCGGAGGCGATCCCGAATAGCGCTAGGAATCCTACCCAGACAGCCACTGAGAGATTGATTTGATGCATGGAGAACAAATCTCGCAGGTTCGTGCCCATGACGCTGAAGTTCATGAACCAATCCTGTCCATATCCCCAGATCATCAGGAAGCCGCCGGCCCAGGCGACGAAGACGCCGGCAAAAACCAGCATTGTTGTTGAGAACGATTTGAACTGCAGATAAAGAATGAACATGATAACCAGCAAGGCAATCGGCACAACAATGGAGAGCGTTTTTGCGGCTCGAATTTGATTCTCGTACGAACCGGCAAACTTGTAGTTGACCCCGTTGGGAATCATCAATTCGCCACTGTCGATTTTTTTCTGCAAATAGGCCTGCGCCTGTTCGACAACATCCACCTCGGCAAAACCGGGCTTTTTGTCAAAGAGCACATAGCCGGTCAGGAACGTGTCCTCACTCTTGATATTCTGAGGGCCGCGCACATAGTTGATTGTCGCGACCTGCTCGAGCGGAATCTGCGTTCCACGGGAGGCGGGTATCAGTATCTTGCCGAGGCCTTCGATATTGTCACGCAACTCACGCATGTAGCGCACACGCACCGGATAGCGCTCGCGACCTTCGACCGTCATCGTTATCGGCTTGCCGCCGATGGCAACCTCAATCACATCCAGCGCCGATTGCAACTTGATGCCGTAGCGGGCAATCGCTTCCCGGTCAATTGAGATTTCGAGGTACGGCTTGCCAATAATTCTATCTGCAAAGACAGAAGGCGGATTGATTGACGGAATCTCCTTCAAGAAGCGCTCCATCTGGACACCGACGTTTTCTATCGATTCCAAATCCGGACCTTTGACTTTGATGCCCATTGGAGCGCGCATACCGCTCTGTAACATCACCAGTCGCGCCGCGATTGGCTCGAGGAACGGCGCCGATGTCACACCGGGTAACGCAGACACTTTGACAATTTCATCCCAGATATTCTGAATGCGATTGATTCCCGGCCAAGCGGCGCGGCCCTCATTCAAATCCGGGTCAAGCGGCTTGCGCCAGAGTCGGAACGGTTTGCCGTCTCCATCGGGGATAAGCTTGCCAAATTCATCACGGAGAAACTTTCCGTGTACATAATATGGCTTGCCGTCTCCTGCAGGAAGCGGAACTCCGTCAATACTGCGAAAGAAATCGTTTTCATCGTCAATATATTTGAACTCCGAGTTCCCCGCCGAATCGGTGTAATACTCTTCATAGTAATTGACTACCGTTTCAAACATCGAAACCGGCGCAGGATCCAATGCGCTTTCGGTGCGACCGAGTTTGCCAACTGCGGTTGTCACCTCCGGGATTGATGTTATCAGCGCATCCTGTTTTGAAAGCATATCATACGCTTCGCTGACACCCGCATGAGGCATCGTGGTGGGCATGAACAAGAATGAGCCCTCCTCAAGGGGTGGCATAAACTCTTTGCCCAGCCCGGGAAATGCGCTGGCAACCGAACGGATTCCCGGAGCGGTCTTGACAATGTCCGGTAGCCAGCCAAAGAGACCACCAAAACCGACCCAGACCATAATACCGATAAGCGTCACAGCGGACGTGAATGAGAGAAACGCCAGTTTGTGATTCAGCACCCAATGCAGTGACGGGACATAATACTTTCTCAGCAAATAGAACGAGTAAAGAATCACAAAGATGATTCCCAATACGAAGACGAAGTTTCTCATCATGCCATCTTCAATTCCCAACGGCGCCCAGCGTTTGGCAAGAATCCCGATGGCAACTGCCAGCGCAATACCATTGGCAAACCATGGTGAGAGCGCCGCGATTTTTTCCGGCAGACGGTCAACAAACATACGCCAGAGGCCAACGACAACGATGATGGCTCCCGCCCACCAGTAACTGAACACCATCAAGGCGATACCGGCGGCAATGAACGAAACCGGCGCCAGATACTTCTGTATTCCCAGGGCCACATTAACCTTCCGTTTGCGCTTGATGAGAAAAAACTGCGCGAACGCCGGAATGATTGTCAGGGCAATCACAACGGAAAACAGCAGAGCGAATGTTTTCGTGTAGGCCAGCGGACGAAACAGTTTACCTTCGGCGGCCACCATCGTGAATACCGGCAGGAAACTGACAACAGTGGTAGACACAGCGGTGAGCACTGCGCTACCGACTT
>CAZFAL010000006.1:0-36772 GCA_964516945.1 uncultured Ignavibacteriales bacterium
TGCTCTTTCGCTCTGTAGGCGTCACTTGGACTGTCGTGCATCCGTGGCTCTCGTTGTCACGACGCGCAGCATTGCCGGAACTGAGAATGTCATGGACTGCGCTGATAGCGCTTATGCCCAATAATGTTGTCCCAAGCGCCACGCCGCCGGGATCTGTCTTATCCTGTGACGCATCAAGTGTTATAGAGCGCGTGGTGAGCGTGTAGACGGTGAGAACTGATCCAAGCAGAGTCGCGCTCGCTCGCAGGATGAGACCGGACCCACCCCGGCTTTCAGCGTAATTATGCCCGACAGAGGGGCCGACTATCAGCCCGAAGATACCGGTCACGCCACCGGCCACCGCCAGCATGTCGTTATTGTCACCGTCCCCACTCAGTCCCACGAGAAGCGCGCCGCCGCCAAGAACAACCGGCACAGCGGTGGACAATAGCGAAAGCCGCACGGCCTTGGCCGGGGATTTGGATGTTGGCGGTTGGGTATCCGGCTCAGCGCCGGTTGCCGGTGAATGAAGAACGACGAGAGAGGTGAAAAGAGTAATCAAACAGGAGAGAATGGCGGTTTTGGAGGTGTTGCGCCGATTAAGGCGTTGATTGGTAAGCATTTGACTTGCCTCCTGCCGGGGCGGCCTGTGTCGGGTCAGTCATGCAAGCGCCGCCGGAATATGATTGACATGTTGGTTCCGCTCAATCTTTCCGTCTTTCTGAATAATAATATAGTCATTGGTTGCTCTGCGGCAAAGAGAAAAGTTTGTGCGCTGGCTCAATCGCCGGTCGCCCACAGCTTGCTGTGGGTTTGCTCCGGGGTATAGACCGGGCACATAGGTAACAGAATAAACCGGTACATACCCACCGCAAGGGGTTTGTTGAAAAACCTTCGGCTGTTGTGTCGGGTCTTGATTTTCGCAGAGCGAAAATCAAGACCCGACACGGTACCCCGGTACAAGCGGCAGGTCACACGACAGCAAAAAACGCTGTCGCAAGACCTGCCGCAACTCTACATGACTTTTTCAACAAGCCCCAAGCGGTGGGCGACCAACCCGACCTTTTTTGCAGGTTCTCACTATGGCGCGAAATAACTGTAAATATATTCACTTAGCGCGTAGAAAACCTCTTGACAAAGCTGTCCTAATCGATTTTACTTGCTTTTCCTTACAGGCGAGGTACGCCCTGCGCGTACCCCGCTTTGTTTAGGATTGTTCAATATCCTGTGTAAGGATTGACATTCGCGGGCCTGGTAAGGTGTTGCAGGACAAGTCACTGAGAGTCGGTCGTCAACTTGATTGCGTCGGCGTACAGTTCGCGAGGATTGGCCCAGATAGCTCAGTCGGTAGAGCACATCCTTGGTAAGGATGAGGTCACCGGTTCAATCCCGGTTCTGGGCTCTTTGTGACAGGCCGCATTAAACAGGTCTGCAGGAGATAGAAATTTCTATCCGCCACGGGTGCGGGGCATTTGTAAGCTGTTGCAATTCAATGAGATTGCAAGCCGTTGCCTTTCTCGCCGCTCATGGCGGGTATTTGTTGTGGTATCAGGCGCGTTACGGCGCTGTCGGAACAGGAAACGGCAGGCAGTCATGGCGTCGACAAAAGTGAGAATAGTGTTTAGTCAGCAGTAACGGAAGGGATTTACAAACTATGGCCAAGCAGAAATATGAGCGGACGAAACCGCATGTGAATGTCGGGACGATTGGTCACGTTGATCACGGTAAAACGACGTTGACAGCGGCGATGACAATGGTTCAGGCGTTGGCAAATGGCGGCGAGGTTCGCAGTTTTGATTCAATTGACAACGCGCCTGAAGAGCGCGAACGCGGAATTACGATTGCCACCGCTCACGTCGAATACGAGACCGAGAGTCGTCACTATGCGCATGTTGATTGTCCGGGTCACGCCGACTATGTCAAGAACATGATCACCGGCGCGGCGCAAATGGACGGCGCTATTCTTGTTGTCTCCGCCGCTGACGGCCCGATGCCGCAGACCCGCGAGCATATCCTGCTGGCGCGTCAGGTTGGTGTGCCGTACATCGTGGTCTATATGAACAAGTGTGACATGGTTGACGATGATGAACTGCTGGATCTGGTCGAAATGGAAGTCCGGGAGTTGCTGAATCAGTACAAATTCCCGGGTGATGATATTCCGATTATTCGCGGCTCGGCGCTGAACGCCATGACCGCCGCCCAGCAGGGCAATAAAGATGATGAAGCGTTCAAGAGTATCCATGAATTGATGGCGGCTCTTGACAGCTATATTCCTGAGCCGGAGCGCGAGACAGACAAGCCGTTCCTGATGCCGGTTGAGGATGTGTTCTCAATTACCGGTCGCGGCACAGTCGGCACCGGTCGTATTGAGCGCGGGATAGTCAAAGTCGGCGAAGAGCTTGAGCGCGTTGGTATCCGTGAGACGAAGAAAACAGTCTGCACGGGCGTTGAGATGTTCCGTAAGTTGCTTGACGAGGGTCAGGCCGGCGACAATGTTGGTTTGTTGTTACGCGGAATTGACAAGACTGATTTGGAGCGCGGTATGGTTCTGGCGAAGCCGGGCAGTATCACCCCGCATACGAAGTTCAAAGGCGAAGTGTACGTTCTGTCCAAGGAGGAGGGTGGCCGTCACACGCCGTTTTTCAGCGGGTATCGTCCGCAGTTCTACTTCCGTACGACTGATGTGACGGGTGTTGCGACGTTGCCGGATGGTGTTGAGATGGTGATGCCGGGTGACAATGTACAGATGTCGATTGAGCTGATAGCTCCGATAGCGATGGAGAAGGAATTGCGTTTCGCGATTCGTGAAGGCGGCCGCACAGTCGGCGCCGGTGTTGTCACGGAAGTGATTGAATAGCGCGCTAATTGAAGGAAGTCGTCAAGGGCTGTTGAGGGATGTTTACGTAGGCCAGTAGTTCAACTGGTAGAGCGTCGGTCTCCAAAACCGAAAGTTGGGGGTTCGAGTCCCTCCTGGCCTGCCAGTGAACTGGCGATGAGAGTTTATAAAAACTGACTGCTGAAGTTCAGCCGGACGAAGAGTTACGATATGGAAAAGATAGTCAAGTTTCTGAAAGAAGTGCGCGCAGAAGGCACAAAAGTCACCTGGCCGACGCGTGAAGAGTTGATTGGCTCCACGATAGTGACAATTGTCACAACGCTGATCGTTTCGGCGTTCATTTTTGTTGTCGATCGCGCTCTGATAAAAATCTTTAATCTGGTGTTCGGGGGGTAGTGACAATGGCGTTACATTGGTATGCCGTCCACACCTATAGCGGCCAGGAGCAGAAAGCCAAGCGCTATCTTGAATCCGCTGTCGAAAACGCCGGCTTACGGGACAGGTTTGGCGATGTGCTGGTTCCGACTGAGCAGATCACCGAGATGAAGCAGGGCAAGCGCTCGACATCGACGCGCAAATTTCTGCCAAGTTATATTCTGGTGCAAATGGCTCTCGACAAGGTGACACAGAATCTGGTGGTCAGCACACCGGGAATCACAAACTTCGTCGGAGCCGCCGGGAAACCGTCACCGTTGCGTCAAAAGGAAGTTGACCGGATTGTCGGTCAGATTGACCATTCGCAGGCGCAAACCGAAGACAGTGATGTGCCGTTTTCTGCCGGTGATGGAGTAAAAGTTATTGACGGGCCATTCGCGGATTTTGCCGGAGTTGTCGGTGAAGTGAATGTTGAGCGACGTAAGTTGAAAGTAATGGTCTCGATTTTCGGTCGTCCGACTCCGGTGGAGTTGGATTATCTGCAGGTTGAGCCGGCGACAAAGAAGTAGCGATAGAAGCCGCGTCGTAGAAGCGGCAGTAGTAGGTAAGCAAATCTGGGCAAATCTGATTGGGCGCCGAGCGCGTCGGAGTAGTTAGCAGTGGCGAAGAAAGTAACAGGATTTATCAAGTTGCAAATCCCGGCCGGACAGGCCAACCCGGCGCCGCCGGTTGGTCCCGCGCTCGGACAGCATGGTGTCAATATCATGGCCTTCTGTAAGGCCTTCAATTCACAGACCCAGAAGGGCAATGGCATTCTCACTCCGGTCGAGATTTCTGTTTATGCCGACAAGAGCTTCACGTTTGTGACAAAAACACCGCCGGCGTCAACATTGTTGCGCATGGCCGCCAAAATTGATAAGGGCTCAGCTGAGCCGAACCGTAACAAAGTTGGCTCGGTGACTGACAAGCAGCTCGAAGAGATTGCAACAACCAAGCAGCAAGACCTGAATGCCTCGTCCATTGAGCAGGCCAAGAAGATGATTGCCGGTACTGCGCGTTCAATGGGTATTGAGGTTCACAACTAAGAAGCGTGTCCGGTTGGAGTTTAATCAGTAGCATTTGAACAGTAGTATTTGAGCAATAGCATTTAATCAATGTGTCGCATGACTCCGTTTCCGCGCGCATTGTCTACAATAACCCACAAATATCGTATGCACCCCGAGCCGGGAAGAGATTACCGACAACGGGGGAGATTAGGGAAAGAATGAAACACACAAAGAATTACAAAAAGTCTCGCGAGGGATTGGATACACAAAAAAAGTATCCGCTCACCGAGGCGGTGGAAGCGTTGAAGAAGGCGAAGTTCGCCAAATTCGACGAATCAGTCGAAATAGCGCTTCGTCTCGGAGTTGATCCGAAACACGCCGACCAGATGGTGCGTGGCACAGTCTCATTGCCGCATGGCACAGGCAAGAAGGTCCGTGTGCTGGTGTTCGCGCAGGGCGAAAAAGAAACCGAGGCCAAAGAGGCCGGGGCTGACTATGTCGGCTCCGAGGAGTTTGTGGCGAAAATCCAGGGTGGCTGGCTTGAGTTTGATGTGGCCGTGGCGACTCCGGACATGATGCGCAATGTCGGTAAGCTCGGTAAGATTCTCGGGGCGCGAGGTTTGATGCCCAGTCCGAAAGCCGGAACTGTCACGATGGATGTCGGTCGCACAGTCAAAGAGCTCAAGGCCGGAAGAATTGAATTCCGCGTTGACAGGCAGGCGGGAATTGCCGCGGCGGTAGGGCGTTTATCTTTTGATGACGCCAAGCTTCTTGAGAATGTGCAGACGTTTTATGATGCAATAATGCGCGCCAGACCGGCGGCGGCCAAGGGGCGTTATGTGCGCTCAATGGCTATCAGCTCCACGATGGGCCCCGGTTTGAAAATTGATGAATCGACTGTGTTGTCGGATAAATAGAAAGAGCTATCGATATGCCAACAGCAGCAAAAGTAGAAAAGGTAGCGAAAATAAAAGACTACCTCGAAAAAGCCGATAGCTTTTTCGTCGCAGAATATCTGGGGTTGAAGGTTTCCGAACTTACAGACCTGCGCGCAAAGTTGCGTGACAGTGACTCGCGTCTCGTTGTCGAAAAGAACACGCTCATCCGTGTCGCCGCGAAAGAAGCCGGAGTTGAGGGACTGGATGAGTATCTTGTCGGTCCGACAGCGATAACCTTCGCCTTTGGAGACCCGGTAGCGCCGGCGAAAGCGCTGTATGAGTCATTTAAGAAATATGATTTGCCGGTTGTCAAGGCGCTGTCCGTCTCCGGTGAGTTGATGGAGGGCTCCAGAATCAAGGAGCTGGCCGATCTGCCGTCACGTGACGAGTTGCTGGCGCAGGTTATCGGCAATATCGAAGCGCCGATTGCCGAACTTATCTCGTCAATGGACGCGGTGGTGCAGGAGTTTGTGCGCACGGTTGATGCGCTGGCTGAAGCCGGAGGAGCGCCTGCGGCGGCATAGAGCCGTATTGTCTTTAGTGAATGTAAGTAAGTGAACGTACATAATTGGATATGAAATTGGTGTGAGCGAACTGAGCGCTTTAAGAATGAGCAAACAATTCGTTCGAGAATATGAAACGCTGGAAATCTTTCTGTAGAATCATGATGGTAAAGTAGCGTCAACGATTCGAAGACAGAGAGTAGGTGTGAAAGGAACAGTAGTAGTATGGCCACAGTCAAAGAATTAGCAGATGAGATTGTAAAACTATCCGCGCTTGATCTTGCGGAATTGTCCAAGACGATTCAGGACACAACCGGTGTCAAGCCGGCGGCCGCAGTCGCCGCAGTCGCAGGACCCGCCGGCGGTGGTGAAGCCGCAGAAGAGAAGACTGAGTTTGATGTCGTGATGACGTCCTTCGGTGATAAGAAGTTGCAGGTGATTAAGACCGTGCGTGAGCTCACCGGTCTGGGTCTCAAGGAGGCCAAAGACGCTGTCGAGGGTGTCCCGACTACAGTGAAAGAGGCGGTCACGAAAGAAGAAGCTGATGCGGCCAAGGCCAAGTTGACCGAGGCGGGCGCAGTCGTCGAGATTAAGTAAGTATCTTGTCGAGAATCTACGGCAAAGCGCTCGCTTTTGTTCCTGTTGTGCGGGCGCTTTGCATACCCCGGAAAGATACCCGGGGTGATAGGAATTACGTAAACAATGGAACGCATGGCGTTGAGCGCTTTTGTGTCAGACATTTCTCGCAAAATCGGTCCAGGCCATATTGAAAATCAAAGCTGAGATGTTCTCGAAATAGTGTTCCTGGAGCAACGTTCTTAGAATAATGTTCTTAGAATAACGCTCTCGGAACGATATGAACATCAAAGTGGCGTCTGTCTGTTTAACGGCTCTCACGGTATGTGTCACAGGAAAGTGACCCCGGGGAGAAATACATGGAGATACAGAACTCGCCAATGAAAAACGCGCGCACATATTGCTACGTTTGTCGTAACTTCTGCGACAGAGGGCAATACTATTTGTGGTTGCGCGGTTTCACTGTGTGTTGTTCGATGTTATTGTCGAATATACTCTCGAGTTTTCTGTCTCTCCCGAAAATACTGCGATCACTTTTTGTCGCGTTTGTAACACTAGAATATCAGATTGGCGCACAGACATTGTGGCCAGTTTTTGGGTCAGGGACTCACACTGTTAGTGTGATTTTGTGGCCGTATCCATCATTTAGCCGGAGGGCATAGTATTGGCTCGCAAGCAAGAAACAGTGCGGAAAAACTACGGGAGTATTCCGGATGCAATGCCGATGCCATATTTGCTGGATGTTCAGCTTGGCTCGTATAAGGATTTTCTGCAACCGGACATCAGGCCGGAGGAACGTAGCGCTGAGGGGTTGGAACAAATCTTTCGTGACGTGTTCCCCGTTTCAGATGTGAATGAAAAGTACTCATTAGAATATGTCAAGTATTTGTTGGGCCAGCCGCGATATAGTATTCGCGAGTGTCGCGAACGGAATATGACATACGCGTCACCACTGCGCGCAACATTGCGTTTGATTTCTCGTGAAGGTGACGGCAAGGAGAAGACGGTCAAAGATGTCATCGAGCAGGATGTGTATCTTGGCGAATTGCCGTTAATAACCGAATTTGGAACTTTCATTGTCAACGGCGCTGAGCGTGTTGTTGTCAGTCAATTACATCGTAGCCCGGGTGTATTCTTCGGCGAGAGTGTGCATCCAAATGGAAAACGTCTGTTCAATGCGCGAATTATTCCGTATCGCGGAAGCTGGGTCGAATTCACGACTGACATCAATGACATGATGTATGTGCACATTGACTCCCGCCGTAAGTTGCCGGTAACGACGTTCCTGCGCGCGCTCGGATTCTCAACTGACCGGGATCTCATCGATGAGTTCTACACGACCAAAGACTTCTCTCTCAAGGGCAAAGACGCCGAAAAGGTAATCGGTTTGCGTTCCGCAGACGGGTTTATCGATGAAGAGACCGGCGAAGAGTTTCTTGCCGCCGGTGAGGAAATTACCGAAGACCATGTGACAGCGCTGACAGAGAGAAAGATAAAGAAAATCACTGTCGTAACGAAAGATCAGGGTCGTGAAGTTTTTGTTATTCTGAATACTTTCAAGAAGGACACAACAAAAACCCGCGAAGAGGCGCTGGAAAAAATTTACAGTCTCCTGCGCCCGGGTGAGCCGCCGACGATTGAGATGGCTGAAGCCCTGCTCGAGAAACTGTTTTTCAACAGTAAACGCTACGATCTTGGCGCTGTTGGACGGTATATGATAAACCAACGTCTCGGTCTTGATGTCGCAGAAGACACGGTTGTGCTCACCAAAGAGGACTTCCTCGTCATTATCAAATACCTCATTGGATTGAGAAACGACCAGGGATTCACAGACGATATTGACCATCTCGGAAATCGTCGCTGCCGTACAGTCGGTGAGCTAATGTCGAATCTGTTTTCCGTCGGTTTGTCACGGATAGCCCGGACAATCCGCGAACGTCTTTCGCTCAAGGATAACGAGGGTGTCACACCGCAGTTATTGATCAATGCGCGCACCGTGTCCGCCGTACTCGACACCTTCTTTGGCTCGTCGCAGTTATCGCAGTTTATGGATCAGACAAACCCGCTGTCAGAATTGACACACAAGCGTCGCATCTCTGCGCTGGGACCGGGTGGTTTGACGCGTGAACGCGCCGGATTTGAAGTGCGTGATGTGCATCATACTCACTATGGCCGTGTTTGTCCGATTGAAACGCCGGAAGGGCCGAATATCGGGCTGATTATGTCGCTGGCGACGTTTGCCCGGATTAATCGGTTCGGGTTTATGGAGACTCCCTACCGCAAAGTTGTCAACGGCAAAGTGTCGATGGACATACAATATCTCAGCGCCGACGAAGAAGACAGGCATACCATCGCACAGGCCAGCGAACCGCTGACCGAGAGCGGTGACTTTGTTAATAAGGTCATCTTTGCGCGCAAACGCGCCGATTATCGACTTGTTGAGCCGAAAGAAATCAGTTTCATGGATGTCAGTCAGCGACAGTTGGTGTCCGTTGCCGCAGCGATGATTCCGTTTCTTGAGCATGATGACGCAAATCGTGCGCTGATGGGCTCAAACATGCAACGTCAGGCGGTTCCGTTGTTAAAAACGGATTCGCCGATTGTCGGAACCGGGATGGAGCGCACAGCCGCTCGTGATTCAGGCGCAGTTGTGCTTGCCAAACGCTCCGGTGTAGTTAAATATGTAGATTCGAAAACGATTGTCATTACGCCGGACGTCAAATCGCGTGAAGGTGAGCTTGGTTTCTATGAAGATGATGTGTACGAACTCACAAAGTTCAAACGCTCAAACCAGGACACATGCATAAATCAGCGCCCGGTGACCGAGGTCGGTGATCATGTCAAGAAAGGTGAGCTACTGGCTGATGGTCCTGCAACCGACGCCGGTGAGTTGGCGCTTGGTCACAATGTGCTGGTGGCGTTTATGTCATGGCGCGGGTATAACTATGAGGATGCGATTATCCTCTCAGAGCGTCTCATCAAGGATGATATTTACTCGTCTGTGCATATTGAAGAATATGAATTGCAGGTGCGTGACACCAAGCGCGGCTTTGAGGAAATAACACGTGAAATTCCGAATGTCTCGGAAGAAGCGCTATTGAATCTTGATGAGCGCGGTATCATCCGCGAGGGCGCCGAAGTTGAATCAGGTGATATTCTCGTCGGTAAAGTGACGCCAAAAGGTGAAACTGAGCTGTCGCCGGAAGAGCGCCTCCTGCGCGCTATCTTCGGTGAGAAGGCCGGTGATGTCCGTGATGCGTCGCTGAAGGCGCCTCCCGGAATTAAAGGTGTCGTTATCAAGACACAGGTATTCTCACGTAAAGAGCGTTCTGAAGACGCGAAGAAACGTGAGAAAGCAGAAATAGCCGCTGTCAAGAAGACCTACGGCAAGCTGCTCCAGGATATTATTAGCCATCGGAACAAACGCGTCGGCGAGATTCTCGACGGTCATTCATCGGCGACGGTTCGTTCATTAATCGATAATGCTGTTATCCTGCGCTCCGGGCTGAAATACAAGGCCGATACTTTAGCGGAATTCGATTTCGACAATGCTCATGCGCCAGATGGATATTGCGATGATGACGCAGCCAACACACGTGTTGACAAAGTCCTGAAAGAAGCCGCCGACCTGCTTGCGCAAAAACGGGCGCTGATGGATGTCGAAGTCGACAAGATTGTCCGTGGCGCAGAGCTTCCTCCGGGTGTCAAACAGTTGGTGAAAGTCACGATTGCCATCCGTCGCAAGATTTCTGTCGGTGACAAGATGGCCGGACGTCATGGTAACAAAGGTGTTGTGTCACGTATCGTTCCGATTGAGGACATGCCACACCTTGAAGATGGAACACCGGTCGATATTATTCTTAATCCGTTGGGTGTGCCGTCGCGTATGAACGTCGGACAATTGCTCGAAACCCATCTCGGTTGGGCCGCCCGCGAACTGAATATCAAAGTTGCGGTTCCGGTCTTTGACGGCGCCTCGCATGATGATATCAAGGGGCTCTTAAAAGAGGCGGGCTTGCCGGAGTCAGGTAAGACACGCTTAATTGACGGTCGCACCGGTGAACCGTTCGATCAGGAAACGACAGTCGGCATTATCTATATGCTGAAATTGTCCCACTTGGTTGATGACAAGATCCATGCCCGTTCAATTGGACCATACTCATTGGTTACACAACAGCCGTTGGGTGGTAAGGCGCAATTCGGCGGTCAGCGTTTCGGAGAAATGGAAGTCTGGGCGCTGGAGGCCTATGGCGCCGCATACACATTGCAGGAAGTGTTGACGGTCAAGTCAGATGATGTCACCGGCAGAAGTCGCGTCTATGAGGCGATTGTGAAGGGTGAGAATCCCCCTGAGCCGGGCATTCCGGAATCATTCAATGTGTTGTTGAAAGAATTACAGTCACTTTGCCTCGACGTGAAGTTGATTGAAAAATAGCATTGTGTAGTTTACACATAGCGCAGTAATATATATTTATAACGAAATAAGGATGTGTTGCATATGTCACTAACACCTAAGACAAATATCCCCTCGCTCTTCAAGGAGACGAGAGTCGGGTTAACACCCCGCGCGGATTATCATGTTAGTGATACGGCCACCGGCGACAATTCGGAAGTGGATTCTGTGAATGTCCCGGAAAAGCTTGTGCAACGCTCTAAGCAGGTAATCAATGATCCCGCCAATAGAGGAGTAAATTCATAGTGAGTATGCTACAACGCGAGCGTATCCACAGGAACAAGCAGAGACGCCCTTCCGAGTTCAAGGCAATTCAAATACAGATTGCCTCCCCGGAAACGATCCTCTCATGGTCCTTTGGCGAAGTAACGAAGCCGGAAACTATTAACTATCGCTCCTTCAAACCGGAGCGTGACGGACTCTTTTGCGAGCGCATTTTCGGACCGGTCAAAGACTGGGAATGTAATTGTGGCAAGTACAAACGTATCCGTTTTCGCGGTATTGTCTGTGACCGCTGTGGTGTGGAAGTCACACAGGCCAAAGTGCGCAGAGAGCGCATGGGACATATTGAGCTGGCTGTACCGGTGTCACATATCTGGTACTTCAAGTCACTACCGTCCCGCATCGGTAACACCATCAATCTCTCGATGCGCGAATTGGAGCGTGTCCTCTATTACGAGTCCTATGTGATGATTGATCCGGGTAATTCACCGTACCAGAAGGGTGACTTACTAACCGAGGAAGAGTTTATCGACCTCGAGGATTCCGGCAAGGAATTTCACGCTGAAATGGGCGCCAGCGCCGTGCAGACTATCCTGCGCGAGCTTGACACAGAGGAAGAGGCAATCAACCTCCGTGTGCAGGTCAAGAATGAGACTTCTGTGCAACGCAAGAAAGATGCGCTCAAACGTCTGCGTATCATTGAGGCCTTCCGCCAGTCGAATAACAAGCCGGAGTGGATGATTCTCGAAGTGATTCCCGTCATTCCGCCGGATTTGCGCCCACTCGTGCCGCTTGAGGGTGGCCGTTTTGCGACATCCGATTTGAATGACCTCTATCGTCGCGTCATCAATCGCAACAACCGGCTCAAGAAGCTGATGAATATTCAGGCGCCGGAAGTTATCCTGCGCAATGAGAAACGTATGTTGCAGGAAGCGGTCGACGCGTTGCTCGACAATGGACGCCGGACCCATTCGGTGCGTGGTGATTCAAAACGTCCGCTGAAGTCACTTTCTGATTTGCTCAAGGGCAAGCAGGGACGATTCCGTCAGAACTTGCTTGGAAAACGTGTTGACTATTCCGGTCGTTCGGTGATTGTTGTCGGCCCGGAACTAAAAATGTATCAGTGCGGCTTGCCGAAAAATATGGCGCTGGAGCTCTTCAAGCCCTTCATCATCATGAAGCTCGAAGAAAAGGGCTACGTGCAGACGGTGAAGTCCGCCAAGAAACTGGTTGAGCGTGAGCGTCCGGAAGTCTGGGATATTCTCGAAGAGATTATCAGCGAGCATCCGGTGATGCTCAACCGCGCCCCAACCTTGCATCGTCTCGGTATCCAGGCCTTCTATCCGGTGCTGGTTGAGGGTAAAGCGATTCGTCTGCATCCGCTGGCCTGTGCGGCGTTCAACGCCGACTTTGACGGTGACCAGATGGCTGTGCATGTGCCGCTCTCGTTTGAGGCGCAATTAGAAACCCGTCTGCTGATGATTGGTTCGAATAACATTCTGCTGCCGTCATCGGGGCGCCCGATATCCATTCCGTCACAGGATATGGTGCTCGGTAATTACTACCTGACCAATGCGCTTGAAGGCGGCAAAGGTGAGGGGATGATTTTTTCATGTTCGGCGGAAGTTTACGCCGCCTTGGATTACAAGTTCATTGACCTGCATAGCTTAATTAAAGTTCGCTTGAACGGTGAGTTAATTGAGACAACTGCCGGGCGTATGATTTTCAACGAAATTCTTCCCGACGAAGTCGGCTATTTCAATGATGCCGCGTCAAAAGGCAAGATGGAAGCGCTTGTGCTTGCGGTCCTGCGCGCCGTTGGAAATAAGCGGACAGTGGAGTTTCTCGACAAACTCAAGTCACTTGGCTTTGAGTATTCTACTCTCTCCGGAGCGACTGCGGCGATTGTCGACATGGTGATTCCCGAAGAGAAGAACCGTCTGATTGAAACGACCACTAAAGAGGTTGCCAAGATTCAAAAGCGCTATGAACGAGGGTTGATTACCAACGGCGAGCGTTATAATCAGGTGATTGACCTGTGGACTCGTTGCACGTCAGAAGTCGCCGAAGTGATGATGACGCATCTCAAGAATGACAGAAAAGGGTTTAACCCTGTCTATATGATGGCCAATTCCGGCGCGCGTGGCTCCAAAGAGCAGATTCGCCAGTTGGCCGGTATGCGTGGTTTGATGGCCAAGCCGCAGAAGAAGATTACCGGTGGTATCGGTGAGATCATCGAACGTCCGATTACTTCAAACTTCCGCGAAGGGCTTTCGGTGTCTGAGTACTTCATCTCCACTCACGGAGCCAGAAAGGGTCTGGCTGACACCGCTTTGAAGACCGCCGATGCGGGTTACCTGACCCGGCGTCTGGTTGACGTCGCCCAGGATGTGATTATTACACAGGAGGACTGCGGGACGATTCTTGGTCTCGAAGTCAGCGCTATCAAAGAAGGTGAAGAAGTCATCGAGTCTTTGAGCGACCGTATTCTGGGTCGGGTGGCGCTTGATGATGTGTATGATCCGGTGACCGATGAACTGATTATCGAAGGTGGCAACGAAATCACCGAAAAAATCGCAGAGCGTATTGAAAGCAGCGGGCTGGAGTCTGTCAGACTTCGTTCTGTGCTGACATGTGAGTCCAAGCGGGGTGTGTGCTCAATGTGCTACGGTCGCAACCTTGCAACTTTGAAAATGGTTGACATTGGTGAGGCAGTCGGTGTCATCGCCGCACAGTCCATTGGTGAACCGGGCACACAGCTAACCCTGCGTACGTTCCATATCGGTGGAACTGCGGCGCGTATCGCCGAGCAATCTGACGTTGAGTCGAAGTATGCCGGCAAGGCAAAGTTTATTGAAATCCGAACCGTTACGAAATCAACCGGCGAAAATGTTGTGGTGAACCGTGATGGTGAGATTCATCTGGTCAATGAGCAGGACCGTGTCCTCGGCCGTTATCATCTCCCGTATGGCGCGACACTCAAGATCAAAGAAGGACAGATGGTTGAAAAGGGTGACCCGGTTTTTGAATGGGATCCTTATAGCGCCACTATTGTCAATGACAAAGCGGGTAAAGTCGCGTTCAAGGACATCGTCGCAGATATTTCAATGCGCGAGGAAATGGACGAGACGACCGGGTTGATTCAGCCGATTATTATTGAGCAACGCGAAAAGTCACTCTTCCCGACTATCAATATTATCGTTGGGGAAGAAGTAGTCAGTAGTTATCGCATTCCGACCGGCGCCAACCTCCTTGTTCGTGACGGTGATGAAATAGGCCCCGGGGAGATGCTGGTGAAAATCCCGCGTGATATTTCCAAGACTCGTGACATCACCGGTGGTCTGCCACGCGTCGCCGAGTTGTTTGAGGCCCGTAAGCCCAAAGATCCGGCGGTTGTTAGTGAAATTGACGGACACATCAAGTTCGGCAGAATCATTCGCTCACAACAACAGATAATTGTTACGTCATTGGACGGCGAAGAAGAGCGCGAGTATCTTGTGCCCCATGGCAAGCACATGCTGGTGCATAGTGACGACAAAGTCCGCGCCGGTGACTCGCTCTGTGAGGGCGCTGTCGATCCGCATGACATTCTGAGTATTCTCGGCGACAATGCCGTACAGGAATATCTTGTGAATGAAGTGCAGGAGGTGTACCGACTGCAGGGCGTGCGCATCAGTGACAAGCATATCGAGGTAATTGTCCGGCAGATGTTGCAGAAAGTGCATGTCATCAGCGCCGGTGATGCGAACTTGCTTGAAGGTGAGCAGGTCGACAGGATGAAATTTGCCGAAGAAAACTCTCGTGTGGTTGCCGAGGGTGGTGAGCCGGCTACGTTTGAACCGATGTTACTGGGAATAACGAAGGCGTCACTGTCTACCGACAGTTTTGTGTCTGCGGCGTCATTCCAGGAAACCACCAAAGTGTTGACCGAAGCGGCCATTCAAGGCAAAGTTGACACCCTACGGGGGCTCAAGGAAAATGTGATTATCGGTCATCTGATTCCCGCCGGCACAGGCATTGAGAAGTACAGGAACATCGAAGTTGAGCCGGAAGAAACTGAAGCCGCTGAGATTGAAATAATCTCCGGAATGGAAATGGTGGAGGAAAGTCACTAAGGGGCGGATGGCAATAACGGGTACTTTTGGAAAAAACATTTGCCTTGACCTGATATCAAGGTTGCCATATGCGGTGTAATCGGTTGTGTTTTATGCTGTTACGCCAAAAGGCGCAAAAGTGGGGCAATTGAATTTTCCGCTTGACATTTGTTTCGTTGCGTCTATACTTAGTGACCCCTGAAATTAAGGGGTGTAACATGCCATCCATCAATCGGATGCACGGTTGAGTGAAGGCGCGCCTGAACAGGCGCAGTAGGATGGACAAAGAAGTGTAAATCTCCGGTTCACCGGAGGAGGAAATCGCAACCTTTCGTTGCGATATTATATTGATACGGAGTAGTTGAGTAACACGTGCCGACAATAAATCAATTAATACGGAGCGGTCGCAAGCGGCTGATAGACAAGAAGAACACACCGGCGCTGAAAGGCGCGCCGCAGAAACGTGGCGTCTGTACGCGTGTGTATACATCTACTCCGAAAAAGCCGAATTCGGCCTTGCGCAAGGTTGCCCGCGTAAAGTTGACGAATCAGATGGAAGTCACTGCCTATATTCCGGGTGAAGGTCACAACCTGCAAGAGCATTCAATTGTTCTCATTCGCGGAGGTCGTGTGAAAGATCTGCCGGGAGTCAGGTATCATGTAGTTCGCGGCGCCATGGACACGTCCGGGGTTGACGGGCGCACCAACAGCCGTTCAAAGTACGGCGTCAAGAGGCCGACCAAGAAGTAGAGTGTAAGTGATAGTTGTAGGAACACGGTAAAGTATATATCCAAGTGAGTTTTACGAGAAATGCCAAGAAGGAAGTCTATACAAAAAAAGAGTGTCATTCCCGATCCTAAGTTTGGGGATCCGATTGTCGCTCAATTTATTAACTCGCTGATGAAGCGCGGCAAGAAGTCTATTGCTGAACGCATCATGTACTCCGCTATTGAGGCGGTTGAGCGTCGCGCTGAGGGTGAAAGTGGCCTGGAGGTCTTCCATAAGGGGCTTAACAATGTCAAGCCGTCGCTTGAAGTGAAGTCCCGCCGTGTGGGTGGAACCACCTATCAGGTGCCGGTCGAGGTTCGTCCTCGCCGTCGCAATGCGCTGGCTATGCGCTGGTTGATTGCGGCCGCCCGGAGCCGCTCGGAGAAATCACTTGGCGAGCGTCTCGGCGCTGAGCTGTGGTCTGCCTCGAAGAACGAAGGTACGGCGGTCAAGAAAAGAGAAGATACCCATCGGATGGCTGACGCCAACAAGGCGTTTGCCCACTTCCGCTGGTAAATGTGAGTTTAGCAATTGCAGAAACACAAAAGTCTGTTGTAAGGAGTTGAGAGATACTGATAAATACTGATGAAGTTGTTCGAAATCACGGCCGCATTGCATGCGCTTTGGTTTCATATGGTCTGCTCTTTGACATTGTAGTTTGCCCTCCCGGTAGTACATCGCAATCATAAATACGGTTGCGACTGCGGGATTCGAATCTGCACGGTTCAAAAAGAGTCTCGCGCCCACCGCATCAACTTGTCGTCCAAATCAAATTATCTGAATCTCCACCTAAGAAAGCTACCTATGTCTACGCCTATCTCAAAAATCCGCAACATCGGAATCATGGCGCACATAGATGCCGGTAAGACAACCACCACTGAGCGGGTACTCTACTATACTGGCCAAGTGCACCGTATTGGTGAGGTCCATGATGGCGCTGCGACAATGGACTGGATGGAGCAGGAAAAAGAACGTGGTATTACCATCACCTCTGCCGCCACAACTGCCTATTGGCGCAAGCATGAAATCAATATCATCGACACTCCCGGACACGTTGACTTCACTGTAGAAGTTGAGCGTTCGCTGCGTGTTCTTGACGGGGCTGTTGCTTTGTTCTGCGCCGTCGGCGGTGTCGAGCCGCAGTCCGAGACTGTCTGGCGTCAGGCCGACAGGTATGGAGTTCCGCGCATTGCGTTTGTCAATAAGATGGACAGGGTCGGAGCCGACTTCTATCAGGCCGTTCACGAAATGAATGATAGGTTTGGGTCGAATTGCGTGCCGATTACTATTCCGTCGGGCGCCGGTGAGACCTTTAACGGCGTTGTTGACCTGATTAATATGACTTTCCGTGTCTATCATGAAGAGTCCGCAGGGATGACCTACGATGACATGCCTATTCCTGATGATATGCAGGAGAAGGCCGCTGAATACCGGGAGAAGCTTCTCGAAGCAATTTCCGAATATGACGATCATCTGCTGGAAAAATTCCTCGACGACCAGCCGATTGTTCCGAAAGAAGTTGTCGCCGCTGTTCGCGCGGCTTGTATTAATTGCGATATGGTTCCCGTGCTGTGTGGCTCGGCATTTAAGAATAAGGGTGTGCAGAAATTGCTGGATTGTGTGGTTGATTTCCTGCCTTCCCCCGAAGATGTAAAGCCCGTCGAAGGCACAGCCCCGCAATCCGAAAAAGTCCTGACCCGTCAGGCAAACACTGACGAGCCGTTCACGGCGCTGGCGTTCAAGATAGCGACCGACCCGCATGTCGGCAAAATCTCTTATGTCCGTGTCTATTCCGGACAGCTCGCGGCGGGCTCCTATGCGCTCAATGCCATCACCGGTCAAAAAGAGCGTATCTCGCGTATTCTGAGAATGCATTCCAACAAGCGCGAAGATGTTAAACTGATGAGCGCCGGTGATATTGTCGCCTGCGTCGGGTTACGCAAGACTACCACAGGGCATACGCTCTGCGATCCCAAGCATCCAATCCTGCTGGAAGAAATGAATTTCCCGGATCCGGTGATTGATGTTGCTGTCGAGCCGAAGACCAAGGCCGATATGGATAAGCTTTCCGAGGCGCTTCAGAAGCTCGCCGAAGAAGACCCGACTTTCAGAGTCAAAACTGACGAAGAAACCGGGCAGACTATTATCTCCGGTATGGGTGAGTTGCATCTCGAGATTCTCGTCGACCGCATGTTGCGCGAATTCAAAGTGCAGGCCAATGTCGGCAAGCCGCAGGTGGCTTATCGGGAAGCGATTACCAAGAAAGTTAAAGCTGAAGGCAAGTTTGTGCGTCAGTCCGGCGGTAAGGGGCAGTATGGTCATTGTGTCATCAATTTGTGGCCGACCGATGACGGTGAGGAGTTTGTCTTTGAGAACAAAATCACCGGTGGTGATGTCCCGCGCGAATATGTTCCTTCTATTGAGAAGGGTATTCATGAGGCCATGAAAAACGGTATTCTTGCCGGATATCCGTTAACCGGTGTGCATGTCGAACTGATAGACGGTTCATACCACGATGTTGACTCATCCGAGATGGCCTTTAAGATTGCCGGTTCCATGGCGTTCCAGAACGGGGCCAGAAAAGCCGGCGCCGTTCTACTCGAGCCGATTATGTCTGTCGTTATCGTCACCCCGGAAGCGTATGTAGGCACAATCGTCGGCGATATTAACGGTCGACGAGGAAGAATCGGCGCAATCGAGGCCCGTGGGGATGAGCAGACTGTTACCGTTGATGTGCCGTTGTCCGAAATGTTCGGCTATGCGACGAATCTGCGGAATATTTCCCAGGGACGCGCAGTTTTTTCGATGCATTTCAACAAATATATGCCTTTACCGGCAGAAGCTACCAAGAAGATACTTGAAAAAGCGGGCGTAGCGCAGTAAGTTAGGCGCCGACAAATTGTTCAGCCAAAAGCCCGCAGGGGCGGCTGAAAATGCAGATTGCAAGAATAACGATAAGCAGCAACGAACTTTGAGCAGGATTTATAAGGAAGGATTCAAGCGTCATGGCCAAGCAGAAATATGAGCGGACGAAACCGCATGTGAATGTCGGGACGATTGGTCACGTTGATCACGGTAAAACGACGTTGACAGCGGCGATGACAATGGTTCAGGCGTTGGCAAATGGCGGCGAGGTTCGCAGTTTTGATTCAATTGACAACGCGCCTGAAGAGCGCGAACGCGGAATTACGATTGCCACCGCTCACGTCGAATACGAGACCGAGAGTCGTCACTATGCGCATGTTGATTGTCCGGGTCACGCCGACTATGTCAAGAACATGATCACCGGCGCGGCGCAAATGGACGGCGCTATTCTTGTTGTCTCCGCCGCTGACGGCCCGATGCCGCAGACCCGCGAGCATATCCTGCTGGCGCGTCAGGTTGGTGTGCCGTACATCGTGGTCTATATGAACAAGTGTGACATGGTTGACGATGATGAACTGCTGGATCTGGTCGAAATGGAAGTCCGGGAGTTGCTGAATCAGTACAAATTCCCGGGTGATGATATTCCGATTATTCGCGGCTCGGCGCTGAACGCCATGACCGCCGCCCAGCAGGGCAATAAAGATGATGAAGCGTTCAAGAGTATCCATGAATTGATGGCGGCTCTTGACAGCTATATTCCTGAGCCGGAGCGCGAGACAGACAAGCCGTTCCTGATGCCGGTTGAGGATGTGTTCTCAATTACCGGTCGCGGCACAGTCGGCACCGGTCGTATTGAGCGCGGGATAGTCAAAGTCGGCGAAGAGCTTGAGCGCGTTGGTATCCGTGAGACGAAGAAAACAGTCTGCACGGGCGTTGAGATGTTCCGTAAGTTGCTTGACGAGGGTCAGGCCGGCGACAATGTTGGTTTGTTGTTACGCGGAATTGACAAGACTGATTTGGAGCGCGGTATGGTTCTGGCGAAGCCGGGCAGTATCACCCCGCATACGAAGTTCAAAGGCGAAGTGTACGTTCTGTCCAAGGAGGAGGGTGGCCGTCACACGCCGTTTTTCAGCGGGTATCGTCCGCAGTTCTACTTCCGTACGACTGATGTGACGGGTGTTGCGACGTTGCCGGATGGTGTTGAGATGGTGATGCCGGGTGACAATGTACAGATGTCGATTGAGCTGATAGCTCCGATAGCGATGGAGAAGGAATTGCGTTTCGCGATTCGTGAAGGCGGCCGCACAGTCGGCGCCGGTGTTGTCACGGAAGTGATTGAATAATAGTGATTGGTTAGAGTTAGCTGAGTAAATAAATATGCAGATGCAAAAAATCAGAATCCGGCTTCGCGCCTACGATAACTTTACGCTTGACAGGTCCGCCAAAGAGATTGTGCGGACAGCGTTACGCACCGGCGCAAAAGTGTCCGGACCCGTTCCGTTGCCGACAAAGCGCACCGTCTATACTGTGTTACGTTCACCGCATGTCGACAAAAAGTCACGCGAACAGTTTGAAACACGAGTGCACAAGCGTCTGCTTGAGATTCATGATTCAACTGCGCAAACGGTGGATGCGTTGATGAAGCTTGATTTACCGGCCGGTGTTGATGTGGAGATAAAAACCTGATAATGCCTTTGGGCGTTTCAAGGTTGACCTGAACAGGTTATAGGAATATGAGAGAGTTAATAGGATCAAAAGTTGGCATGACGCGCGTCTTTCGAGAAGATGGCGAGGCGATTCCGGTAACGGTCATTGAGGCCGGACCCAATGTGGTTGTGCAGCAAATCACTGAAGAGAAGCATGGATACAACGCTCTTCAGGTTGGTTTCGGTGAGCGCGCGGAGCGTCTGTTTAACAAGCCGCAACTCGGTCATTTTGCCAAGGCAAGTGTGGCTCCAGCTCGTGTGTTGCGCGAAATTCGCTACGAAGGTGACATTAAAGTCGGTGACTCGCTGACTGTTGAGATGTTCAAAGAAGGCGAAGTTGTCGATGTGACCGGCATTTCCAAGGGGCTCGGTTTTCAGGGTGTGATTCGCAGGCATGGTTTCAGTGGTGGTCAGAAAACTCACGGTCAGTCTGACAGGATGCGCGCTCCGGGTTCAATCGGTCAGGCGTCAACTCCGTCACGCGTATTCAAAGGTGTGCGTATGGCTGGGCGCATGGGCGGCGACAAAGTCACCGCGCTTGGTCTGGATGTGGTGCGAGTCGTGCCGGAGAAGAATCTCATTCTCGTGCGGGGCTCGGTTCCGGGCAAAAACGGAAGTCTGGTGAAGGTTCGTATCTCAAGCAGAGGCTAAATCCGATTGGTGTGGCCGATTGGTTTGTGATAAGCGAAAGTAAAGAAATATGGATAGCGCAACAAAAGATATTGAAAAGACCAAAGCTGACGCCGGCTCAGACCCACAGCGGGTGACTGTGCCGATGTTCAACCAGGACGGCTCGGAAGTTGGACAGGTCGAATTGAAACCTGAAGTTTTCGGTGTGAAGCCGAATAAAGCGGTTGTGCATCAGTATGTGGTGAACTATCTCGCGAACCAGCGTCAGGGGAATTCGTCGTCAAAGGGCCGTGCGGAAGTTTCCGGTGGTGGAGCAAAGCCCTGGCGTCAAAAAGGAACCGGCCGCGCTCGTGTTGGTACAATCCGCTCGCCTTTATGGCGCACCGGTGGCATTGTGCACGGGCCGAAACCGCGTTCATATTACTCCCGCTTTCCGAAGCGTCTGAAGCAAATTGCGACAGTCTCCGCGCTTTCTGACAGAGCGGCGCATAAGAGAGTTGTTGTGCTCGATAAAGTTAACTTCGACGAAGTCAAGACGAAAAGTTTTGTGGCAATGATTGATAAATTGAACCTCTCCGGGAAAAAGATTCTTTTCCTCGAAGAAGGGAAGAATGAGAATGTAGCTCTTTCGGCAAGAAACATACCGGGTGTGACGTTCATGCGCGCCTCATTGCTGAATTGCTATGAAACACTCAAAGCCGACCATATCATTTTTACCCGCGCCGGTCTGCAAAAGGCAGAGGAGGTATTCTCCTGATGGATAAGATGGCGCTTCAACTGCACTTAACGACTGAGAAGTCGATGGGGCTTAAAGAGGCCAATAACGCCTATGTCTTTCGTGTCGACAGGCATGCCGGAAAGAATGAAATCCGTGGCGCTGTCGAATCAGCGTTCAATGTCAAGGTTGACAGTGTGCGGACCATGATTATGCCCGGCAAATCCAAACGCCTTCGCTGGCGCATTGGACACACGCCGCGTTGGAAAAAGGCGATTGTAACTTTGGAAAAGGGTCAGGTTATTTCTGACTTTGAGAATATTTAGCAGGCAACAAAACAGAACAGACGATAGACAGTAGCATACTACGATGGCTATTAAGAAATACAGACCATATACACCGTCAAGCAGATTCCGCACGACACCCGGATTTGAGGAAATCACCTCGACCACTCCGGAGGCGTCATTGCTTGAGCCGAATCGCAAGAGTGGCGGGAGAAACAACAAGGGTCGCATCACCATGCGCAGGCGTGGCGGTGGGCACAAGCGGAAATATCGCATTGTCGATTTCCGTCGGAACAAGACAGGCATTCCGGCGCGTGTCGCCTCAATTGAGTACGATCCGAATCGTAGCGCGAACATCGCCTTGTTGCATTATGTTGACGGCGAGAAGCGTTACATCCTCGCCCCGCAGGGATTGCAGGTTGATGATGTGCTTAACGCCGGTGAGGCCGTCGAATACCGGGTGGGTAACTGCCTGCCGTTGGTAAAGATGCCGCTTGGCGCAGAAGTGCATAATGTTGAAATGCGCCCGGGCAAAGGTGGACAGATGGTGCGTGGCGCCGGAACGATGGCGCAACTTGTCGCCCGTGACTCAGGGATGGCAACGTTGAAAATGCCGTCCGGTGAAGTGCGTATGGTGCCGGAAATCTGCACTGCCACAGTCGGGCAGGTTGGAAATATTGATCACAAGAATCTCTCGCTCGGTAAAGCCGGCGCGTCGCGTTGGCGCGGTCGTCGTCCGAAAGTGCGAGGCGTGGCGATGAACCCGGTTGACCACCCGATGGGTGGTGGCGAGGGGCGTTCGTCCGGTGGTCGTCATCCTTGTACACCGTGGGGCAAGCCCACCAAGGGATACAAGACACGTAAGAAGAAAAAGGCGTCAGACAAGATGATTGTCGAGCGTCGCAAGAAGAAATAAGTTGCGTGGTTACCAATAGAATGGTGACCGAACGTACGGAGGAGAGAGTATGGCGCGTTCTTTGAAAAAGGGACCGTTTGTAGACGAAAGTCTCATGAAAGCAGTCGAGACAATGAACTCGACCGACAGCAAGAGGGTGATCAAAACCTGGTCGCGTCGTTCTACCATTACGCCTGACTTCATCGGCCATACATTTGCCGTGCACACCGGGAATAAGTTCATTCCTATTTACATCACGGAAAACATGGTTGGTCACAAGCTGGGAGAATTCGCTCCGACTCGCACATTTCGCGGGCATGGCGGCAAACTGACTGACAGGAGCTCCTCCCTCAAGTAAGCGCAGGGGATACGATAGCAATGCTTGTACGGAAAGTAGCAAAGGCCCGGTTTCTTCGAATCGGCGACAGGAAGTTACGACAGTTAGCGCAGACTATCAGCGGGTTGCGGGCTGAGCAGGCGCTGGAGCGTTTGAATTTCGCTCCAAAGCGCAAATTGGCGCTGACACTCGCTAAGACATTGAAGTCCGCTGTCGCGAACGCGATGGAGTCTGACATGGGAGGGCGCAGGTTGCACCCCGAGGATTTGACTATTTCTCGTGTCTCAGTTGACACCGGTCCGATACAGAAGCGCATGGAGTTTCGCGCGATGGGCAGGGCAAACCGGATTCAAAAGCGTTATTGTCATCTGACAATTGAAGTCTCGGGAACCGCCGCAGAGGCCGCTCCTGCGCCACGCGCCAAAAAAGCGGCGAAGAAAAAGGTTGTGAAAAAGCAAGTCGCAAAGAAAAAAGTCGCAAAGAAAAAGACCGCCGCAAAAAAGACCGTTGCGAAGAAAACGGTAGCGAAAAAAGCGGCGACCAAGACGGCAGCAAACAAAACGGCAGAGAAAGTAGTCGCCAAAAAGACAACCAAGACAGCAGTGAAGAAAGTCAGCGCCGCAAAGGCGAAGGACTCGAAATCCGAGTCCAAGTAGGAGTGTAACATTTGGGTCAGAAAACACATCCAGTAGGATTTAGGCTCGGCGTCAATCGGGCATGGAATAGTCGTTGGTTCGCGCGAGGCGCAACGTTTCGCGACTTGATCTTTGAAGATCTGCAGATCAGACGCTATATCAAATCGCGTCTCAGCAGCGCCGGTGTTGCAAAAGTTGCGATACAGCGCGCACCGAAAAAAGTTACGGTTGATATTCATACCTCCCGTCCGGGAATTGTCATCGGTCGCAAGGGCTCTGAGGTCGATAAGTTGCGTAGCGAATTACAGCTTCTGACAGGCAAAGATATCACGTTGAATATCGTTGAAGTGAAGAAGCCGGAGCTTTCCGCCCAGCTTGTCGCCGATGGTATTGCCTACCAATTGAGCGGACGTATTGCGTTCCGCCGGGCTATGAAGAAGTCAATCGCGGCGACGATGAAGATGGGCGCGCAGGGAATCAAGATTATCTGCGCTGGTCGTCTCAATGGCGCAGAAATCGCCCGCTCGGAAAAATATCACCAGGGGCGGGTGCCGCTTCATACACTACGCGGCGATATTGATTATGCGACTTCGACTGCCCGCACAACCTACGGCGCCATCGGTGTCAAGGTCTGGATTTGTAAAGGCGAAATACTCGATAGGGGTGACTTTGCTGATCACTCTGACAAAGACGAGCAGGACGGAATGAGCGAAATGAGCGCTCCGCAGGACAGAGGCCGTGGCAAGCGCGGCGGTCCGGAGAGACGTAAACCGCGCAGGCCGCGTGGCAGAGTGCGTCGTCGCCCCGATGGAGACAAAGGAGGCGGGCCGAAGGCCGCCGGTGAATCAGCAGGCCCGGACAAATCTGCAAAACCCGCTTCCGCCAAACCGAAACAGAGTTCCGGTGGAGACAAGGCTCCGACAGCCGCCAAATCCAAGGAAGCGCCAAAGGAAAAGAAATAGTTCAAATGTGTTGGCTCGGAGCGGGCCGGTGTGTTTGTCAGGAGATTATTGACAGATGTTAATGCCAAAAAGAGTAAAGTTCCGGAAGACCCAGCGAGGGCGTCGCAGAGGCAAGGCCTATCGCGGAGCCCGGGTGGATTTCGGCGAATACGGGTTGAAGGCGCTCGAAGCCGCCTGGATGACCAACCGTCAGATTGAGGCCGCTCGTGTCGCTTTGACACGTAAGCTGAAACGTGGTGGCAAGGTTTGGATTCGTGTATTCCCGGACAAACCGGTGACACAAAAGCCGGCGGAAACTCGCATGGGCAAGGGTAAGGGAGCGCCTGAATATTGGGTCGCTGTCATCAAACCCGGAAGAGTGCTGTTTGAAGTCCAGGGTGTAAGTGAAGAATTAGCGAGAGCGGCGTTGCGTCTCGCTGACCACAAGCTCCCGATGAAGACGAAGTTTGTAACTCGCGCCGAGACGGAGGGTATGTAAGATGAAAATATCCTCATTGAGAGATTTGACGCGTGACGAACTAATCGCCAAGCGCAATGACTTGAAGGAAGAGCAATTCAATCTGTTGATGCGCCGCACTTTGAAACCGTTGGATAACCCGCTTCGTTTGCGTGAAATCAGACGCGACATGGCGCGGATTAACACGCTGATTGCTGAGGACGAAAAAGGTATTCGTCGAATTACTGAAACTAAGGTGGACATACTGCAAAGTAAGAGCGCCTCATAGGCCTCAAAGGATTGGAGAGCGACGAAAGAGCCGTCGGATTTGTGAAGCAATCCTCTGACGAGTATCCTTAGTCAGGTATGTGTAGTAGCCAGGAGAGTCTTATATGACCGAAACGAACGTAGAATCCAGAAATCAACGGAAAAGCCGCACAGGCACAGTTGTCTCTGATAAGATGAATCAGACAATTGTCGTTCAAATGAATAGAAAATTGAGGCACCCGCTGTACGGGAAGACCGTCAGTGTGCGTTCAAAGTTGTACGCCCATGATGCGAACAATGACGCCGGTATTGGTGATGTTGTTCGAGTTATTGAAACCCGCCCTCTGTCGAAGACAAAGCGCTGGCGTTTGGTCGAAGTTGTTACAAAGGCAAAATAAGGATACGAGGGTCCGTCACAAGCGTGGTGTAATAGTATGATTCAGGAATATACAAAACTGGTTGTCGCCGATAACTCCGGCGCGCGTCGGGTCATGTGCTTCCGCATACTTGGTGGAACGCGCAAGAAATATGCGCGTATCGGTGACACGATTAAGGTTGCCGTCAAGGATGCCATTCCGGGTGGAACAGTTAAGAAGTCGGAAGTGTGTTTGGCGGTTGTTGTTCGCACCAAACAGCCGGTGCGACGAAGCGATGGCTCGCTGATTAGATTCTCTGATAATGCGGCCGTGATTATCAATGAAGCCAATGAGCCGCGTGGCACACGCATCTTCGGACCGGTGGCCCGTGAACTGCGTGACAAGCAGTTTATGAAAATCATTTCACTCGCTCCGGAAGTTATCTGAGGACGGAGGACGTTATGGATATCAAAAAAGGCGATATGGTCTATATTCTCTCAGGCGCATTGCGACGTCATGAGACCAAGAAGGACAGCAAAGATTCCGGCTCTGACTCTGCGGCAAAAAAACGGGTTGGCAAAGTGCTGTTTGTCGACAGGAAAAAGAATACAGTTATTGTTGAGGGCTTCAATATAGTGAAGCGTCATTCCAAACCGACTCAGATGAATCCGCAGGGTGGAATTGTCGAAAAGGAAGCGCCTATCAATCGTAGTCGTGTTGCGCTGTATTCCGCTGAACTTGGCGGTCCGACACGGATTGGAACAAAGTTTATTGAAGGGCCGGACGGTCGTAAGGTGCGGGTTCGTATCTGCCGCAAAACCGGGTCAGAGATCTAAGACGAATATATCAAGGTAGTAGTTAGGATCATGTCGAGACTAAAAGAAAAATATCTGAACGAAATCCAGCCGCAATTGGTCAAGGAGTTTAACTATAGTTCAGTGATGCAGGCGCCGAAGCTGGAGAAAATCTGCCTGAATATCGGTGTTGGCGAAGCCACTCAAACGCCAAAGGCGCTTGAGGCCGCGCAACGAGATCTGGAGATTATCACCGGGCAAAAAGTGGTGACCACCCGCGCGCGAAAGTCAATATCGAATTTCAAATTGCGTGAGGACATGCCCATCGGGTGTCGTGTCACGCTCCGTCGGGATATGATGTACGAGTTTCTTGACAGGTTTGTCAGTCTCGCATTACCGCGAGTGCGTGATTTTCGGGGTGTCCCGACAAAGTCTTTTGACGGTCGCGGAAACTACACTATCGGTGTGAAAGAGCAGTTGATCTTCCCGGAGATCGACTACGATAAGATTGACAAGGTGCGAGGGTTGACGATTACCATCACCTCCACCGCTAAAACAGATGAAGAATGTCGCCGGTTGTTGGAGCTGTTTGGTATGCCGTTCCAGAAGCCGAGACCACAGCAATAGAAGGTGTGTCGCCGTCACGTAAAGCGATGTGTTCACAGAAACACAACAGCCGACATACGTGACGCGACTGGAGGACAGTGTGGCAAAGAAATGCCTGATAGCAAAAGCCGGTCGTAAACCGAAGTTCAAAGTCCGCGGATATAACCGTTGTCGCAAATGCGGCCGACCGCGCGGTTTCTTGAGGAAATTCGGTCTCTGCCGCATCTGCTTTCGCGAAATGGCGCTTTCCGGTGATTTACCCGGCGTGGTAAAGGCAAGCTGGTAGCGTTCAGTGTGCGTAAGTAGATAACAGACTTGTTGATTGTACACTTCTTGCAAAGGCGAGAAGTTCCTGGTCATCATTAAGTCCGGAGAGGAAGATAGTCCCGGATACTGGTGATGAATCCCGTGACCGACCGTTTGTTTTGAGTCGGTTACATGTTGAAGAAAGAGTGAAGTAAGTCATGTCAATGACAGATCCCATAGCTGATATGCTGACACGAATACGGAACGGCGCCAAGGCCAAGCGGCGGGCTGTCGATATTCCGGCTTCCAAGCTAAAACGCGAAATTGCGCGCATTCTTAAAGAGCGCAACTATATCAAGCGCGTTGAGGAATTTGAAGATGGCAAGCAGGGTATTATCAGAGTGTTCTTGCGCTACAACAAAGATGATAACGCCGTCATTAGTGGCATCGACAGGATTTCACGGCCGGGTTTGAGGAAGTATGTTGACTCGTCCGAAGTCTCATATACGGGACGTCGTAAACATGGTATCACAATCATCTCAACCTCGTCAGGTGTGATGACCAATGTCGAAGCCGGACGTAAGAAAATAGGTGGCGAACTTGTTTGCCGTGTCTGGTAGAGCGTTTGTTCAGGAAGTCTAAGCAGGAAAAGTAGAAGATGTCACGAATAGGCAGAAAGCCCATAGATATTCCGTCCGGTGTGACGGTTACGCTCGACGGTTCGCAGGTCACGGTAAAAGGTCCTAAAGGCGAATTACATCAGGCAATTCATAAGAATATGACTGTCGCTCAGGAAGACAAGCGGATTGTCGTTACGCGCCCCAATGACCTCAAAGAAAACCGCGCGTTGCACGGCCTCACCCGCGCCTTGATACAAAACATGGTTGTCGGTGTCACCGAGGGGTACAAGAAGACCCTGATTCTGGTTGGCGTAGGATACAAAGCCGAAATGAAAGGCCATTCGCTTGAGTTGGCTGTTGGGTATTCCCATCCGGTTTTGTTCGGCGCCGCGGAAGGTGTGAATATTAGTGTGCTCCCCAAGGAGAACAAGGTTATCATTGAGGGGATAGATAAGCAGGCTGTCGGTGAAGCCGCCGCGAGAATTCGCAAGGTAAGACCGCCAGAGCCGTACAAGGGCAAGGGTATCAAATACGATGATGAAATCATCCAGCGCAAGGCCGGTAAGACCGCTGGCGCATAGTTTGTGTCGTTGCTGAATGTGAAGATAGAAACAAGGGTTACACGGTATGGCTGATAAATTCAAAACAAAAGCAAAGCTGGCTGAACGGCGCCGCAAGAGAGTGCGCGGTAAGGTGTTCGGTGTCGCCGAGCGGCCGCGACTGACTGTTAGCAAGTCGCTCAAGCATATTTATGCGCAAGTTATTGATGATGCGCGCGGAGAAACTGTGGCCTTCGCCGGGACGCTTAGCAAAGCTGTCTCAGAAAAACTTGCATCGGCAAAGAATAAGACTGAGCGCGCCAAGATTGTCGGATTGGCAATCGCAGAGTTGGCCAAAGAAAAAGGTGTCGAGCAGGTGGTGTTTGATCGCAATAGCAACCGCTATCATGGTCGCATACGAGCCCTGGCTGAAGGCGCCAGAGAAGGTGGACTGAAGTTCTAAAGAAGTGATTTTCTGTAGAACGGTTCTGTGTAGCGCAATGAGGTTTAGCGCCATAGTTCACCGCTGGAAATATAGTAAGAAGAAGAATTGTAAGAAGATTTTAGAACAGTAATCGGTTTGTGAGGATAACAGTTTGGCGCGTATTGAAGATCCAAATTCAGAGTTTCTTGAAAAAGTGATCCACGTCAACCGCGTGGCCAAAGTGGTCAAAGGCGGTCGACGGTTTAACTTTACTGCGCTTGTCGCCGCAGGTGACAGGCATGGCAAGATAGGCATCGGTCTCGGTAAAGCGGCTGAAGTTGCTGAGTGTATCCGCAAGGGCACAGAAGCGGCGCGGCGGGCGATGATCAAGGTGCCGATTGTCAACGGCACAATTCCGCATCCGGTTGAAGGAGTGTTCTGCTCTTCGACGGTGATTCTCAAGCCGGCGCCGACAGGTACCGGAGTTATCGCCGGTGGTCCGGTGCGCGCTGTATTGGAAGCCGCGGGCGTTCAGGATGTCCTGACAAAGTGTCTCGGAAGCCGTAACAAGAATAATGTTGTCCATGCGACTCTCAACGGTCTCAAAGAGTTGATAACTGAACGCATGGATTACGAGTATCGTGACCTCGAGTATGATGAGCCGGAAGTCCGGACTGAAGAAGTTGCGACAGAAGTGGCCGAATCAGAGTAATGGCAAGTAAGACTCAGTAAGACTAAGTAAAACAATGGCAAAATTGAAAATCACACAGGTTAAGAGCACAATCGGCCGTAGCTTCCGTCAGCGTCGCGTTATTGAAGCGCTGGGGCTTGGCAAGATTAACCGGACTGTTGTGCACAATGATACGCCGTCAATTCGCGGCATGATTACCAAAACACTGCATCTCATCACTGTTGAGGAAGTCAAGTAAAGCTTGGCTGAATCTGCAACACAGAAGAGAAGCGCTAAGAAGCGAACCGGAACAATATGTTAGAGCTATCGAATCTCGCCCCGCCGAAGGGCGCAAAAAAGTCACGCAAACGTGTTGGACGCGGACCGGGAAGTGGTCTCGGCAAAACTTCAGGGCGCGGCGAAAATGGCCAGAAATCCCGTAGCGGTGGAAATATCCACCCGTGGTTTGAGGGCGGCGGGTTTCCGCTGACGCAACGTCTGCCGAAGCGCGGCTTCAAGAATATCCATGGCACACGCCATCAGGTCATCAGTCTGGAACGTCTCAACAAGCTTGAGGGAGGGGAAGTCACCCCTGAAACGCTCAAATCATCCGGCATGATAGCCACAACGAGGCAACCGGTGAAAATTCTTGGTGACGGAGCCGTTGATAAGGCCTTTATTCTCAAAGGAATAGTCGCCTCCAAGTCGGCCAGCGAGAAAATCAAGGCCGCCGGCGGCAAGTTTGAGGAAAGTGATTCCTGATTATTTGGTTCTCAAAACGATAACACTGACCAGACAACACTGACAAGCAGTATAGACGAACAGCATTGACTAACAGCAATGACGAAGACAATGATTCAGCATACATCAGATAAAAGCTCAGAATCTCGCTATGGAGTGATTCACTATGGACGGTGACGCATGGCATTAGATAAATTCACATCGATATTTCGTGTCGAAGAACTCAGGCGTAAGATTTTTTATACCCTGGGTCTCTTTGTCGTATATAGAATCGGTTCTCACTTGCCGACACCGGGCATTGATTCGTCGGTGCTTGCGCAGGCATTCAACTCCGATTCCATTTTCGGCCTGTTTGACCTCTTTGCCGGCGGCGCGTTCCGCAAGGCGTCAATATTTGCCCTGGGCATCATGCCCTATATTTCCGCCTCAATTATGTTCCAGCTTCTCGGCTCGGTTATCCCGACCATCAAGAAGTTGCAGGACGAGGGCGAAGAGGGACGGAAGAAGATAAATCAGTACACCCGCTATCTGACGGTTGGAATCGCGGTATTGCAGGCCTATGGCACTTCGACATTCCTGCTTAGTCTCAGCGCCGGTGGACAAAACGTAGTTGTCGGATTGACAAAAGCGCAATTCGTACCGCTGACGATTCTCACGTTTACGGCCGGCACAATCTTCGTGATGTGGCTCGGTGAGAAGATTACCGAACATGGAATCGGCAACGGTATTTCCCTGATAATTTTCATTGGAATCATCGCCCGCTTCCCGCAGGGCGCATTTGATGTCATGCAGCAAGTGTATTACGGCACGGGAAATATGACAGTTGTCACAGCCGCGTTACTCGTGGCCGCCATGATTTTCGTCATCGCTGCAGTGATTATGGTCACTCGCGCACAGCGCAGAATCCCGGTTCAATACCCACGCAAGGTGATTGGCCGAAAAGTCTACGGTGGTCAGACCACACACCTGCCGCTGTCTGTCAACAGCGCCGGTGTTATCCCGATTATCTTTGCGCAATCAGTGATGTTTTTGCCGGCGACTGTTCAGCAGTTATTCCCTGAAGCGCTATGGATTAGAGACTTTGTCGAAGGCGCGTTGGCGCCGGGTAGTTTCCTGTACTCGATAATCTATGGTCTGATCATCATGTTCTTCGGTTTCTTCTACACGGCAATTGTGTTTAATCCGCAGGATGTCTCCGAGAATATCCGTAAGAACGGTGGGTTTATTCCCGGTATCCGTCCGGGCAAACGCACTGCCGAATATATTGAGCGTGTACTGCTACGCATCACGCTACCGGGCGCAATCTTCTTCGCGTTGATTGCTATCCTGCCGTGGGTGCTGATTAACCAACTCGGCATCAATTTCTTCTTCGGCGGCACCGGCTTGCTGATTGTCGTCGGTGTGGCTCTTGATACACTTCAACAGATTGAATCCCACCTGTTGATGCGCCATTACGAGGGCTTCATGAAAAAGGGCAAAATCCGCGGGAGATCGTACTAACCATGATTCTGATTCTCCTTGGCGCTCCGGGCTCCGGTAAGGGCACGCAGGCAAAACGGTTGACTGACAAGCTCGGTCTGACGCATTTGTCCACCGGTGATATCCTGCGCGAGGCGGTCAAGAACGGCACAGAGCTGGGCAAAAAGGCAGAAGGCTTCATGAAAGCCGGCGAATTGGTCCCGGATGACATAATCATCGATATAATAACCGCCAGAATTGAAGGCGCCGCGAATTCCGCGGGTTTCATGCTCGACGGTTTCCCACGAAATCTTACTCAGGCGGAAAGACTTGACGAAATCTTCAAGGAAAAGAACCTGACCGTCGATCAGGTCATTTACCTGAATGTCCCCGAAGACGAGCTGATTAAACGGCTTTCGGGACGCTTCTACTGTCCGACTTGCAATGCCGGCTACAATTACCCCATGCATCTCCCGAAATCTGAAGGTGTGTGCGACAATGACGGCGAAAAGCTCCTGCGGCGTCATGACGATGAAGAAGATGTCGTTCAGCGTCGCCTGACTGTCTATCGCGAGCAAACCAGCCCGCTTGAGGACTATTATCGCGGCCGGGGGAATCTGGTCGAAATAGACGCAAATACTTCACCGGACGATGTCACACAAGCGATTATCAGCTCAGTGGGGCGTGTCAAATCCGCTTGATGGGGATGTATTCTCGAAAAGCGAGATATGTAGATTCAGCAAAAACGTTGTATGGCAAAAATTACTCTCAAATCCGCAGCAGAAGTGGAATTAATGCGTGAAGCCGGCGCTCTCGTGGCCGCCACGCTTCATCTCGTGGAGCAAAATATAGCCCCCGGAATGACCACTTCTGATATTGACAAACTGGTGGAGGATAATATATTAGCGGCCGGCGCCACACCGGCGTTTAAGGGCTATCACGGCTATCCGGCATCGGCTTGTGTCTCGGTCGATGAGCAGGTTGTTCACGGTATCCCCGGCTCGCGTATTCTTCAGGACGGTGATATTGTCTCTGTCGATGTTGGAGTCGTTTTGAACGAGTGGTATGGAGACAGCGCCGCGACTTACGCAGTTGGCGAGATTTCAGAGGCCAAGCAAAAGCTGATGGACGTAACTCGCGAATCGCTTTTTTGCGGAATTGAGAAAGTGCGCAACGGTGTCCGTCTCGGCGTCGTCAGCGCCGCGATTCAAGAGTATGCCGAATCGCGCGGCTACTCGGTTGTTCGTGATCTTGTCGGCCATGGCATTGGCCGCCAAATGCATGAAGAGCCACAGGTGCCGAATTATGGTTCACCGGACAAAGGTCCGATTTTGAAAACAGGTATGGTCATCGCAATTGAGCCGATGATTAACGCCGGAGGATTTGAAGTCATCCAAAAGAAAGACGGTTGGACAATTGTCACCGCCGATGACCAGCCCTCGGCGCATTTTGAACATACGGTGGCGGTTACAGATTCCGGAGTGGACATCTTGTCACTCCTGAAGACTGAGAAAATGGAGAAGAGCGCCTGAACATCACGAGAGTGATGATTTCGGGGTATATGGCTAAAGAAGACACAATAACAGTTGAGGGAAAAGTCTACGAGACACTTCCCAATGCCATGTTCCGCGTTGAACTTGACAATGGCCACAAAGTTCTTGCGCATGTGTCAGGCAAAATGCGAATGCACTATATTAAGATACTTCCGGGAGATAAAGTGACACTTGAACTGTCGCCCTATGATCTAAACCGTGGAAGAATCGTGTATCGCTACAAATAGAGGTGATGAACAATGAAAGTTCAATCGTCAGTCAGAAAAAGATGTGAGCATTGCTACATCGTCAAACGCAAAGGCGTCATCCGCGTGCTTTGCAAGCGCAATAAGAATCACAAGCAGAGACAGGGTTAAGTCGGAGATGGCTTTCCCCCGGTTCTGTATGATAGAGAATGACAGGAGCAAGTTTTGGCGCGTATAGCAGGTGTTGATTTGCCGCGTGAGAAGCGGGTAGAAATCGGATTGAGATACATCTTCGGTATCGGACCCACTATCTCGGCGGAGATTTTGAAGAAAACCGGAGTCAATCCGGATACACGGGTGCATCAATTGACCGACGATGAAGTCGTGCGTTTGCGCGGAGTTATCGAAAATGACTACAAGGTTGAAGGGTCATTACGCGGTGAGATTCAGATGAACATCAAGCGCCTTATCGACATTGGCAGTTATCGCGGCCTCCGACATCGTCGCGGCCTGCCGTTGAGAGGACAGCGCACCAAAACCAACGCACGCACCCGCAAAGGTCCGAAACGTACAATTGCCGGTAAGAAAAAAGTAACGAAGTAATACGCACAATGAGCGGGGATTCATGAACTGTGGTTCATGATATGAAACCCTTCCGACATACGGCTCATGAGCAGGAAATAGCTGGAAGCAGCAGGAAATAGACCTACATGGCAGACCCGAAAAAAACTCACGGGAAAAAGAAATCCCGTAAAGCAGACGCCAACGGTGTCGCGCATATTCGCGCTACATTTAACAATACGATTATCACGTTGACTGACCAGCGCGGCAATACGCTCAGTTGGGCCTCAGCGGGGCGCGCCGGTTTGAAGGGCTCCAAGAAATCTACACCGTTTGCCGCCCAGCTTGCCGCCGGCGCAGCCGCTAAAGAAGCAATGGATATGGGGCTGCGAAAAGTTGAAGTCTGCGTGCACGGGCCGGGTAATGGCCGTGAATCCGCAGTGCGAGCGTTGTCCGCCGCCGGACTGGAAGTGACGACAATCAAAGATGTCACACCGATTCCACACAACGGTTGCCGTCCGCCGAAACGGAGAAGAGTATAACTGAAGAGTGCGCTGTCCGCGTAGACGTTCTTCGTGGAGTTGCAATAGCTTTCAAACAGAAAGCTCAGATAGAGAGTTACGAATTTATTTTTTGTTTAGTTTCTTTGAAAACGAAGTATTGATAATAGAGGGAAGTTGATGGCAAGATATCGAGACGCGAATTGCAAGTTGTGCCGCAGGGAAGGCGAAAAGCTCTTCCTGAAAGGTTCGCGTTGCTATTCAGACAAATGCGCCTTTGAAAGACGTCCGCACGCCCCGGGTCAGCATGGACAAAACATGCGCCGGAAGGTTTCCGAGTATGGACTACAGCTTCGGGAGAAGCAAAAGGTGCGTCGGATGTATGGATTGATGGAAAAACAGTTCCATCATTACTTTGAAGTCGCCGACCGTAAACCCGGTGTCACAGGTGAAAACCTTCTCCGACTGCTGGAGATACGGCTGGACAATATAATCTATCGCTTGGGCTTTGCGCCGTCACGCAAATCCGCCCGGCAGCTCGTGCGCCACGGACATATTCTGGTGAATGGCAGACGCGTTGATATTCCCTCATATCTGGTGCGTCCGAATGAACTTATCAAAGTCAACGAAGGGTCCAAAAAGATGGATCTGGTGCATGACGCTCTTAAAGAGCAGCGCGGGGAGCTCATTCCCTGGTTGAGGTTGAACAAAGCTGGACTCGAAGGTGAGATGCTGGAATACCCGAAACGGGAAGAAATCCCGGTAACCGCTACCGAGCAACTTATTGTGGAGTTGTACTCCAAGTAATACAGATGGCTGAACCGCAGAGCTGCTGTCCGGTGTATCATACCGGCGGAGAGCCCGCAGTCAATATCAATACTGAACATTGTGGATGTAAGGGAATGTTAGCGTCATGAAATGGAAAAATCTACACCTCCCGGAACAGGTCGTCAAAGACGCCGGGGAAGCGACCAATACGGCGCGTTTTGTTGTCGAGCCGCTTGAGCGCGGTTATGGCGCCACGCTGGGCAACTCCCTCCGTCGAATCCTGCTGTCGTCAATCCAGGGAGCCGCTCCGGTTTCGGTGCGTATCGCCGGCGCCTTGCATGAATTCGGCTCTCTTGACGGTGTCTACGAAGATGTCACTGACATTATTCTGAACGTCAAGAAGATCCGCGCCGTCATGCATGGCGATGAACTGACGACTATTTCAATTAAGAAGACCGGCAAAGGCAAAATTACCGCCGGCATGTTTGAGTGCAGTTCCGATGTCGAGATTCTCAACAAAGACATGCAGGTTGTGGAAATCACCGGCGATGATGTAACCTTTGAGATGGAAATTGATGTTGCGCCCGGTCGCGGCTATTGTATCGCCGACCAGAATCGCCGTGAGGGTGTTCCGACGAATACTATCTTCGTTGATTCACTCTTTTCACCGGTCATTCGTTGCTGGTACAATGTCGAAAATACACGTGTCGGTCAGCGAACAGATTATGACCGCCTAATGATTTCGGTGGAAACTGACGGCTCAATTTCACCTGAGGACGCATTGTGTCATTCGGCCAAGTTGCTGAAAGACCATCTGCAATTGTTCATCCACCTCGATGAGGAAACAGAACTGCAGGAAGAGCGCGCCCCCGAAGAAGAAGTCACACCGCTTCGCAAATTGCTTGACACACGGGTTGATGACCTCGAATTGAGCGTCCGTTCCTCGAATTGTTTGCGCGCGGCTAACATACACACAATTGAAGAACTGGTCACAAAAAGCGAAGGCGAAATGCTGAAGTTTCGTAATTTTGGCCGTAAGTCTCTCAATGAATTACACGCGCTTCTTGATGATCTCGGTCTCAGTTTCGGACTGGACATTGACAAACTCAAAGAGAGCGGAAGAGTGTAGCCGGATGAACAACGCCGGCTTGAAAGAGTCACAGGTAGATAAATCATGAGCCATCAGAATAAAGTAAAGAAACTCAGCCGCCCGAAGCCGCACCGCGAGT
>CAZFAL010000007.1:0-31818 GCA_964516945.1 uncultured Ignavibacteriales bacterium
CATTGCAGGTTGCCGGT
The DNA here is from genome assembly GCA_964516945.1 of uncultured Ignavibacteriales bacterium. Lineage (GTDB taxonomy): Bacteria > Zixibacteria > MSB-5A5 > GN15 > JACZUZ01 > JAJRPJ01. The sequence continues at coordinate 18 of CAZFAL010000007.1, forward strand.
GGGCCGTCGAGAATCACTCGATAGATTGAGCCGTCAAGTTGACAGACATATAGCTCGCCGCGTCCGTCAACACCAAACGACGACACCGAACCCATATTCAATCTGAGTTGGAAGTTCTGAACACTGTCATTTGTATAGTCGAATGACCAGACTTCGCCGGAGCAGAAATCAGCAAAAAAGTAAGAGCCGTCGAATCCCTGCAATTCACAACCACGATACACATAGCCACCGGTGATTGAACACCGGCCGGAGTTGTGACCATACTCATAAATCGGCGCCGCCGTGATACCGGTCGGGTCGCAGTTGGTCAAAGGGGTAAAGCAATGGTCGCCTTCTTTGAGACGCCAGCCGCAGTTTGTTCCGCCGGTGGAGGCGCCGGGTTCAAAGTCGATTTCTTCCCACAGGTCCTGGCCGACATCGGCGATATACATGTCTCCATTGACCGGGTCGAAGCTGAAGCGCCAGGGGTTGCGCACACCCAGCGCCCAGATTTCCGGCAATGTATCTTGTGCGTTTGCAAACGGATTGTCCGGAGGTATGGCATAGGGAGCGGCGCCGTCGACATCGATTCTGAGTATCTTACCGAGCCAGGTCCCCGGGTTCTGTCCGTTTCCGATTGTCCCATGCTGATCGCCGCCGCCACCGCCATCTCCGAAACCAATGTACAAATAGCCGTCGGTCGGCCCGAAAGCGAGCATCCCGCCGTTGTGATTTGCCTCGGGTTGATCCTGGGTGAGAATGATTTGCTCACTGTTGGCGTCCGCCAGATCAGGTGTGTTCGTGATTCGATATCGTGCGACAACAGTGTGACCTGCGGCTCCACCGCCACTGGCGGTATAATCCACATAGAAATAGGGCGTATCCGGGAAAGCCGGATGAAACGCCAGCCCCAGTAGCCCCTGCTCACCTCCGGAAACTACCTTGCTCTGAATATTTAGAAATGTTCCCTGCGGCGCGCCGTTCTTGTAGAGCTGAATTGTTCCGCGTTGTTCAACGATGTAGACACGCCCGGTGTCACCGGCCGGGGCCGTCAGAAATACCGGTTGAGCCAGCCCGTTTGCAAACAACTGCGTGTTTATCTGCGCGGTGGCAGTGTTATACGCACAGGTGACGCATGCAGCTATCAGGGCCAGCGCGTTCTTCAGCTGTCTGTTGATGTGTCTTTGTGGCATAGTCATGGCAGCGCCAACAGTATTGGTTCTGCGAGAGTTTGGTGTTCTGCAATATGGTACAGCGACAAAAGCGCAGTAGGGCTACTCACAAGTATGATAACGCCATTCGCTGATAATACCTACTTCTTTCTTACGTTAATACATGTGATGCGCTGACTTCAATTGGGCCTGGTCCACCTGGGACTTATTCTGATTTTGTCAGCGCATCAAGCCGTTTTTCGATTTTCTGTAGCTTGTAGAGGATGAGAATGTGGGTCTTTTTGGCGTCGATGCCTACCGGACTGGAGTCTGAGGCGATTAGCTCTTCAAGTTCGGCGCGAATGGCTGGTGGGATGTTTTGCATGACTTGCTCCTTTGTGTGTTTAGTGATTGTTTCACTCGTCGCAGTATACCATATCTTCGCTCTGAGCGGAAGCAATGATGGCAGTGGTCTGGTTTGTTGGGAAAGTATTGTTTGTTGGAAGAATTGGAATATCTTCCCAGCGGGTGGTGTAGCAGGGCGAGCGGTAATTGGAGCGCATGCGCCAGGGTTTGTCGATACCGGTCGCCGCATAGCGTATCGTTCCGGAGCCGTGAATGTGGTTGAGTGAATCGAGCAGGTGGCTGAGGCGTCCTCCCGGCTCTGTTTCCGGCGGAGCGAAGAGGTCGGTTTGGACTTCGTTGGCGGGTGCGAGGGCGCTCAATGTCACGCCGGCTTTGTGATATCGGTAGCCGGTGCGGTAAATCCGCTCAAATCCGGCAAGCGCCAGATGAATTAGGACACGGTCGCTGTCACCGGGCGGGTTGAGTGTCAACAGCGCCGATCTGGAGTATTGCGGCCCGGACGAAAAACGATTAGTCATCAGGAATACAGTCAGCGCCCCGGCCACAGAGCCGTCGCGCCGCAGTTTCTCGCCGACCCGTGAGGCATACGAGGCCACCGCTTCCCGCAACTGCCGTCGGTCACGGGTGCGACGACCGAATGAGCGTGAGCAGGTGATACCCTTGCGGGGCGGGATAACCAGCTCCAGCGGCAGGCATGGTCGGCCGCGTAACTCCCAGACAGTGCGTAAGCCCGGGATTCCTGCGCGGCGACGGATTTGTTCGTCATCGATGTCACGTAACTCCAGCGCAGTTTTGACTCCCTGTGTTTCCAGCCATATTGCGTGACGTTTGCCGATGCCCCAGACTTTTGTCACCGGCGTTGCCGCAAGCAGGGCGTCGCTATCATGCCTTGCAAGCAGGTTGCAAACACCGGACTTTTTCTCTCTTTTGGCGACATTGGCGGCTATCTTGGCCAGTGTCTTGGTTCGTGCGGTCCCGATTGAGACCGGAATGCCTGTCCAGCGCAGGACTCTGCGTCGTATTTCAGCGGCTTGCGCTGTGACTGTCTGTGGACTTGCCAGACGCAGGAACGCCTCATCAATTGAATAGACTTCAATCTCCGGCGAGAATTGTCGCAAGACAGCCCCGACCCGTTGTGACATGTCACCATAGAGCGCATAATTTGAAGAGCGCACGACAACCCCGGCGGATTTGATAAGTTCAGTGACCTGATGTAGCGGCGCGCCCATTTTGATTCCCAGCGTCTTGGCTTCCGCTGAACGTGAAATGATGCACCCGTCATTGTTTGAAAGAACCACCACAGGCCTGTTGCGCAGTCCCGGGTCGAATACACGTTCGCAGGAAACGTAGAAATTGTCACAATCCACAAGGGCGAATGGCTGTGAGGGGCGCTTGATCCGGCTGTCAATCCGGTCGTCGATTAGACTGTCAGTCGAGTTCATGGATAACACAAGTGACAACTCCCCAGATTTCGTTTGTCGATTCGCCGAAGCGCCGCAATTGTAACTCGCCGTCAATCAGCGCGACAACAATTGAGCCGGAAACAGGCCGACGGGAGCGGTCGACAATCAGCAAATCACGGTGAACGATTCCGGCGCTCTGAAGCGCGGCGCCGTCGGCGCGCATGAAAAATGTCGCCGCCGGGTGTTTGATGAGCAGGCGATTGAGATCGAGGGCTCCTTCAATGTAATCATCAGCGGGTGAGGGAAACCCGGCTGTGGAACGGGAGCCGGTTAGCGGTTTGGCAGGCGCATCGGCTGTGTTATCTGCGTTATTTGTGGTATCTGTGTTGTCGGTTGTCGTGCGGGTCATAGCGGCGCCTCCACTGCTGATATGGGCCATACCCGCCGGATTGCCAATCACTTTTCCGTCACATCCGGCTGGCGGGAAAGGCCGCAAAAAGGGTTGCGTAATAAACTGAAAGCGTCTACCTTGAATCTACGCGCGGTGATGTTGGCGGGAATGTTGTTAATGATAGCATTGGAACATGCAGAGCAGGATGGGGTTGCATCTGGCAAGAGGCCTGCAAACCGCCGGGTCGCAGAGAAAGAACACCATGTTTCAAGGGGGAGATGTGAAAACCACAGTACTGTTTATTTGCGCGCTGATACTGGTATCCTGCGCGAGTGAAAATACGAAAGATTCAGCGAAGGCCGGTAGCGCCAGCCAAAAGGAAATGAAGATGAGCTCTGAGACGAAAACAGGCGGAGAGACAGCAAGCGCACGGGAAGTGGCGCTCGCAACAATTCCATTTAACAAAATTGACGGTCAGCCCGCAAAGTTGGCTGATTATCAGGGTGATGTTGTGTTGATTGTGAATGTCGCCAGTGAATGCGGGTATACACCACAATACGAAGGGCTTGAGAAGCTGTACGAAAAGTACAAAGACCGGGGGCTGACTATTCTCGGATTCCCGGCGAATAATTTCGGCGCTCAGGAGCCGGGGAGCGACGAGGAAATCCTCAAGTTCTGCCAGTCAAGGTTTTCAGTGACATTCCCGATGATGAGCAAAGTGAGTGTCAAAGGCGATGACCAGCATCCGTTGTTTGCCTATTTGACCAGCCATGCCGAGCCGACAGGCGAGATACCGTGGAATTTTCACAAGTTCTTACTTGACCGCGAGGGGCGGATTGTCGGACGTTTCAATCCTGATGTTACCCCGCTTTCGGAGGAGTTAACGTCGAAGATAGAGGAAACGCTGTAACGATATCCCCGTTGCTGATAAAGTTGACAGACTATTATGAGAGTAACACTTGCACAATTGAACCCGATTGTCGGAGACGTAGAGGGTAATACACGACGGGCTATCGAGACAGTCCGTGAGCATGCTTCTGAAACTGATCTGGTGATGTTTTCGGAAATGTTTCTGACCGGGTATCCCCCTCAGGATTTGGTGGAGCGTCCGCAAGTTATCAGACGTGTGGAAGAAGCGCTCCGGCGTCTATGCCACATCAGCGCAGAATACCCGGATACCGGCATACTGGTTGGAGCGCCGATTCTCAATCCGAGCGCCGGTGGGCGCAGGCTATTGAACGCCGCATTGCTCATTGCCGACGGACGAATTGTTTACACACAATCAAAGTCATTGTTGCCTACGTATGACGTATTCGACGAGGGGCGCTATTTTCAACCGGCGGAAGAAATCGATGTTGTCGAGTTCAAGGATGAAACGCTGGGGATAAGTATTTGTGAGGACGCCTGGGTGGATTCGTCATTGGGAATGACCGCCCGGATTTATAATACAAATCCGATAGCGGCGCTGGTGAACAAAGGGGCCAGTGTCTTATTGAATCTTTCCGCTTCACCCTTTAATGTCTACAAAATCGAAACGCGCTTCAAACTGCTTTCGGGGCACGCCAAAAAATACGGCATACCGTTGGTGTTTGTTAATCAGGTTGGAGCCAATGATGAGCTGATATTCGACGGTAATAGCATGAGTTTTGACAAGAGCGGTGTCCCGAATACAATCCTCTCCGGTTTTGAAGAAGGAATTGTCACCATAGATACGTCAGACCCGGGTGACGCCGGATTGTTCAAGGCGCCGGAGGATATTGCTTCGGTCCATGATGCATTGGTTCTGGGGTTACGCGATTATGTTCGCAAGTGTGGTTTCTCGAGGGCGATACTTGGCCTCTCCGGCGGAATCGATTCGGCTGTCACAATGGCTCTGGGAGCAGAGGCGCTTGGCGCTGAGAATATGCTGGGTATCTGCATGCCGTCCTTGTATTCGTCGGAGTCAAGTATAACTGACTCACAGGCGCTTGCGGACAACCTCGGTGTGAAAATGAAAACGATACCGATTGAAAACGTCTATCGCACATATCTTGAAACGTTGGCTCCGGAAATAGACCCCGAAGCAGTAGGTGTCACGCAAGAGAATCTGCAGGCCAGAGTGCGGGGGAATATCCTGATGGCCTATTCCAATGAATTCGGCTATATTACGCTCTCCACAGGGAACAAAAGCGAAATGGCTGTCGGTTATTGCACACTGTATGGCGATATGAGCGGTGGACTCAGTGTGCTGTTGGATGTCCCGAAAACCGAAGTCTATAATCTGGCGCGTTATATTAACCGGAAAAAGGAAGTGATTCCTCTCTCGATTCTCGAAAAAGCGCCATCAGCGGAGTTGCGACCGAATCAGACAGATCAGGATACGCTGCCGTCGTATGAAGTTCTCGACAGGATTCTGCATTGCTATGTGGAGGATAAATGTTTGGCTGAGGATTTGGTTTCTGATGAGATTCCGCCGGAAACTATCCGCTGGGTTGTCAAAGCTGTCGACCGCAACGAGTACAAGCGTCGTCAGGCGGCGGCGGGTTTGCGGGTGACCTCCAAGTCGTTCGGTATCGGGCGCAGGATGCCGATTGCCGCTTGTTACAATCAGTTTCCTTCCGATGAGAATAGCGCTCTTAACTGTCGTGACACAAAAAAGAATACAACCCATGGCTGACCTGTTAGACTATCGCAATAGATTCGATTCACTTACTGAGTGTCATTACTTGATTGCCAATTCACTTGGCGCTATGCCCAACAAGGCGCGGGAATACGCTCGACGGTACACGGATGTCTGGGCCAAGCGCGGGGTGCGCGCCTGGAGTGAGGAATGGTGGATGCTGGCGCGTGAGATAGGTGACAAGATAGGCGCAATTATCGGGGCGCCGGAGAATACCGTGTCTATGCATCCGAATGTCACCAGCGCTGAGGAAGTGATTATTTCCTGTTTCGAAGACAAGGCCGCCTGCGAAGGTCGTGACAAGATTGTCATGGTTGATATGGAATTTCCTTCGATTCAATACCTGTACCGGGCGCATGCGCCGGGCAGATATGAGGCGCTGACAATACCTTGCCCCGATGGAGTCAGTGTCCCATTAGACGAGCTTCTTGAGGCGATTGATGAGCGGACATTGCTTGTGCCAATTTCGCACGTGCTGTTTCGCTCTTCATATATAGTCGATGCACAGGCCATCATTGAAAAGGCGCATAGTGTCGGCGCGCTCGTTGTGTTGGATATCTTCCAGTCAATCGGTGTGGTTCCCGTTGATGTGCGGGCGCTGAATGTGGATTTTGCGGTCGGTGGACTATTGAAATGGATGTGCGGTGGGCCGGGGGCCTGTTTTCTGTATGTCAGACCCGACCTCGCTGAAGCTTTGACGCCACGGTTTACCGGCTGGCTGGCGCATGAGAATCCATTCGCCTTTGAGCGCGGTTCAATCAAACACACAAGTGGGGCCTACAAGTTTCAGAGCGGGACTCCGGTGATTCCGGCGCTGTATACGTGTCAGGCCGGGTTGGAATTGATTAGCGAAATCGGTGTAGAAAGGATTCGCGAGCGCTCAAAAGAAATGACCGCGCTGATTCTATCGCTTGCCGCTGACCGTGGCTGGCGGACAACGACTCACTCTGACCCGGAAAAACGAGCCGGAACGGTGGCGTTGGATTTGGAAAATGGATTTGAGATTTGCGAGACATTGAATTCGCGCAACTATCTCGTCGATTATCGCCCGCGCGCTGGTATTCGTGTCTCGCCGCATTTCTATAATACAGACACTGAAATCAGAGATTTGTTTGCAGAAATAGATTCAATTATCAAGTCAGACGCGTACCAACACTCCAGCGCCGCTCATGCCGGATAACCTGATTGACATTTCTCAACCATTGTCAAGCGCTATTGCAGTCTGGCCGGGAGACACGGAGTTACAGAGCCAGTGGGTGATGCGTATTGCAGACGGCGCTTCGGTCAATGTCGGGACTGTCACGATGAGTCTGCACACCGGTTCGCATGCTGATGCGCCGTTGCATGTTACTGATGGCGCTGTTGGCATTGCCGATTGTCCGTTGGCGGCCTACATCGGTGAGGCGTTCGTGATTGACGCCACGGACAGTTCAGTTGTTCAGGAGCGGCATGTCTCAGCAGCGCTCGCACAGGGCGCAAAGCGTTTGCTATTGAAAACCAACAGCGCAACAAACGAGCGTTTCGCAGATGACTTCAGCTATTTCTCGCAGGAAGCCGCGCGGGCAACTGCTAACGCAGGCGCCCTGCTGGCAGGTATTGACACTCCGTCAGTTGACCGTTTTGATTCAAAAACCCTTGACTCACATCATATCTTTTGTGACGCTCGTGTCGCGATTTTGGAAAATCTGGCTCTGAAGCATGTCGAGCCGGGGCGCTATGAGTTGATGGCCGCGCCGCTGAAGATAGTCGGGATGGACGCCTCGCCGGTTAGAGCGGTCTTACGCCGGTTGTGAGCCGGGGCTCAAAAAAGCAACGATGCTGTCAGCAAAGAAGCTACATGAAAAGAGAGGGATATACGAATGTCAACGACTGAATACGATGGAATCGTCATAGGAACCGGACAGGGTGGCAAACCGTTGGCGACAACATTTGCCCGGGCCGGATGGAAGATGGCGATTGTCGAGTGCGGGGATATCGGCGGGACCTGTGTCAACGTTGGCTGTACGCCGACCAAGACGATGGTTGCCAGCGCGCGGGTTGCGTATGTGGCCTCCCGCGCGAAGGAGTATGGTGTGGACATCGGGGGCATGAATGTCGATCTCGCGGTGGTGCGTGAGAGGAAGCGCAACATCGTTCACTCATTCAGTTCCGGTAGTGAACGAGGCATTGAGCAGACTGAGAATCTGGACTTGATTCGCGGAGAGGCCGGTTTTGTTGACGCACATACATTGCAGGTGGCGCTCAATGACGGTGGAACTCAGCGTATCAAGGGCAAAAAGATATTCATCAACACCGGCGCCAGACCCGCAACGCCTCACATTGACGGTATAGAACCAATCGATGCGCTGACCTCAACATCAATTATGGAGTTGGATACTGTTCCTGAACATTTGATTATCGTCGGTGGCGGATATATCGGCATGGAGTTTGGTCAGATGTTTCGACGCTTTGGCGCGAAAGTGACGGTCATTAACCAGGGCGAGCGTTTGCTGGCGCGTGAAGACGAGGATGTTTCTGAAGCGGTTCTTGAGATAATGCGCGGAGAAGGCGTTGCAGTCGAGTTAGCAGCGTCACCTGTTCGTGTGCGCAAAGACGAGCGGGGCAATGTTGAGCTGACGGTGAAAAGCGGGGGCGGTGAAAAGCAAATAACCGGCTCACATCTCCTGTCAGCAGTTGGCAGAACTCCCAATAGCGACAGATTGAATCTGAGCGCTGTAGGTATTGAAACTGACAAGCGGGGCTATATCCCGGTCAATGCCACATTGGAAACGAATATCAAGGATGTCTATGCGCTGGGAGACATCAACGGCGGACCGGCATTCACACATATTGCCTATGATGATTTTCGCATCCTGCGGACGAATCTACTCGAACACGGTAGCGCCTCGACAACCGGTCGGCTGGTTCCCTATACGATGTTTATCGACCCGCAACTGGCGCGCGTCGGTGTGAATGAGCGCCAGGCGAAACAGCAGGGCCGGGAGTTTGTTGTCGCAAAGATTCCGATGACACATGTTGCCCGTGCGCTGGAGATGGACGAGACTCGTGGCTTTATGAAAGCGGTTGTTGACCCTGACAGCGAGCAGATTCTCGGAGCGACTGTACTCGGGATTGAAGGCGGGGAAGTGATGGCGGTTTTGCAGATGGCAATGATGGGAGAAGTCCCCTATACGAGAATTCGCGATGGTGTCTTCGCTCACCCAACACTGGCCGAGTCTTTGAACAACTTGTTCATGACACTCACTTGAGTGATTGATATGCGCAAAAAAAGTCCGGCCGTGTTTGCGGCCGGACTTTTTTTGAGTCATAAGAATAATTCTGTTTCCTTTTTACTTCATTGGCATCGTCATCCACATGCCGTCCTTCTCATGCCAGGTGTAACGTGGCTTGTCGGCCTGCTTGTGGACTTTGACATCAGTGACCTGAAGCTGGTCATCGATATTCTTCATGAAGAAATCAAGGTCATACATCGTCCCACCGGCTTCTTTGAAATCGGTACAGGCGAAATACAGGTTTTTGCCGACCTGCGAAAGTCTGTCTTTGTGCACTTTCGTTAGGGTCAGCGCCAGAGGCTTCTTATCTTTCGCGTCATAGAACAGAAAATATCCGCCCTTGAGCTGGGAGTCTTTGTTGATATAGTCGGTGATGGCCTTCGCCATGACATCTTTGTCAACATGGAAGCCCATCATGCCGCCGTCTTCCGGGTGCTCCATACCGCCACCCTCAGGGTGCTCCATGCCTCCTCTGGTGTGTGTGCTGTCTGCTGCGTTCACAGAAATAGCTGTAGCGAACATGACAATCAGCGCCAGCGTGAACATCGACACCCCTTTTTTCATTTCCCTAATCATACTCTTACCCTCCGTGTTACTTCTTACAGGTTACCGGTTGTGAGATTTCTACAAATCACTCGCGGGTTAATATACACTTTTCGATACGTCTGAATCAAGGGGAAAACGAGAATCGGACGCGGTAGTGGCTATGACGCCGAAACAGTGAACTGGCGCTCCGCTCCCTCAAATCGCTCGCCGTCCACAAAGACCTGAGGATATATCAGGTAATTGAACGCCATATTTCCAGAAAATGTGGGCGCGATAATGTCCCGACCCAGAGTGAAAGCGATGCGGTTCGGGTCCAGTCGCCCAAAATAGTAGTCTTTTTTTTCCGGATGCTTGATGGCCTCGGAGATATCTACAGGAATCCAGCCGGCATCAGGTATGTAAAACTCCGCCCAGCAATGGTAGCCGGGGATATTCGTTTTTTCTGTAGAGAGTCTGTCCGGTAGCGGGAATCCCATCCGAAATCGGGCCGGGATGCCCTGAGAGCGGGCCATACCGATGAACAGAGAGTGAATGTCAGTGCAGTTTCCTCTGCGAGCGTCGCAGGCGTATAAGGCGTCGCCGTGTCCCCAGCCGGTACCGGTCTTGTCGTACTTCATAGTTTCAAACAGGTGGTCATACAGCGCCTGCGCTTTCTCGAAGGGCGTCATTGTCTCTGTTACAACCGAGTCGGCTTCGGCGACAATGGGGCCGTCCATAGGCACCAATCTGTTGGCGAGCAGGTACCTCTTCAAAGAATCGGGTATACCTGTCGCATAGGTATAGTCAGACACCTGTTTTTCCAACGAATCTATCGGGGCTTGTTCATTGCGAGTAGCGTTGAAGGAAACAGTGATATTGATATTCTTCGGGATACTGTCATTGGCCCGGAAAATCAGGATGTTGTTTTTGTATGCCTCGTCAACATAGGCCGAATCAGCGATATTTGAGGCAACGCGGAAATTGCTGATTGTTTGCTTGTCGTCCGACGGCGGCGCCGGGATGATTACTTCGACTTCTTTGGCGTTTGGCGGCAGGGAGGGGACTGTCACCTGATAAGAAAAGGAGAATGATTCACTTTTGGCAGGCGCTGAAACTGACTGGCGGTTGCACGAAGAAATGAGAGCTCCAACAGCGACGCTCAAGAACAATACTCGAAACATGCCACGTCCCATAAACTCTACAGAATGCTTGATAAATGTGAAACTCATATATGTCCTTACAATGTTTCAGGTCTGGTGAAGATTGAAGATTTGTCAGGGCGTTAGTGCAAGAGACGGATTCTCTCCCGTGGTCTCATACGCGATTCCACCACAGGAGTTCCATTTGCATACGCTACGATTGTTGAGACTACGACGTTGACTAACCATTCAGTTCGATTGTAGATCTATTCCTTCTGTCCGAGCGCACGGTCGAGGTTAACCGCTGAACTTATCAAGCCCAGATGAGTGAACGCCTGCGGGAAATTGCCCAGCGCCTCACCGGAGTGACCTGTTTCTTCAGCATAGAGGCCGAGATGGTTGGCATACCCGAGCATTTTTTCAAACATCAGTCGCGCTTCATCAAGTTGTCCGGCGCGCGTCAGGGCCTCAACCAGCCAGAACGTGCAGATGTTAAATGTGCCTTCATCGCCATCAAGCCCGTCATCGGATTCGCACGTATTATATCGATGGACGAGAGAATTAGAAACCAGCCCGCCATTGTGTGGTGAGCGGTTAATTGCCTGAATCGTTTTCAACATTCGCGGGTCTGTCGGAGCCAGAAAGAATACGAGCGGCATCATAAGATTTGCGGCGTCAAGCGACTTGCTTTCGTAACTTTGTGTGAACGCTTCCAGTTGATCGCACCAGCCCCTGTTCATGATGTCTTCATAGATTTCATCCCGGACCTTTCGCCATTCAGGAATATCCGCCGGGAAAGAACGCTTTGTTGCGAGTCGAATAGCTCTGTCCAATGCCACCCAGCACATCAATTTCGAATAGACAAAGTGCTGTCGGCCGCTGCGGACCTCCCAGATTCCCTCATCAGCTTTTTGCCAGTTATCACAGACATAGTGGACAAGGCGACGCAGGGAAATCCAGATGTCATAGGAAATAGGCTTGCCGTGCTTGTTATACAAATATACCGCATCCAGCAGCTCACCGTAAATGTCAAGTTGCAATTGATTATAGGCCGCATTGCCGACACGAACCGGTTTTGAGCCACGGTATCCCTCAAGGTTGTCCAATGTTTCTTCAGTTATCTTGTGATCACCGTCGATACTGTACATGATTTGCAGGGAGCCGTCAGGATTCAACTCTTGACATCGCGCTTCAAGCCAGCGCATGAAATCACCAGCTTCTTCAGTAAACCCGATTCGCAAAAGGGCGTAGGTGGTAAATGCGGCGTCGCGAATCCAGGTGTAACGATAATCCCAGTTACGTTCTCCACCAAGGTCTTCAGGCAACGAACAGGTCGGCGCCGCGACCATCGCTCCGGTGGGTTCGTAGGTCAGCAGTTTTAGTGTCAGCGCCGAACGGTTAACCATTTCGCGCCATCTGCCGGTGTACGTACACTTCGCGAGCCAGCGACGCCAGTAGCTCACTGTGCGGTTGAACATCTCAAGCGCCTGCTCTCCGGTGAGAGCGACGCCCTTATCGTTGTGACCCTTGCAGTCGTCAATGGAGAAAACCACTTCCTCGCCCTCGGAAAGTGTAAAGCCGGCTTCCGCCGCACAACCGGAAACCTGAATCGGAATAGTCGCTGACAAATGCACCGACATTGACCTGGATTCGAAGCGGGCGCCGTTCGGTGTGGCGTGAACTGTGTGCTCATCACGGGCGAAATTGAATGCCGGGTGACAATTCATCCGGAAACGCATGGAGCCACGGACGACAGTGACCTTGCGTATCAATTGATGTCGTTTCGCTTTTTTGCTCCGCTCTCCCATGGGCATGAAATCAGTGATTTCCCCTACGCCCTCGGCGCTGAGAAAACGGGTCACGAGCACATTTGTGTCGGGCCAATACAATTGCTTCAAGGTTACATCGGTTGCATCCGGCGAGATGCTGAAACTGCCGCCTTTGTCACTGTCAAGAATTGCGGCGAAAATGCTTGGTGAATCAAAGTGTGGGAAGCACAACCAGTCAATAGAGCCATTGACTCCGACCAGGCCGACGGTATGCAGGTCTCCGATGATACCGTAGTTTTCAATCGGTTGGTAGGGCAAGTCTGGAACTCCTGTGCGCTATGAGGCGCTGATTTCGTTCTGTTGACGTGTAAGATGGATTGGACAAGGTTCTTTTGGAAAGTAGCTCGTTTGACAACTAGTTCGCCCGGAAGGCAGCTCATCTGAGTCGTAAATCGAGTTCATCGATTCTTTCCGCCTGTTCCGCCAAAGTTGTATTTTCAAAAAGTTCGCGAATCTGTTTTTGCGCCACAGCCCATTGAGCATGAAGAGGACAGGGACGCTCATGGCCGCAACCCGGCAGACCCATGATGCATTCATCAAACATCGTTGGCCCGTCGATGGCATTGAGAACCTCATTCAGATGAATTTCTGTCGCCGGTTTGGCAAGCGCTATTCCGCCATTGGGTCCGCGAAAAGACTTCAGGACGCCGTGCTGGGTTAATGATTGCAATATCTTGGCCAGAAAGTGGAATGAAATGTCCAATTCTTTTGAAATCTGCTTCACGGTTACAAACTCATCGCTCTTGAGCGAAGATATGTATAGCGTTGCGCGTAGACCGTAAATTGAGCTTTTAGATAGTAGCATATGAATTCCTGCCCGTCATTTCAGGCAAACAAGGATTATCAGAATCGCAGAGACATACAATATAAAACGCGCTCTTAAAAGATAGTAATGTACTGCCTTTTGACATGAGCGGCGCTGACCGGTTAATCAATGAATGTGGCAATCTCCGATAGTGTTTTTTTTGTTATTTTCGGTACTTTTGCATCCTTTTTTGGGTAACCTACGGCTAATATCAGGACCGGAGTCTCATACTTCGGACGCCCGAGGAGGTCACGCAGAAAACTCATCGGTTTCGGTGTATGTGTCAAGGACGCCAAACCGGCATTGTGCACCGCCGAAATAAGCATCCCGAGCGCTATACCCACCGATTCAGAAGTGTAGTAATTGTGAAGCCGCGACCCATCTTCAGTTACAGTGTATTGTTTTGAGAATGTGACAATGAGGTAGGGGGCCTCTTCAAGGTGGGGCTTGTGCTCGTCGGTTCCGATAGGTCCGAGCGCCTCCAGCCAGTAGTCAGGCGCACGAGTGGCGTAGAAGTCACGTTCAACCTCCTCGGCCGCCTTGCGAATCATTGCTTTAATTTCCGGAGCTGACACGACGACAAATTGCCAGGGCTGCATGTTGGCTCCGCTGGGGGCTGTCCCGGCAGTCAGGAGGCAATGCTCAATGACTTCGCGAGGGACTTCACGGTCGGCAAAATCACGCACCGTACGTCTCCGGCGCATCAAGTTGTAATAGTCTCGCGCCCGGTTCTTCATTTCTTCAACAGGATACTCAAGATAATCGGTAAGGGGGACAAGTTCTCCGTGACTCATAATCCAATCCCAATCCTTTTCTTCTCTAAAAGTTACATTGGCAGATTGCTGCTAAAAATATGTGCGGCGTCAGGTTTTGTCTTTCACGTGCTCCACATAGGCGCAGTACTCACAAAAGGGAGAGGGCTGTGGGACTGATTTCCCGCGCAAGCAGTTTCCCGCGGCCACGAGTTTGTTCTCAATCCAGTCAGTGTTTCCCTGATACTCAAGCAGAGTCAAATCGAATTCGAGATGCGAATCAAAGGCCGGTTTGTCTTTGAGACCGTTTGCGTACACCAGATATGCGGTGTTTGAAACCGGAAACCCGTTTTGACGGAATAACCACTGATAGATCTCTAATTGCCTGCGATAGCCGGAGCGGAGATGGGTCTCCGCTGTGATGGCGCTCTTGACACTCGTTGCCTTGTAGTCGACAACCAATAGCTCTCCTTGCGAATTTATCCAAATGTCATCCACGGCGCCAAAGACCAGAAATCCGCTCCGTTGATGAAAGAATTGAATACCTCGACGGTTATTGCGCCACTCGTCAAGCCGTTCGTGCATAAAGGGCAATGCGTCAATTGCGTATTCGCTCTGAAGCGGATGAGGTTGCTGAAGTTTTCGATAGGAGTCGAATTCATTTTTTAACAGGACATCCACGGCAGAATTGAGTGTGTAGCCGGGAATCGACGGGCGGTCGACCCCGAGTCTTCTATCGACATAGAAACAGCGTTGGCATTGGATGAAGCTGTCGAATCGGGAGCGACTTAATTTGTACGGTTCGGAACTGGTCGGATCAAAGAGGTTCCGTTGACGAACTTTTCTCTCGAATTGCATACAACCTCCATCAATACCACGCGCTATCACGTGAACTTATACAAAAATGCGGACGACATTTTCATGCCGTCCGCATAATACTACTATCTCTATGGTAATGCTACATCATGTTTATGCTACATACCCGTTGTTCCGCAAATCGGCGGAGGGCCACCTGAGAAGATACGGGCGATACCGAAGGTAACATCGGCGATGTTGAACGTGTTGTCTCCGTTGGCGTCGGCTTGATCCTGGCATGACGGCGGTGGTCCACCGGAGAAAATACGGCTAATTCCTGCCGTAACGTCGGCAATGTTGAAAGAGCCGTCGTTGGTATAGTCACCGGCGGTCACACAACAACCGGACGAAAGAGGATTCCCGAGTCCACGGGCAGAATCAACACAAGCGAGGAATTGTGTTTGTGTCCCGATGCCCGTGACCATTTTGAACCACAAATACAATGTGTCATCCGGGTCGATTCTGTATGCGCCACCGTTGAGGACGGTAAAGAGGTCAACTTCCTGAGAATCCGGCGCGGAGCTCGAAAACTTGGAGAATCCTGTGATAGTATGCAGGATGGAGTCTAATAGTGGATGTCGCCAGTCTGCGGCAACAAATGTGCCATTATCTCTCGTGAAAAGTCCCTGGAAACCGACACCCATCACACCGGAGCCACCATCAGTGTAACCCGGAAGACTCACATCTGACGGCGGGACATAAATCGTGCCGGCGAACCGATTGTCATTCAACTGGCAGGCGGTGTTACCGGTATCCTGTCCGAATTCGGAGCCTTGTTGATAAATGAGCGAACGTGCGCCGCTGATAGTTGAAGTGTTCCTTGAACCTGAATCCGAGGGCACATCCCAGTCCCAGGCAAACGCGCAGAAGACACTATCAATCGGCGAGGCGCTGAGGTTGTAGAAACAAGCCCTGCCAATTACAACCTTCCATGGTCCGGGAGGCGCGATACTGGGGTCAGGAGCCCAGTAATCGACGTTAAAGCCGAGCGTTGAGTCCTGGGTGGTAAACTCACCGGAATTGGCATGGAGATACAGCGGGTCTCCAGCAGGGTTGTTGTCGGCGAACGGCATGGTGAGAGGGCGGAACTGGAACGTGTCGGCTATGCTGAAATCAAACATACCGGAGACGACCTGGCCTCCGTTGTAAGAGATGACCGGTGAGCCGTCAAAGAGATAGCTATTGGCATTCCCGGTTGTATCACATTCAGCGGGGTCTCCGGCAAAGTCCATGTTCAACCGGCCGCCACCTGCTGTGGTGAGAATACCGGGGCGTGTGTTGTTTTCGGCGCCGATGTTGCCATTGTTGGCTATGACCAGGCAGTTGTTCAAGGAATCAAAGGTCAACAGTTCTACGTCGCCAATCGTGTAGTCAATCAGAAATGTGTCCGGAGAAGAAATGAAATTACCGGTAGCAATGATTGCCGCCGAAGCGTGTTGGACAGTGGTCTCCAAACCGGTGTTGAGTACTATCCCAAGTGTGTCGATTTGTGAGATTCCGGCGACGATTAATCCGGTCGCTCCGGTGATACTGAGATTCCCGGGAGGGTTCTGGTTGATAATCTGCAGACTGTATGTCAGGTCTGTGTTGCCGAAGTTGACGAGATTCCAGGGAAGAGTCTGAGTCGCGCCGGGTAGAGCAAAGGCCGGGTCATCAATGGCCTGGCCGCCGGGCAATGAGGAGCCAAGTATCGCTTCAAGTATCGGCTCGACACAGCCGAAACGGAATACCCGAACCGGGTTAGTCGTCCAGCCGCCTTCAGGTCTGATAGCCCCACCTGCGTCGGCGTCGTTAATGTACTGCACAAATAAGAAACTGTCGGCGGCGTATGCTGCGTCAATGTTTGGCGTCAAGTCTGCAATGCTCGCAAAGTTGTCGAACGCGGCGTCAATACCGTATCGGGTTGTTGAATGCCAGACATCTGAATCGCAATCAGGTTTTAGTCCGCCGACAATCGTATCACAATCCGGCGTATATGTGTTCGTCAAGTTGCGAGGCCTGTCCCATGTCAGACCGTTGTTTGAAGAGACAGTAACAAAAATCTCACCGTTTGCGGCTCCGGCGAAGTCTGTAGAGCCACTGGCAAAGCCACGCTCTGAACAATCATCTTCAATGCCGTTGGGGACATCGTTGAATTGCTCAAATGTAACATAAAGTTTGGAGTTACACTCGCTGAGTTGGGGATTTGTCGTATTGAGATTGAATACACCACCGGTACAACGAGTCTGGTCCCAGGATGCGTCAAACACAGTGTGAATATTATCGCTCGTTACGTCGTACTGAAAGAGACGGGAGCGTTGCAGGATAAACCCTGAGCCGTCATTGAAACCGGCATTCCAGACAATTTGGAAGTTGTCGTTCGAGTCCCAGAGCGCTGTCAGCTTCGCATCAGGATAGAAACCCGCGCTGTCCGCCGCCGGATACAGGTTGCGCGTGACATTAGTCAGAGGTCCCCAGGTTGCTCCACCGTCGTTGGAAGTCATATAATACAAATCATTGTCAATCTGCCCGGAGACGAACCCGTTGTAGCGGGATATCGGTGGGCCGAATTTGGTGCCGTCACCGCGGGCAAATGAGGCCGCAATGCCGACTTTTGCCGAGTTTCTGGATGCGACTATAACGGGGCTGGTGTTATACCCTCCGAGACCGACAGAAAACGGTGTGGACCAGGTTCCTGAGGCGCCGGCGCCAACCTTACGCAAATACAGGACATCTCCGTCACCGTCTGTCCGGGTCGAATGGATCAGCAAGTGAGTCACGTCATTAACTCCGTCCGTTCCGTGTGCAACTGCAGGCCAGAGATAAACGGTTGCGTCACCTGTCAGGAACGGTTGCCACAGTGTACTGGAGATTACAGTAGCTTCAATAAAGTCACTGAGCCCCGTTGTATTGTTGATAAAGACGTGAGGTTGCGTCCCGGGTGGTGAAGGCGCATTCCAATGATGTGCGTTGATGACAAGTTCAGACGATGTTACGTCCAAAGTTACAAAACCGGCTCTGCCGTTGACTGAACTGTCGGATCTGGCGCTAATATCGACTCCACCTCCGCCGTCCGAAAGGCCTCCAACTACCGGATTCCAGCTTTCGGAGCCAACGGCGCGAGGGCCGCCAAGAGTAGTATTGAGTTTCTTCGTCCAAGTAAAGTACAAAACGTGCGATGGTTGAGTTATGCCTATTTGCCTGTTCATTGAGTTGTTCTTCTGATAGTCATATGTTGTACAACCGATGGCAATCCCTCGAACAGCATCTGGAGTCCCGGGATTACAGCCAAGATTAGCGGCGCTTGATGTGGAACCCAGATACTGTCCGCTCCAATTCCCGTCATTGGGATTCGGCGGGACAGAAGCTTCGTTTCCTGAGGGGAGCGCCATGCGCTGTGTATAACGCGCCAGTTTCAGCGCGTGCGATCTTTGGTTGTAATCCAGATCTCCCGCCAGAGATGGCGTAGCCGAGAGGAGCGCTGATAGCAATACAGCTACTATCGGCGTGCGGAAATACACGGCTTTCATTGAGGCCAGACCTGTCAAGGCGTCAGTCGCTGTTGTGCGGAGCTTTGTCAGACGACCTATTGTTTGGCGGTTTCGAGGAGTAACGGATTGAGTCATGAGTCTCGGTTTCCTTCCTGAGTTGTTTCTGCCCGGCTGCCATCTATGGCGGCCAGTTTGCGAATGATCAGCAATGGCTCTTTGCCATCCTGCGAAATATAACTTCGGGTGTGAGAGAACACAGCAAAAAAATGGGGACACCCATCAAATGCAAATATAAATATGCTGGTGCGAGGGCTTGGGGATCAGTAAGCGCTGACGGAGGGAGAAATTGAAGTACTGTCATTGGCGCTACCGTGGGCAGGACTCCTCTTTCGTATGTTAAAAATACAACGCCACGGAGCCGTTGTCAAGGAGAAAGTTTTCGTGGACAACATGGACAAAAACATAACGATTGACTGTGATGAGCTCGCGGTGGCTGATTGGAGCCATCGCAATGAACTGTATCAATCATCATGACGTGAGTCGCGCCAGGCGTTTTCGCGCATCGGCGATAATATCGACAACTATGTCCGGCTTATTCCAATAGGACAACATTTCTTTGTAGGATTCAACCGCTTTGTCGTTTTGCCCCAGTCCTTCGTATGCGAGTCCGGCAATATAGTCGAGATTGAGGACACTGTAGCCAAAAGTTGAAGCAAACTTGTCGCTCTTGGCGCGCGAAATTGTTTCCAACGCCTCTTTGTATTGCCCGAACCTGGCCTGCGCTTCAGCTAATTCCCGTAAGTTGCCGCCACTGACGAACTTTGGGTCGTCACAGATCATCTTCAAACCGTCAATTACTCTCGCCGTATCGTAGTCATAGTTTCCCTGATATATCAAGCGCAGTCCATCCACAATTACCCACATGGCTTTGGGGACCTGCGCTTGAAACGTTGTCATCAGACTGTCAAAGACCTTTTTGAGCTTGACTCCTTCGTCGTGGTCAAAGGCAATCATCGTCAGCGGGTAGCCCGCGGCCTGGAATATCTGCGGTTTTTGCTCGAAGAATCGGCGGACATTCGCAACGGCGCTATCTTTTTGTCCAATGATATGCTGTGCGGACGCCAGACTGCGATAACTTGATGCAATTCTCTGTGGGTCCTCTGTCAGTTTTGCCTCTCTTAAGCCATCGCGCCTCGCTGAGACAAACCGTTTGAATTTTCCCTGCCAGGTTGCGAGCGAAGCCTTGAAGCCATAATATGTCATCAACACAAAATGATTTGTGGTATCCAATAGTCTGTACTGTTCCACATAATAGGCGGCGCTGTCGAACTGGCGTTTGCGAATGTGCAGATTTGCGAGAGCGGCGAGTGGTGAACGCTTTTCCGGAAAGGCCTCATGTTGTTGGAGAGTCACTTCCATCGCTTTGTCGATATCTCCCTGTGCGGTATAGATATTTATCAGTCCGGAATATGCGGCGGGAGATTCCGGGTGGTGCTTGAGCATTCGTTGCAGTATTTCCGTCGCGTGTGAGTAGTTATCATGCTGTTGGAGCAATTGTGCGTACGTGGTTAACGCGAACAGATATGTCGGGTCCACAGCGAGCACGGTGTCAAACTGGGCGAAGGCAACTGCTGTGTCTTGCTGGATAAGGTCAAGAATAGCTCCATAGATTGTTCGCGCTTCTTTATCATCCGGGTAATTGTGAACATACGATTCCATTTTGGCGAAACCGTTCGTATAGTCTTTGGTAAGGAATATATCACTATAGGAATCGAGCAAGCTCTTGCCACGAACCGGTAGTTTGTTCTCCAATGCCCGGGCTTTCCTGAGATTTGCATGTCCCTGCTCCTCGTGCCCCGAAAAAATATGCGCCATACCCATACGGAGGTATACCATCGCGAATGTGGAATCAATGTCGAGAGCCCTCTGGAACTTTACCAGCGCTTCATCACTGCGCTCAGAGAGCATGAGCTCGATTCCCTCAAGGTAGAGACGATAGGCCTCCGGCGATGAAGTCAGCATGTCCGATACCTGCTGGCCGGTGGGCGTCAGGTCCGCGACATTGAGCGAGTGAGCGATTTTCCCGGTCAGGCTGTCAACAAGGGTGAACAAGTCTTCACCAACTACCTTTTGGCTCCAAATTACATCGCCTGTGGATGTCTCTTCGAGACGGGCGTCAATACGAATCCTGTCGCCAAGTTTGTAGTATGCCCCGGAGATAACTGAGGCGGCGCCAATGGACCTGCAGGCTTCACGCATTTCCTCCGGCGACGGATTGGCAGTGTCAGCGCCTTTGGTCGCTCGTATCCGGTCAAGCACACGGCTCCTGGCAATCACATTCAGCGCCCGGTTTTCTGTCAGATCAGTCAGCAGGATTTCGGGCAGACCTGTCTCCAACCACTGTAGCTCGTTATCGCTGGTTTTGTTTGAGAAATCGAGGATTGCAATGCTGTTTTCAGAGACAGGAACGACTGGAGTGACAGACGTTGTTTCCTTCGGAGACCGCGTGACTATCATTGTGATCATGAACGCAGACGTGGCGATGATAGCTGATGTGACAATTATTCGTTTCCGCTTTGCCCTGGGCGCTTTCGGGATAGCTGGAGAGCTGATTGAAGAGACACTGTCTGTTATTCCGCTGTCGAATTGACGTCGCAAACTCCGCAGGTCGAGGACTAAGTCACGGGTGTCCTGATAGCGGTCAGCCGGATTTTTTTGGAGGCATTTGGTGATAATCCGTTCCAGTTCCGGCGGGATAGCGTTATTTTTTGCGCTGGGCGGGTCTTGTGTGGCTTCGAGTATTTTGGCTAAGGTCGAGACCTGTGTCGGGCCGCTGAACGGGAATTCACCGGCGGACATGCGGTACAACAGCACACCGAAAGAGAAAATGTCAGAGCGTGTGTCGATATCTTCACCACGAGCCTGCTCAGGGGACATGTAGGTGACGGTTCCGACGATCTTTCCCGCCTGTGTCAATTCACGGGATATTGTATCGCCGTCCTCATCATCGATATCGGCGTCCGGCTTGTTGGCATCCTCCAACACTGCGGCTTCGGCAAATTTTGCGAGTCCGAAATCCAGGATTTTCGGTTCGCCGTCCTCATTGATGAGAATATTGTCTGCTTTTATGTCGCGATGAACGATGCCGGTTTTGTGCGCCGCAGAAAGACCTGCCGCGATTTTCTCAGCGATGCGCAGAATCTCGGATAGGTCAGTTTCTTTGTTTGAGAGTCTGCTCTTGAGCGACTCGCCGTTGACATGCTCCATGACAATGTACAACGACTCATCCCCGGATTCAGGATCACGGAAAGTCCCAAGGTCATAAATCGCTGTCACATTCGGGTGGGAAATCTGGGCGGCGGTTTTGGCCTCACGCTTAAACCGACCGAGACGTTCGGCGTCTGTGAAATAATCCGCCGGGAGAAATTTCAAGGCCACATTGCGGCCCAATTTGGTGTCTTCGGCCAGAAATACGTCACCCATGCCGCCTGAGCCGAGTTTCTCGATAATCCTGAAATGTCCTACGAGTTGTCCTGCCGTAATCATCCTTGATAGCTCTTTTATTTCACGTTCTTCAAGATCAGTGTTGTGATATCATCAGATTGAGGGGCCTCCCCGACAAATGTACGAAGCCGCTCAAGCAAGGTTTCGGTGATTTCCACCGGAGCGCCGCCTGCGCAAGTCCGGAGGTCAGCCATTAGTCGTTCTTCTCCGTATTGTTCTTCGTCGGTGTCTTCCGCCTCGGTGACTCCGTCAGTGAAGATAAGCAGTAAATCATCAGGATGAAACTCAACTGTCTCCTCCTGCCATGAGCTGAAGTCAAAGGCGCCAATCATTGTGCCTGAGGCGGGAAGCTCTTCTATCGCTCCGTCGGTTCGCAAGATATAAGGCGGGTTATGCCCGGCGTTGACATAGGTGATTTGTGATCCATCAGGGGAAACAGTCCCGGCGAATAATGTGGCGAAATCAACCGGGTCGCTGGCGGCGTGCAACTGCAGCGACACCCGCGTGACTGCATCCAGCAACTGAAAATCTCCCGCAGATTTCAATACCCGGAAAGAGGTCAGAATGTTTGTCATTAACAGCGCCGCGCCGATACCTTTGCCACTGACATCAGCCACCATAAAAAACAAGCGTCCATCCGGCAGAAGCGAGACATCATAGAGGTCACCTCCAACTTGTCGTGAGGGCTGGAGGAATGGATGTAAGGCGCAATGCGGTATTTGTGGAAGCTCAGCCGCCAGCAGGTTGCGCTGAATTTTCTCAGCTCGTTTCATTTCGGCTTCCATCGTCTCTTTTTGCTGACGCTCCTTCAGCAATGCGTTATTGAGCATTTTGGCGGCAATGATATTGC
Organism: uncultured Ignavibacteriales bacterium; assembly: GCA_964516945.1. GTDB lineage: Bacteria > Zixibacteria > MSB-5A5 > GN15 > JACZUZ01 > JAJRPJ01. Next base: position 22,968 of record CAZFAL010000007.1, read on the forward strand.
CAAATGTCGCCAGCAGGCGCAGATGGTCGTTGCTGTACGTATGGAGTGGATTGGTCGTGTCCACATACAGAATGCCAAGGGCTTTGCCTTCGTCAAAGAGGGGCGCCGCCATCGCTGAAGCGATATTAGAGCTTATCAAAGACTCCTGCTGGGCGAATCGTGGGTCGTCCTTAAGACTGCCTATCAGGACGGCGTTTTTCTCGGAAAAAATGCTCTCAACTATCCTGCGTGAAATGTGGAATGCGCCGGGATCTCTACCGGATGGAATTCGCAGTGCGGCAGTATAGACCTCGCTATGTAAGTCCTCTGTCCCGGTGTCTTCTGATTGCTTTTCCTCCGACGGATCTGTGCGGAGCAAAACCGCCGCTCTCTCTGATGGAATAACGCGCGTTATCAGTTCCAGCGAGGTGTCGAGCATTCGCTCTTCTGTTTCGGGTGAAGAGAGCTTGCGGGCCAGTTCAAAGAGCGTGGGTAATAACTCCGGTAAGTCTGTTGCTTTTCGCGGTAAGGGTGAGAGCGCCTCGTTGATTGAGAGAACGACAGATTTCTCGGGGTCCATATCAGCGAGAATAGTGGCGGCCCCTACGGGAGTCGTGGCTCTTGTGGCAGTGGAAACTCTATGTGAAGAACCCTGAGAATTGGCAGAGCCCGGAGAAATCAGCTTACACTCAACCTCGCCAAACATGAATTCATCACCGGGGCGGACTTTTTCCTGTCCGGCAATGCGCCGACCGTTGATTGCCACGCCATTGTGGCTCCCGAGGTCCTCAATGTGGATGAAGTCTCCACTGTCCGGGACAGTAACTGACGCATGACGCCGGGAGATAGTGTTATTGGTGATAGTGAAATCGCAGTCCTTGCTGCGGCCAAGACTATATGTGCCCGGCTCAAGCTCCCATGAATATGAGCGCTCTCCGTCTGTCGCTATGAGTGTAAAGATAATCACTATAATCCTTCTTGGAATATCTGATTGCAGATTCAGTGTCAGGTTTATGGAGCGGAAAAATCCCCGCATGGAAGATACAGATTACGCTCGAAACTGCAAGTGTCAACGCCAACGACCATTTCGCAATGAACACGTCGTTGAACGGATGTTACGCAATATCGTGAACATGAGTTCCGTGACTAAGCAAACCGCCGGGGCGGAGCAGTCGGCTACCGCTGCGGAAGCAATGAGTCGTCAGGCCGATGGTTTGCGGACAGTAGTAGACATTTTCGTAGTTAGTGAAAGCGCCTAATTGTTTCAGTCTGGAAAGGTTTTTGAGCCGTTTCAAAGAGAAATGTTCATCAGCGAGTGAAAGAGGAAAAATCGAGGTGGCAGGCGTTCTGCCTCCACCTCGATTCATTTTCCGATTCATTTTGTTGTAGCGCTTTTGCTGAAAAGCGCCGACAACTTGAAATGTCAGAGAGGTTTACTGCGTTTGACTGCGGCTGTTGTTTCAATTGATGCAAGTGTTTCAATAGTGACTCAAGTTTGTGCTAAGTTTCGCGATTTCCTCACCTGTCAATCGGTTATACGAGACTGAGAATTCATGATCAATCAGAAACCACATTCGGCAAGCGTAGCTTTGCAACGAACAGGCGTCCTGAAGCGCTTTTTCAAGCTGGCATTGGCCGGTTCAGTCGTTATCGCCGGGGTAGCTTTTTACTTTGTTCTGACTGAGAAGAGTCATGCTTTGGCTACTTTGGAGGCCTCACAGCGTTCCTTATGTGTGGGCAAGAGTCAGTTTGTTGGTTCCCGTGTGAGAGAGTTGTTCAGTGATTTCGCGATACTATCAGATGAAGTTACTGACGTAGTGATAAAGCAGGGCAAGCCCTACAAAGCGGTAGCGTCGGCTTTTACATGGGTTGCTAAGCACAAGTTCCAATATGCCCGGATTCGTTTGCTCGACACATCCAACCATGAGATCCTTGCTGTAGATAATTTGTCCGGTGATGCGCGTATTGTATATGGCGAGAATGTAGCGACCACTGAATACGAAACCTACACCACAAACACGCTCAAGCTCAGTCCGGGCGAAGTCAATGTTTCCGGTGTATGGAGCAAAGACAATCCCGCTGGAAACGAGTTCGGCCAGAGCGCCATGTTCAGTCTTGCGACTCCCTTGGTCAACAATCATGGAGCGACCGGTCGGCTTGTTGTCGCAATTGACTACCGCATCCAGAAGTTTATTGATGACATCGGTGTGGAAGGCAGCCCACAAGGGGCAGGATTCGCAGTAGTGTATGCGAATGGACACTCGCTAAGGTGTTCTCATTCACAAGAACGGACAGCAGGCAAGAAACCGTGTCCATCGCACGAGATGTTTTCGGAGTGTTATCCCCACGAATGGGCTACAATTTCGATATCCGATAGTGGGCAGCTTATGAGTGACAATGGTTTGTTTACGTTCATCACACTGGGAGCGGATGAGTCCGGGATTAGCAAATTGGAATCACTCAGACGAATTGTACATTCACAGGACGGTGATATTGACAGAAGTCCATTCAAGTGGATAGTCATCTCTCGTGTTGATTCTGCAACCGTTTCAAAGACGATAAATCAAGCCTCATTCAACATCATCCTTTATGCGATTGTTTTTCTGTTGATTCATCTCCTTATTTCACTGTTACTTGCCCGAGCAATCGAGTGTCGGCGGCGCTTTCAACAAAAACTGCGAGATAGCGAAGCGCTATACCGTTGTGTTATTGACACAGCCACTGATGCGATGGTTGTCATTGACAGCAAGAGTCAGATACAGACGGTCAACGAAACTACAACAGCAATGTTTGGTTACAGCCGGGATGAGTTGATAGGCGCCAGTGTCACAAAACTCATGCCGGAGCAGTATGCTCATCGTCACGACACGTATGTCGAGAACGGCAATTCAGGCAGTTCAACCGGGGAAATCGCCAAAGTTCGTGATCTTGAAGCGCGGCGCAAGAATGGGACTACTTTCATTGTTGAGGTGACTGTCAGCCAATTCACTGTCAACGGCGAACAAATGTATGCAGGTGTGATGCGCGATATAACGGAGCGCAAGCAGGCCGAAAAGGAGATAACGGCGCTTGCTCTCTTTGCCAAATACAATCCCTCACCCCTTGTACGGGTAGATAACGCCGGCAATATCATCGAGGGAAACCCCGCGGCAGAGACTGTCCTCGGTATTGGTTCGCCAGATTCGCGAGCTCTTGCGGATGTTCTTCCGGTTTTCGACCGGCAGACAGTCGAGTCCTGCATCGTGAACGGAAGCGCCATCAATCGCTATGCCGAAATATCAGGGCGGAGTTATGCTCTGGCGCTGCAAGGGATCACTGAGTGCGGGATGGCTCAACTATATGCCATGGACGTTACTGGACAACGGCAGGCGGAGGAAGATGCGCTTACTTTTGGACAGATAATAGATTCATCACTCAATGAGATATATGTCATTGATGTCGAGACCGGGAAGTTTGTGCTTGTCAACAAAGGGGCTCGTGATAACCTTGGATTTTCCGGTGACGAACTCCTCGATTTAGGTCCGGCCGATATAGCGCGCGGTATGGGTGAAGATCATGTCAATGATGTGCAGGAGTTACTGTTACGCGGCGAAAGAAAGAATGTTGAGTTCAGAAGCAAACATACTCGCAAAAACGGCACATCATATCCTGTTGAGATACATGTGCAGTTATCACACTTTGATTCACGGCCGGTATTTGTTGCCTTCGCTGTTGATATCACTGACAGAATCGCCGCTGAGGAGCGGATGGCGCGGATTGAAGCGGAATTCAAGGCGGAAGAGGAGCGCAAAAGAGCCGTCGTTGACTCGATTTTCACGCAGGTATCCAGGAAGACAGGGAGAGACTTCTTCCATGAACTCACACGGTTAGTTGCATCTGAATTGGAAATGGATCTCGCTGTCGTTGGCGAATTTGTCGGCGAGAACAAAGACATCGTTCACTCCCACTCACTATTCACAATGGGGAAGACGTATGCCGATTATGAATACAGTATCACAGGGACACCGTGTGACGAAGTGAAAGTAGACGGTTTCTGCTCATACGCTGAAGGTGTACAGGAGCGTTTCCCGGATGCCCCGGAGGCGCAGAGATTCAATATCAACGGGTATATCGGCGCGTTGCTACCGTCCTCTGACGGTGAAGCGCTGGGCCTTCTCGCTGTGACAAGTTCGAAGCCAATTGTTGACCTGGCTTTTAAGGAGTCAGTCGTCAGGATATTTGCCGTTCGCGCGGCATCTGAATTAGAAAGAGCGCGAGCTGAGAGAAAAACAGAGCTCTTAAGCAAAGCTGTTGCCGCGTCTTCTGATGTTGTCATGGTCACTGACATGTCCGGCAGTATTGAATATGCCAATCCGGCGTTTCAAAAGATTACCGGATACAGCGCTGCGGAAGTCATCGGTAAGAATCCGCGTTTTTTGAACAGCGGGAAACAGAACCTGGAGTTCTACAAGGATATGTGGCAGTCTCTGTTGTCCGAGAACGAATGGCGCGGAACGATTGAGAACAGGAAAAAGGATGGCTCTCATTACATTGCAGAAGCCACAATCAGCGCTATCCAAAATGAAGAGGGTGACGCCCTGAAGTTCATCTGTGTTCAACGTGACATTACCGAGCGTATGGAGAGTGAACAGAAATTGCGCCAGGCGCAAAAGATGGAAGCCATCGGGGCTCTGGCAGGCGGAATTGCGCACGATTTCAACAATATGCTGATGGGTATTAGCGGCTTCACACAGATGGTTGCCGATGAACTCCCCGCGGATAGTCCGCTCACTGAAGATTTGCAGCGTGCATTGACCGCCAGCGCCCGCGCCAAAGATCTTGTTCAGCAGATCTTAACATTTTCACGCCAACGTGAAACTGAACGCAAGCCGGTTATGATTCACTTGATTGTCAAAGAAGCTCTCAAACTCCTGCAAGCCACACTTCCGGCGAATATCAAGATTGAGCAGAATGTACCTGTCAATTGCGGTCTCATTTCCGGTGATCCCACACAAATACATCAGATTATTATGAATCTCTCTACCAATGCATATCATGCGATAGGCGAAGATGACGGAACTCTCTCAGTGTCCTTAAAAGACGAGACCATCACAGATGGCAAAGCTGCAGAGGCCCTCGGCGTTGAGCCGGGTGAATTCCTTTTGCTGACTGTGAGCGATACCGGGTGTGGCATGGACGAACAGACGCAACTGCGGATTTTTGAGCCGTTCTTTACTACAAAAGCCGTGGGGCAGGGGACCGGCTTGGGTTTGGCGACTGTTTTCGGAATAGTCAAAGAATACGGTGGCGCCATTACAGTCGAAAGCGAAGTTGGCGCAGGAAGTGTTTTCAATGTATATTTCCCGCGTCTCCATGAAGACGCCAAAGCGAGTGACACGCCAACAATTGATGACTACAGAGGTACAGAGCGGGCGCTGATTGTCGAAGACGATGAACAAACATTGCAGGTGATTGTCAAGATGTTACAAAAGCTGGGCTACCGGGTTGTCGGGGAACGTGACCCGGTTGCGGCGATAGAGACTTTACGCGCTAATCCTGACGTATTTGATGTGATAACCACAGATAAGACGATGCCAAAGCTGTCAGGAATGCAACTCGTCCGTCAGGCGCATCAAATCCGTGATGACATCCCTGTGCTACTCCTTACCGGCTATGCGGAGTCGATTACACCGGAAGTCGCTACCGAACTCGGATTCTCTGCGCTATTGATTAAGCCGGTAGATTCGAAAACGTTAGGCCGCGCAATTCAAAAAGCGATCAAGAGCGCCAAGAACAACGTTGCGACGCTATCGTCACGGAATACTTGAAGCAAGCGTTTCAAAGACAACAGCCACCTGCGCCTTTAATCTGTCAATTAGGAAATCCGGATTGCGACCGTAGCTTTTGGCGCCGATGATGAAGAAATTCGGCTCTGGGTTGTGCAATGTGTCACCCTCAGTTGTTAGTGTCAGGCAGTCGCCGCCCTGTTGGGACAATAGCGATGCCGCGAGTTTCATCGGCCCCGATGTCGCCCAGCATTCATGCACCTGCAACTCCTCATAGATGCGTCTGTCCGGCACATAGCCGACCAGCGCGAAGATGCGCTGGACAACAAGCGGCATGGTGTCTTCTTCTGATTTCCCGCTGATAGTAACTGTCACCGCCTGCTCATTCGGCTCATTGCTTTTGATTCTTGTGATTCGGTAGCCGGGTTTGTAGTTCAGCCAGTCAGGTGGATCTGCCGCCAGCGTATTAGCCAGTTTCGCCAGACGCGCGCGATAGGGAAGCGGGTCATCAGCGACCTCGCGCACAGGCGCAGTAGTTTTCTCTGCGGTAATCCAACTGACATTGATACGTTTGCCGGAGTCGTTCAATTCTTTCGCGCTCTCTAATAGTGTGCAGGCCGAAAAGCCATTGCCGACTACGGCGATATGCAATTGCAATTCACTCTTTTCGACAGCGGGCGCAATGTCTGCCAACTCATAGCTGATATACTTTCTGTTTTCGCGCTCACCAATGCAGGGTATCCCGCCGGAGCCGAGCCAGCGGTGATTGCCGTAAACACCGGAGGCGTCGATGACTGCGCGCGCGCTGAAATTACTTTCGGCACGCTCACCGTTTGCAGTAATCTCTTCGGTGAGCAAGGTGAACGGTAGGGATGCGCGATGTGAGTCACTGATTAACGTGTTCTTGAATGCGCCGTCACGGCCCACGCGCAGGACATTGACGCCGGTTTTGATATGCTCCTGCATATCAGCGTGTTGCGCAAGCTTATTTAAGTAATGGGTGATATAATCATTTCCCGTAGGGAAGGCGTCGGGGTTGAGTTCATCGAGAGAAATCCGCTCCTCGCCATTGGCTGAAACATTCATCCGCCAGGGAGAAAACATTGTCACGAATCCCCAGCGGCGCATATTTTCGGCGACTCGCCCGCGTTCGAGAATCAGGAAATCCAGTCCTGCAGTCGAGGCGGCAAGCCCGGCTTCAATTCCGGCCGGGCCGGCGCCGATGATGATAAGGTCGTAGGTGTGAGGCATCGTTCAGTTCAAATCAGCTCAACAACACCCGCCGCCGTCGTAGAAAAATGTCGAGGGTGTCACCATGATATCATCTCGTCCGAGCGCTTCAAACTTTGCCGCAGTTTTGTCGCAGACCGCCAGCGGCATGTCGCGTTGCATGACATGTCCGGCGCCGTCATCGAAGGTATCGTTCTCACCAAAGTAAATCGCCGCCCGGCCTGTGAATACACAGGCGCCGTCCTCAGGCATCGGGTCCTTAATAGCCGCGATTTCGAGTGATTCTAACAGAACCGGATGCCGGAGCGCCGGGTAGCGCTTGGGGTCGAGCAAACGGTATGGCCTGCGGGCGCGGATTTCAATTGTGCCGAAACCGGCTTCAATCAAGGCGCCGATATAGCGCTCGTACGTTTGCGTGCCGCTGACACACATCGCGCGCAAGGTTTCATCATCCTGTAACGACTGCGGCAATATCTCCGGTGTAACTGGATCGGACATCACCAATCTGCCATGCGGCTTGAGCACACGATACATCTCAGCCAGCGCGGACTTGAGGTCGTCGAGTTTGAAGATATTGAACAGGCAATTCTGCGCGGCTACATCGACGGAGCTGTCATCAACGGGGAGGTTCAACGCATCGCCTTCAACCAACCGCACAAACTCATGCCGAAACCAGTCATTGGTTTTCTCGGCTTCGACAAAATTCTCCCGCGAGGCCGCGAGCATTTCCGGCACTGTGTCCACACCAATCACCCCGGCGGGTTTACGCGAAAAATAGGAGAATTGCAACAATTCCATCCCGCCGCCGACTCCGACGTAGAGCACAGTCGGGTTATTGGTCAGGTCACGATGGTGCACGGTGGCGCCACAGCCGTAGTTCATTTCCAGCATCTTCTGCGGGATATTCAACCCGGGAAACAGCCAGACCGGGGAGGTGGTGCAACAGAGTCCGGTATTCGGTGTTTCGGCGGCGTTTTTGTAGAAGTCATTTGTTGTTTTGAGATAACTCATTGTACGCGCTCCATAAGCTGATAATTCGCATGTTGCCGGACAAGGCAGAAGCCAAACGCCCCTGCGCATTGTCCACAAGGCAAGTTAGTCCACTCGCCGGTCAAATACAACCATTGAACGGCGCAGGAGTTCCGGAAGATGTGTTTATGATGCTGCTCAGATATGACGTAGACATATTAGGTAGCAAGAAACAGTTAAGATATTAGTCGTAGTGGCGGGGCTTGCCCCGCCTTGTCTGCAAACGGAGACTGTTAGTCGCAATCCACCAAGGCGCCCCAAGGGACGCCACTACGATTGAATCAACTATGTCGCTTGATAAGAACATTTGTCATCCATACGTCTAATCTGGTTCCCAAAGCGGGTACCCGACCTACGATTCTTCCCCTGAGCGCCTCTCTGTCTCACAGTTGCCGCCGGGTGTTGTTTGCGCTATCTTGGAAAGCGTGGGAAGGAGTAGGCGGACATGAAAGCAATCTGGAATGGCGCTGTTATCGCCGAGAGTGATGCGACAATCGAAATCGAGGGGAATCAGTACTTTCCGCCGGAGTCGGTGAATCGCAAGTTCCTGCGAGAGAGCGCGCATACCTCTTTCTGCGGCTGGAAAGGCGAGGCGAGTTACTTTGATATTGTCGTGGACGAGAAAGTAAACGCCAATGCCGCATGGTACTACTCCGAGCCGATGGAAGCCGCCAAACAAATCAAAAACTATATCGCCTTCTGGAAAGGCGTGGAGATAAGCGATACATAATGACACAAAGCATGAGATTTCCAAGCACAAAGTTACAAACCATGGTATTACGAACTGATGGAAAAGGAGCGCAATCATGCGTAACAACTTCAAACACCTTATTGCAACTTCCCTGGGA
>CAZFAL010000007.1:31918-35303 GCA_964516945.1 uncultured Ignavibacteriales bacterium
AAGGAGCGCAATCATGCGTAACAACTTCAAACACCTTATTGCAACTTCCCTGGGAGGAGCGTTTCTGCTGTTTATGACTGTCCAATGCACAAAATCCGGTGACGCCACCAATGTCGGCGCCCCGCCTGTCGCGAAAATTGTCCCGCACGAGCTCGAAAATCTTGGTGATGTGCGCACTGACAATTATTACTGGCTCAAGGACCGCGAGAACTCGGAAGTAATCGACTATCTCAAGGCCGAAAACGAGTACACCGCAGCAGTGATGGCGCATGCCAAGCCGCTCGAAGACGAGCTGTTCAAGGAAATGAAGGCGCGTATCAAGGAGGATGACGAGTCTGTGCCGTATCGCGATAATGGCTACTTCTATTACACGCGCTACGAAGAGGGCAGTGAATACGCAATTCATTGCCGCAAGAAGGGCTCACTTGACGCCGCCGAAGAAGTCATGCTCGACGGCAACAAACTCGCCGAGGGGCATGAGTATTTTGCCATTCGCGGTGTTGAAGTCAGCACAGGGAACAATGTTGTCGCCTATGCGGTCGATACAACCGGACGGCGGATTTACACAGTCCATTTCCGCAATCTGAAAACCGGCAAGGACTATGACGATTTGATTCCGTCCTCAACCGGCAATATGGTTTGGGCGAATGACAACAAGACATTGTTCTACACCAAGCAGGACCCCGAAACTCTGCGGTGGGACAAAATCTTCCGTCACACACTCGGAACCGACGCCGCCAAAGACGAGCTTGTCTTCAATGAAAAAGACGAGACATTCAACTGTGGCGTCTCCAAGACCAAATCACAGAAATATATCGTCATTAGCTCCGAGCAGACTCTCAGCACAGAGTCCCGTTTCCTCGACGCTGACAATCCGAATGGCAAATTCACTGTCTTTCAGCCGCGCGAGCGGGATCTGGAATACTCAATCGAGCATTTCGGCGATCATTTCTATGTCCGCACCAATCTTGACGCCAAGAACTTCCGTCTGATGCGTACCCCGCTGAACAAAACCGGCAAATCACACTGGGAGGAAGTGATTGGCAATCGCGCTGATGTTCTGCTTGAGGATTTCGATATTTTCAAAAAGTATCTTGTAGTCGAGGAGCGCAAGAATGGCCTGATTCAACTGCGTGTGCGCAACTGGAAAACCGGCGAAGAGAGCTATATCGATTTTGGTGAGCCGGCCTATTATGCCTATACCACCGACAATCATGAGTTCAACACACCGGAGTTGCGTTATGGCTATATGTCGATGACCACCCCGCGCACTATTATTGATTACAATATGGACACGCACAAGAAGACCACGCTCAAAGAGGACGAGGTGCTTGGCGGGTTTGATAAGAATAACTATGTCACTGAACGTCTCTATGCCACCGCGCGCGACGGTGTCAAAGTTCCGCTGTCGATTGTCTATCGCAAAGGGCTCAAAAAAGACGGACACAACCCGCTGTTGCTCTATGGCTACGGCTCATACGGTTACAGCATGGACGCTTATTTCAGCTCGGCGAGGATTAGTTTGCTGGATAGGGGTTTTGTCTATGCAATCGCGCATATTCGCGGCGGGCAGGAGATGGGTCGTCAGTGGTATGAGGACGGCAAACTGCTCAAGAAGAAAAACACATTCCGTGACTTCATTGATTGCGGTGAATACTTGATTGCCGAAAAGTACTGCGCGAAGGACAAACTGTTTGCGATGGGTGGTAGCGCCGGTGGGTTGCTGATGGGCGCGATTGTCAATATGCGTCCGGACCTCTGGAGAGGCGTTGTCGCATCGGTGCCGTTTGTGGATGTTATCACCACCATGCTTGACCCGGATATTCCGCTGACCACCGGCGAGTATGACGAATGGGGCAATCCGAACAAGAAGGAATACTATGACTATATTCTGTCCTATTCGCCGTATGACAATGTCACTGCGAAGGATTACCCGAATATGCTGGTGACCACCGGCCTGCATGATTCGCAGGTGCAATACTGGGAGCCGGCCAAATGGGTCGCCAAACTACGCGCGCTCAAAACCGATCACAACCGTCTGTTGCTGAAAACCAACATGGACGCCGGCCACGGTGGCGCCTCCGGCAGATTCAAACGCCTGAAAGAGATCGCGTTTGAGTATGCGTTTATTCTGGATGTGCTGGGAAGTGATGAGGCGTCGTGATTTGACGTGCAAGCAGAACAATCACAACCCAACCGTAGTGGCGTCCCTCGGGGCGCCTTGGGTTGGACACAATAGAGACCAGGCGCCGGCCATATTGGAGTGGAAGTTGGCTAAAACGACAATTACACATAACAAAAATGTAACTAATCGTGTCAAGGTTCGTTGCCGGATTTGCAAGAATGTAACTCAGCACGTAGTCCTTGCTGATACCGTCATAAATGGCAAGGAACATTGGGGTGGCGACGAATGGTTTGACTGGACAGATGAATTCCAAATTGTTCAATGTCTTGGTTGTGAAAACACCGCATTTCGGATGAGTCACACAGATTCTGAACATGATTTTGTGGATGTGTACGGTCAGGATGTCCAAGGGGTTGAAGTAAATGTCTATCCTAATCCGTATGATGGGAGGACTGCAATCACTGACATCCAGTTCCTCCCTGTGCAACTGAGAAATATTTACGAGGAGACGATTAAATCGCTTAACAACCAACAAGTTATACTGGCAGGAATGGGAATAAGGGCGATTGTTGAGACTGTGTGCAAGGACAAGAATGCCTCTGGTAAGGACCTATACGACAAGATAAGAGACCTCGTTGGACAATCGGTCTTGTCATCCGACGGAGCCGAAACCCTGCAACGCTTACGATCTCTTGGTAATGCGGCTGCACACGAAGTCAAACATCATTCCCAGGATCAACTGTGCCTAGCGCTTGACGTAGTGGACAACCTGTTATTGAGTGTATACGTACTACCGAAGAGAGCCGAAATCGGTCTTCCGAAGAAGCGAGAGTAGTCGAGTAGGTTAGGAGCCCACCGCTCTTGACATGTTTCGGCAAGGGCAACTGTAACATGTTGCAACAAAGCGTCGGGAGCGCATGCCTCCCAACCTACTCAGAAGATGAAAGAACTTATGAGGCATACAGGTTCCGGCATTTGTTTAGTCATATTGTCGGTAATCGTCTTTGCAGGGTGTGGCGCTAAGAGCAAGAATTATCCGGCTGTAGAGCTAATCTCGGACACTTCAGTGGTGGATGTAGCGCCGCTATTGACTCACTTCAAAGAACCTGTCTATCCTCAACTTGCCCGTCTCGCGATGGTTGACGGTATTATCAAAAGACAGGCACATGCAAGCTGAATGGAGCGGTCTATGCGTGACGTGATGAAAAAGTTAAGAACGACCATAACTGTTGCTTCTACTTCAGTGGCCTTAGTTCTAGG